>JBARCH010000225.1:0-19276 GCA_049793875.1 Pseudolabrys sp. | reverse complement strand
TGCCCGACGGCGTGCCCGCAACGCTCGATGTCACCCATGTGACCGACGCGGTCCCGGGAACATTTCCCAACGGCTGTCACGTCGCGGAAGTGGAAATAGATCCGCAAACCGGCGCCACGCACGTTGTGAAATACACCGGCGTCAACGACTTCGGCACCGTGGTCAATCCGATGCTGGTCGAAGGCCAGATTCACGGCGGCGTCGTGCAGGGCTTGGGGCAGGCCCTGAAGGAAGTTGCCGTTTATGACGCCGAGGGGCAACTCGTAACCGGCTCGTTCATGGACTACGCCATGCCGCGCGCAAGCGATGCACCGATGTTCAGGATCGAGAACCATCCGGTACCGACCAAAACTAATCTGGTCGGCGCCAAGGGCTGCGGCGAAGCCGGTTGTTCCGCCGGTCTGCCGACCGTCATGAATGCGGTGGTCGACGCACTCTCCGACTACGGCATCCGGAACATCGAGATGCCGGCGAGTCCGGCGCGGATTTGGCAGGCGATACACACTGCAACGACGCAGGGGTAGCAAACCCTGCGCCATTAAATTTCTTTCATTTATGCGACTTTTACTCCTTTCACGCGGCCCGCGATTTTAGAATCGAATGCGGGGCGGCATGAAATAGAGTCGCAATTTGTTACCCAACGCCCCCTTCCTGTTCCATTCCTGCAAGTATTACCTCGGACGAATTTCCCGACGCGCGTCCAATCATATCGAACGCCGCGTGGACCCTGTCGCGTCACGGTTCTACGATCAACTGCTCGACGGCGGTTATGCGCCGAACAGCCATATCGACGTCCTGCCGTGCCGGAACCTGCTTTACATTGCCGTGCCAAAGAGCGCGTCGAGCACCATCAAGATGGCGCTCGTCGCACTGACACGCCGCAATCCGCCGCCGCCCGATCGCATCCACAAGCGCCGTCTTTCTCCGCTCAAATCACCGGAGGCGGTCGGAATCTCCGCGTTTCACCGTTTCGTCACCAATCCGGCGACGCTGCGCTTCTCGTTCGTGCGCAACCCTTACGCCCGGCTCGTGTCGGCCTGGGCCGACAAATTCCAGGACAAGCCGCTCATAGCGGGCAATTCTTTCGTCGAGCAATATCTCGCGCACCGCACCTCGGTCGCTTCGTCGTTGCCGAGCGGACGGGATCAGACGCTGTCGTTCGCGCAATTCGTTGAATTTGCGACCGCCACCGCGGGGCGCCGCCTGGATGCCCACTGGCAACTGCAAGACGATCTGATCGAGATGCCGGGAATCGCGCTCGATTTCGTCGGCAAGGTCGAGTCCTTCCCGAACGATTTCGTGCGCATTCTCGATCACGCCGGCGCGGGACCGCGTCTGCGTCACGCGATCGGGCTTCACCTCAACGTCTCGCGGCACCTGCCGTGGCAGAACTATTACACCGCCGAGCTTGCCGGCCGCGTTTACCGCGCCTACGAGCGCGATTTCAGCCGGTTCGGCTACTTGCGCACCCTTTCCTGAGCGGCCGCGGCCCCTTGCTGGCTGCCGCCCGACCCGCGCGGCAACGGCATGCCCAACCTGTTCAAAACGCTCTGGATTGCCGCCCGCCCCCGCGCCATAGTCCGCCCCTTTTCGGGAATCAAAAGATGGTGCAGGCGAGCGGTGTGAGAGGCGCGGGCCGCGCGACGGACGCGCGCCTTATCGGCGTCGTCAGCGCGGCTCATTTTGTCTCGCATTATTACATAATTTTATTGGCGCCTTTGTTCGCGTTCGTGCGCGCCGATTACAACGTCAGCTACACCGAACTCGGCCTTGCCCTCACCGCATTCAACGTGGTGTCCGCCACCCTGCAGACTCCGGCAGGATTCCTTGTCGATCGCCTCGGGCCACGCCTTCTGCTTATTGGCGGCCTGCTGCTCGGCGCCGGCGCGTTCGCGGTCGCAGGACTGGTCGATTCATTCTGGGTGCTGGTCGCGATGTTCGGCGTCGCCGGCCTCGCCAACACCGTCTACCACCCGGGCGATTACGCTTTGCTTTCGCACCACGTTGCGCCGAACCGCATAAGCCAGGCCTTCTCGATCCACACTTTCGCCGGCATGCTCGGCTCGGCCGTGGCGCCCGGAACCTTGTTGTTGATGCAGAGTCAGTGGGGCTGGCGCGGCGCCTTTTTGGGTGCTGCCGCGCTTGGCTTTGCGGCCGCCATCCTGCTCGCATTTCATCGCGAAAACGAAATCGATCGCGCGCAAACCAAATCGCGTCAGGCAGGTACCGAAAAGCCTGCCGGCTGGCAGTTGTTGCTGTCGGCGCCGATCATGCTCAATCTTGTGTTCTTCCTGCTGTTCTCGGTCTCGGTCAGCGGCGTCTATAATTATTCGGTCGTCGCGCTGAATGCACTTTATGCAACACCGGTGACAATCGCCAACGCGGCGCTGTCTGCGTTTCTGCTGCTCTCTTCCCTCGGCGTTCTGGTTGGCGGCTTCATTGCCGCGCGCACCAGCCGTCACAGCGTCGTCGCCGTCCTCGGTGTCATAATCCTGGTCGCTGCCGTGATGCTGGTCGGCAATGTCGACCTCGGCAGCGTGCTGCTTATTCTCGTGATGTCGATTGGCGGGTTCTTTACCGGCGTGGTCATGCCCTCACGCGACATGATCGTGCGCGACATTACCCCGCCCGGCTCCTTTGGCACCGTGTTCGGCTTCGTCACGACGGGGTTCAATATCGGCGGCGTGGTGTCGCCGCTGATTTTCGGGGCCATCATGGACCACGGCAATCCGCGCATGGTGTTCATCGTGGCCGGGGTGGTCGGCCTCATGGCCATCGTTACCGTGCTGACGCTGCCGGCCCCCCGCGCGCAGAATAATTGACGTCAACGCGCGGTTCCGCGTCGGCGGGCTTGTCAAAACGCCTGAATTGCAGCATGGGAAAGGCCTCCGCGGTGCTCGCGGCCGCCTCTTCGGCCGCACTTGCGCGAGGCTGCTTGGGGGATCGTCCAATGGTAGGACTCCAGACTCTGACTCTGGCTATCTAGGTTCGAATCCTAGTCCCCCAGCCACACGCCGCGCGGCCCTGAACACCTCACCGAATAGCCGAAAACGCGCGGCTACCATCGAGTCCGGCGGACCTCTACGAGGTCCCGGGGAATCCGACACCATGCGCCGCTTTTCGGTCGGGCAGAATCGAATTTGGCGAGCGCCAAGGCCAACGCCGTCCTTGCGCACGCGATGCTCGATCGCGGCCGGTCGCTAATTCAATCCGGCTCCGTTTCAAAGCAGGACCGCGATCAAAGGACGGCAGACATCGACAACAAGCAAGGTTTGCTCAAGTCCGCGCAGGCCAATCTCGACCGGCCCCGCGTTCTGGAGAAATACAAGCGCATCGACGGCGCGATTGCACGGCATCATTCCTGCCCGGGACACGGATATCGGCGCACCCTGCCCAGCCGACATATTATCCGCCACGACTGAGTTTCATTAGACGAAATTTATAAATCGGCGCAGCAACGCCCACGGTTGCGCCGACGAATACACATTTTCTTTTTACCAACTGTCGCGCGTGCAGAACGCGGCGGCGGGACTAGTCAATGGGCGGAATGTGGATCATCCTCCGTGCGCTGAAGCGTCTCAAAATCAGGACATAAAACTGGCACCAGGGGAGAACGCCGTGGCTCAAACAATTGAGGGATTCGTCGGCAACGCGCTCGACGAAGCGAAAATTTCACCACTGCACGTTCGTGTCATCTCACTCATCGCAGCCGGATACTTCTTCGACGTCATCGATCTCATCGTGCTGGGCAATCTCATCCCGGACATGATCGATTCCCACTTCGCAACCAAGATTGAAGCCGGATGGATCGGCAGCGCGACGGTGCTGGGAATGTTCATCGGCGCCATCGGTCAAGGCGAATTCAGCGACCGGTGGGGCCGCAAGACGATTTACCAGTTCAACCTTCTGATCTTCGGCATATTCACGATCCTTGGCGCCCTGGCGCCGACGGTATGGTGGCTGGTTGCCGCGCGTTTTGTGGCCGGCCTCGGCCTCGGCGGCGAACAACCGCTCGCCTTCGCCTATGCCGGCGAATATTCGCCCAAGGCGATTCGCGGCCGTATCCTTGCTTTCGTCCACTTCGTCGGCGGGGCCTGCGTTTGGCCGGTTGCCACGCTGTCCACGCTTTTCTTCCGCGATGTGATCGGATGGCGCGGCATATGGGTCGTGATCGGAATAGGCGCGCTGATCGTCTGGATTTTCCGCTTCACGCTGCCGGAGTCGCCGCGGTTCCTGGCAACACACGGCCGCGGCAAGGAAGCGCTCGACGTGCTCGCGCGTCTCGGCATCGAAGGGCCGAAAGAGCCGCTCGCGACCAGCATCGCGAGCAACAGCAAGAGCGATCCTTTCGCGCTTGTCTTCAAGATGTTCCCGAAACGCGTGATCGCCGGCATGATCTGCTTTTCGGCGTTCTTCGGCGTCGCGATCGGCCTGGGCAGTTGGCTGCCGAACATGATGCACGACCGCGGTTTCACCATTACGAAGTCGCTGACGTTCATCCTCGGCATGAATCTGGCGGTCCCCTGCGCCAGTCTCTTCATGATGTATGCGCTTGACCGTTACGGCCGCAAGATAACCTCGGTCGTTGCGTTCATCGGCGCGGGCATCATGGCGATCGTCTTCGCCAATGCCGGAAGCCCCACGCAGCTGCTGATTTTCGGCTTCGTCATGGTGTTCTTCATCCAGGTGTCCGGCAACTCGATGCAGATCTTCGCTTCGGAAGTATTCCCGACCAACGCACGCGCGTCGGGCTTCGGATGGGCCGCCGGTGTCGGACGCCTGTCCACGGCCGGCATCGTGATCGCGATCCCGTTCATCCAGAACCACTGGGGCATGACAGCGGTGTTTGTCTGCATTGCCATTGTTCTGGCGATCGCCGCGATCTCGGTGACCCAGATGGGGCCTGAAGCAAGGCAGAGGGGCCTCGACGAGATCGCCGCGCCGACCGGCTGATCGTTCGCACGGCCGAAAGACACGAGGCCCGGCCCGGCATCCTGCTGGGCCGGGCCTCGGCGTGTTAGGTTCGCACGCGTGAGATTCACGGAGAAACCTGCGCGTGGCGGCATCATCCAGGAACGTCCGCGTTCTGTCGCATTGCGATCAGGGCGGCAAATCCGACGGCGTGCAGATCATGGTCCACAGGGGCCATGCCTATATCGGGCATATGTTCAGTGACGGCTTCACCGTCATCGATGTACGCGACCCGCTCAAGCCGAATGCGCTTGCCTTCGTCGCCGCGCCGCCGAACACGCGCTCGCATCATCTGCAGGTACATGGCGACCTGTTGCTCGCTGTGAACGGGCCCAATGTCTGGACCATGCAGCAATATGCCCGGCAACAGGATTACTACGCCAAGTCGCTGGCGGATTCCTTCAGCAGCGACATGACATTCGCGGCGGGCTTGCGCATTTTCGATATTTCGATCCCGGCGAGGCCGCGTGAAATTTCGTTTCTTTCGTTGCCGGGATTCGGCGCGCATCGCATCTGGTACACCGGCGGACGCTATGCCTACGTGTCGGTGCATTTCGATGGCTTTGTCGATCACGCACTGGCGGTGATCGACCTGTCGAATCCGGAAAAGCCGGTGCTCGCCGGACGCTGGTGGTTGCCCGGCATGTGGCGCGCGGGCGGCGAGACGCCTTCCTGGCCTTCCGGCAAGCGTTACGCGCTCCACCACGTCATCACCGCGGGCGATCTTGCCTATGGCGCATGGCGCGACGGCGGCTTGACCGTGCATGACGTCAGCGACCCCACGAAGCCGAAGCTCATTGGCCGCAGAAACACCTCGCCGCCATTCGCCGGAGGCGCGCATACGCCCTTGCCCCTGCCCGGCCGCAAGCTGCTCGTGCTCGCCGATGAGGCAACGTCGGTGAACTGCGCCAACGGGCTGGCCTACACGTGGCTCTACGACGTGCGCGCTCCGGAAAATCCCGTATCGATCGCGACCTTGCCGACACCCACGGAAGAAAACTTTTGCACCAAAGGCGGCAAGTTCGGCCCGCACAATCTGCATGAAAACCGGCCGGGCTCCTTCCAGAGCGAAGATCTGATCTTCGCGACCTATCACAATGCCGGATTGCGGGTGTTCGATGTCTCCAACCCGTTCGAACCGAAACAGGCCGGCTATTTCGTGCCGCCGCCGCCGGATCGGTTGATGGACATTCGTCCCAGCGCCGCGAAGGTGATTCAGTCCTGCGATGTCTTTGTCGACAAAGAAGCCCGCATGTACCTGACCGATACCAATGCGGGCCTCTACATTCTGCAATACGAAGGCTGACGCCAGCGGCACTGTCCGAAATGAGCGCCGCTACGGCCGCGTTGGGCTGCTTGCTTGGCCTATAACGGCGAAAGGGAAAAACCACAGGCCGGTATTCCAGGCATGACGACCGGCCGCAGACGCGCCCACCTTCAGTGGGCGCCGTCCGGTTCGCGCTGTTCGACGGACGAAAAAAATGCGGCCGCCCGACTGGGGCGGCCGCATCTACTCACACGTCACCAGGAAGTTTTGAGCCTTACTAGCGGTGGCGGCGATGATGAATGACGCGCGCCGGACGCAAATCCAGGCCCGCAACGCCAGCCGCAACATTCAGCCCGGCCTGACCCTGCACCGACAACGGTTGCAGCGTCACGGTCCGGTCGTTACCACCAACCAGAACGTTGGCGCCAACGCCCGCGCCCACTGTCGCTTCGGCGCTCGCACCACCATAGCTGCCGGCGAGCGCACCGAAACGCAGGCTGGTGGGCGCATAGACGGCCCAGATCATCCGGCCACCGGTCGTCGCCCCGAGATCGAGGCCGAATTTGGTGATGCTTCCGATATAGGTCTCACGGTGACCCCGCGCAGACGGCGAAAATGCACAACTTACCTCTTTCTTCGAGGTGATAATCAGGCCGATGCCGCCTGAGATGTCGCAAGTTAACGTTCCGATTTTCGTCCCCGCAGCCTGAGCACTCAAGCCGGGCGCCGCGACCGCGGCAACGGTCGCCAATACGGCGAGAAAGCCCAATCGACGTTGCATGGAAAACTCCTTGTCGTTTTGAAGATGACGTGAAAATTGAAGATGACGTGAAAACGCTTTGGAACCCGCTTGGTTCCATCGCCAAACTCCATCATTTTCAGGTAGATAACGCGAAACTAACGTTCCGAAAGAATTTGGCTCGGCGGAATGAGAATCCGGCAGCGGGCCCCTTCCGGCTCGAAGGTCCAGTCAACTTTTGCTTCGAGCGCGCGCGTCAGATTGCCCTCGATGACCAGACTGCCGAATCCCCGCTTGCGTCGCATTTTCACGCGCGGGCCGGAATTCTCGGCCCATATCAGTTCAAGTGCATAGCCATCGTCGTTACGCCGATGCCAACGTATCGAAACGCGGCCTTCCGGCACCGAGAGCGCGCCATATTTGGCGGCATTCGTTGCAAGCTCATGGATCGCCAGGCCGAGATTTTGCGCAGCCTCCGGTTTAAGGGCCACCGCTGGTCCGTCGATCAGAACCTGAACATCATGGCGGTCGAGATAACCGCCGAGTTGCGAACGGATAAGCTCGTCCAGCGAGGCGCCGTGCCAGCTCTCACGCACAAGCAGGTCGTGCGACGCCGCCATTGCCTGAAGCCGCGCTCCGAATTGTTCGAGAAAGGCATCGATCGAGCCCACGTGCCGCGCCGTCCGCCGCGCCATAGCCTGAATCACCGCAAGCAGATTTTTCGAGCGATGCGTAAGCTCGCGCATTAACAGGCGCAAATGAGCTTCGCCTTCCTTTCGCTCGGTGATATCCACCGATGCGCAAGTCAGGCCGACAATTTCACCAGCGTCGTTTCGAAGCGGCTCGACGTGCAAGTCGTGCCAAAGGGTGTTGCCGCTGTCTAAAATCTTGATTTCGCTGCTTTGTGCCTCGCCGGCTGTCAAGGCAGCGCGCTTGAGCAAGATGACCGCCGCGCTCGTCTCCAGCGGGAAAATTTCCTCATCCGTTCGGCCGACAATATCGTCGATCGCACGGCCGAACATCGGATTGCTGATAGAGGTGTAACGCAGATCCCGATCTTGCGTATAGACAGTAACATGCGAGCCGCGCAACGCAGCTTCATAGCGAGTGAATCGCGCCTTTAGCAGGCTTAACTCTCTTCCCTGCTCCCTTAGCCGCGTTTCATATTGGCGCCGCTCCAGTTGCAGCTTGGCCAGCTCGCTATGCGGCTCGTCGGCCACCTCGTAAGCCATCGTCAAGAACCTGTCTCAAGTCGAAGTCCAGCTTAATGCGAAATTGGAATCGGCCGCAGTCGATTCCGATCTGTGCTGTCAATGGACACATCGGTATAAAGTTCTGTCAATAAGGCACGAAGCCGTTTAGGCGGTAGCTCTGCGCTCGCGGCGCTTCGCGTTCCGTTCGAACAGCAACGCCTGACTGAGCAACGCAGATACCGTCGCCGGCTGGAAAGGCTTGGCGATGAGGAACGCGGGCTCCGGCCTTTCACCGGTGAGGAAACGCTCCGGATACGCGGTGATGAATATCACCGGCACCTCGAACGCACGCAGCAGCTCATTGACCGCGTCGAGACCGGAACTGCCGTCGGCAAGCTGAATGTCGGCAAGTATGACGCCGGGGCGTTTCGTCTTGGCAAGCGCAACGGCTTCCTTATGCGTTCGCGCAACGCCGAGCACGCGGTGTCCGAGATTTTCCACCAAACCCTCAAGGTCAAGCGCAATGAAGGCTTCGTCCTCGATGATGAGGACGTCCGTGGCAATTTCAACCGCTAGTTCCCGACCGGATTCATCGACAAGATTGCGAAGCTTGGGAACGTCGACATCGAGCACTTTTGCGGCGTCGTCTTCCGAGAGCCCTTCAAGCGCCACCAGCAGGAACGCTTGCCGCGGCAAGGACGTTATCTGCGCGAGATGTTTCTCGACCGGCAGGCTTTCGGCACCGGGACCGTCCCTGCCGTTCAGGGACACTGAATTCCACATTTTGGTGAAGGCCCGGTAGAGCCCGATTTGCGTCGAACTTCGGGCATCGAGAAGTGAGGGGTCCTCGATCAGCGCCTCCAGCACCGCGGCGACATAGGCGTCGCCGGAAGCCTGGTTGCCGGCCACGGCGCGGGCGTAACGGCGCAGATACGGAATATGTTGAGCAACTGCTTGAGCTGTCGGCAAGAATCCCTCCCGAATTGATTTCAGGCCCCGGGTGCCCGGGACGCTGACTTACCCGAATATCGTCATTCTTCGTCGATCTTGCCAACGAATAGACTTGAAAAAAGTTCCGCCCGGGGGGAACCAATTGCCAATCCAAGGGTTTCGTCCTGACAACTGAAGGGGGCCCTTGCGCAGCACATCCCGGGTGCCGGGGCGAGGGAAGCCAACGATGAGCGACGAAAAGCCTACGGGGCGACAAAAGCCGATGGAAGCAACAACGACCCGCAATAAAAAGGCGCCTGTGAAGCTTAGCCGAGATATTCAGGCAAGGCTCGGGCAGCAATTGCGCTCCATGTACGACGACGTGGTCGAACAGGGCGTGCCGGACCGTTTCACCGACCTACTCAACCGTCTCGACGAAAATGGGAAAAAGGGGAAACCCTAATGGACGAGTCGGTTCGCCAGGCCATTCTCACCGCGGTGCCGAGTCTCCGCGCGTTCGCGATTTCGCTGTGCGGAAGCGTGGATCGCGCAGACGATCTCGTGCAGGAGACGCTTGTGCGCGCCCTCGCCAACATCGATTCCTTCCAGCCCGGCACCAACATGGCCGCGTGGCTGTTCACAATTCTGCGCAACCATTTTCGCTCGGAATACCGCAAGCGCCGCCGCGAAGTCGAAGACACCGACGGCCATTACGCTGAAAGCCTGAAATCGCAGCCCGAACAACACGGGCGCGTGGAGTTCTCGGAATTTCGCACCGCGCTTTCCAAATTGCCGACCGACCAGCGCGAAGCATTGATCCTCGTCGGCGCCTCGGGCTTCTCCTACGAAGAAGCCGCCCACATTTGCGGCTGCGCGGTCGGCACGATCAAGTCGCGCGTCAACCGGGCCCGCACGCGCCTTGCCGAATTGATGGCAATCGACGGCGCCGAGGATTTCGGGCCCGATCAGGCGACGCGGGCCGTGCTGGTCGGCAACGACCGGAACTGACGTCCGCCCTTCCCGCTCTTTTTCCCTTCGCAAAATGAATGAACAGCGCCCCGTACTGCCGGCGCGGTCGCGCATGCCCTTGGCGCATACCCTTGACGCGTGCCCTCGGCCCGCGCGGGGAACCGCAGCGAACGCCGGAACGTTCATTCGTAGGGCTTTGTAAGGGAGTGCGATCATGGCGCCACGTCCGAACTGGAAGGGGTTTCTGAAACTGTCCTTGGTATCGTGTTCGATCGCGCTCTACCCGGCAACAACCACGAGCCAGCGTATCCGCTTCAACATCATCAATCGCGAGACCGGCAATCGAATTCGCAATGAAGTCGTAGACAGCGAAACCGGCGATCCGGTAGAGCCGGAGGATCGCGTCAAGGGTTACAAGACCGACGATAACGAGTACCTGCTGCTCGATGACGAAGAACTCGACAACGTCGCGCTCGAAAGCACGCACACAATCGACATCGACGAGTTCATTCCGGTCTCCGGCGTCGACCGCATCTATCTCGACGAATCATATTACATTGTCCCCCAGGATGAAGTCGCGCAGGAAGCCTTCGCGGTAATCCGCGAAGCCATGCGCAAGGAGGAACTGGCCGGCCTCGCCCGCGTGGTCATCTACCGGCGGGAGCGTATCCTGTTGCTGCGTCCGCGCGGCAAGGGCCTGCTTGCGACAGCGCTGCGTTACAAGAACGAGGTACGAGAAGAAGACGATTACTTCGACGACATTCCGGACGTTAAAGTGCCTGCCGACATGCTCAAGCTCGCCACCCACATCCTCGAAACCAAAAAAGGAAAATTCGAGCCGGAGAAATTCGAAGATCGTTACGAGAATGCCCTCACCGATCTGATTAAGGCCAAGAAGGCCGGCAAGCCGGCGCCGACGCCGTCCGAGCCACGGCCAAGCAATGTCATCAACCTGATGGATGCCTTGCGCCGCAGCGCCAAGGCTGACCGGCAGCGCCCCGCCTCCCATCGCAAGACCAGCGCCCATCACCGCAAACGCGCGCCCGCACGCCGGAAGGTGAAACGAGCAAGCTGAAATGGCCGCGCTCAAAACTTACCGCGCGAAACGCCGGTTCGATGTGACCGCTGAACCGCGCGGCAGCGGCGCGCACAAACGCGGCCACGCTTTCGTCATCCAGAAGCACGCGGCCCGGCGGCTGCATTACGACCTGCGGCTTGAGCTGGATGGCGTCATGAAAAGCTGGGCGGTGACGCGCGGACCGAGCCTCGTGCCGGACGAGAAACGCCTCGCCGTCCAGGTCGAGGACCACCCGATCGACTACAACAAATTTGAAGGCACGATCCCGAAAGGCGAATACGGCGGCGGCACCGTGATGATCTGGGATCGCGGCAGTTGGCAACCCGAAGGCGATCCACACAAAGGGCTGGCCAAAGGGCATCTCAACTTCGCGCTTCGAGGCGAGAAGCTGCAAGGCAACTGGCACCTCGTACGCATGCATCGCAAGTCGGGGGAGAAGCGCGATAACTGGCTGCTGATCAAGGCCCATGACGACGCAGAACGCCGGGTCCGCGACGGCGACATTCTCGAAGAAGAACCATTCTCGGTCACGACCGGCCGCAGCATGGGCGAGATTGCCGAAGGCGCGCCGAAGCAGAAAGGCAAGCGCAGGACGGCGCACGCCAAATCTCAACGAACCATTCCAAAAGCCAAGTCGGCGCGCGCCCGCACGCTCGTGCGCGCGCTGCAAAGCAAATCCGGGGCGGTCCGTTCCAAATCGTCCGTGGCGAAGGACAAGCACGCGCCCCTGCCCGATTTCATTGAACCGTGCCTCGCGACTCTGTCCGAAAAGGCGCCGGAGGCCGGCAACTGGATCCACGAAATCAAATTCGACGGCTATCGCCTGCAGGCGCGGCTCAAGGACGGGCGGGTCACGCTCAGGACACGGCGCGGGCTCGACTGGACGGCGAAATTTCCGTCCGCTGCCGCCGCGGTCGGCAGACTTCCCGCCGATACGGCGCTGCTCGACGGCGAACTGGTCTCGGAAGGTGGCGATGGAATTTCCAGTTTCTCGTTGCTGCAGCAGGACCTCAAGTCGAAGCGCCACGACCGCATGTGGTTTTACCTCTTCGATCTGCTGTATCTCGACGGTGCGGACCTGCGGCGACGGCCGTTGGACGAACGGAAGGCAATGCTCGCTTCCCTGCTAGGTCATGTTCCCCCTCAAGGTCCGCTGCGATTGAGTGAATCGATTGACGAGGCAGGCCCCGCGCTCATCAGGCATGCCTGCCGGCTCGGGCTCGAAGGCATCGTCTCCAAACGGCGCGACGCGCCTTATCGCTCCGGCCGCGGACACGACTGGCTCAAGACCAAATGCTCGGATCGTCAGGAATTCGTCGTCGCAGGATATGTGCCGTCGACCGCCGACCAACACGCGATCGGCGCTCTGGTTCTGGGCTTCTATGAGCATGAAAAATTGCACTATGCGGGCCGGACCGGCACCGGATTTACGCACAAGACAGCGCGCGACATCTATCGCAAGCTATTGCCGCTGCGGACAAAAAAGCCGGCCTTCGGCGCGGTGCCGAAAGAAGAGCGCGGCGTGCGTTCAGGACAATGGGTTGAACCGAAACTGGTCGCCGAGGTCGATTTCCACGGCTGGACGCACGGCTCCCGCGTGCGGCAGGCTTCGTTCCAGGGCCTGCGCGAGGACAAGCCGGCGAAAGAAGTCGTGCGCGAAATGAAGGCCAAAAATGCAACCAGGACGTCCGCAAGCAGGACTGTCGCCAGCAAGGCTTCGGCCCAGGCGCGCCATAGCCCGGCGCAACGCAAGCGCAAGGACGCGGTAGTGGTCGCCGGTATCGCGCTCAGCCATCCCGACCGTGTTTACTGGCAAGATGTCAGCGTTACCAAACAGGAATTGGCCGAGTTTTATGTCTCCATCTGGAAATGGATGAAGCCGCACGTCGCCGGCCGGCCGATCGCGTTGCTGCGCTGTCCTGACGGCGCGGAAGGACAATGCTTTTTCCAAAAGCACGCGCACGGCATTAACACCGAGCACCTCGATCTTGTCTCCGAGGAAGGCGACAAGATCATTTCGATCGACGATCTCGACGGCCTTATTTCTCTGGCACAGGCCGGCGTGCTTGAGGTCCACGTGCGCGGCACGACGAATGACGACCGCGATCGGGCGGACCGAATGGTATTCGATCTCGACCCCGGGCCGGGTACAGGCTGGCAGGATGTCATTGCGGCGGCGCGTGACGTGCGCAAGCGTCTTTCGGCGTTCAAATTGGAGAGCTTCGTCAAAACGACCGGCGGCAAAGGGTTGCACGTCGTCGTGCCGATCAAACCCGCGCCGTGGGACGAGGTAAAAGATTTCACCCACAACGTGGCGTCCGAAATGGCCACGCAAGATCCCCAGCGCTACATCGCCACATCGACCAAGGCGAAACGCAACAATCGCATCTTCATCGATTACCTGCGCAACAGCCGAGAGGCGACCGCGGTTGCGCCCTACTCTACCCGCGCGCGTCCGGGAGCCGCTGTCTCAACGCCCGTGACATGGGCCGAACTCGGCAAGCTCAAAAGCGCCGCACAGTTTACCGTGCGCAACCTCGCCCAGCGCCTGAGCCGCCTGCGCACCGATCCCTGGGCAAAAATTACAAAAACGGGGCAATCGCTGCCGAAGAGTCGGCGCGCGCGCTGACCGCGCCGGAACACGGAACCGCCTTTCACGTTAATCCACGCCCGGCGCAGGGACGTCTTGGCCTTTGAGGGGCATGTTATGGCTCATAAATCCGAATCCAAAAACCATGCGAAGCCGAACAAGCATTCATGGATGAGTACGCAATTCTCGCATTTCGCGCAGGCGACCGCCTTTTACACCGGCCAGCCATCGTGCTTCCTGCTGGCCGTTGCCGTGGTCATCGCATGGGTCGTGACCGGGCCGATTTTCGATTACAGCGACACGTGGCAATTGGTCATCAATACCGGCACCACCATCGTCACCTTCCTGATGGTGTTCCTGATTCAGAACACGCAAAACCGCGACACACTCGCACTTCAACTCAAACTGTCGGAGCTGGTGCTGGCGATGAAGGGCGCGGAGAACAAATTCGCCTCGATCGAGGATTTATCCGACGAAGCACTGGAAGAGCTGCACGACGAATGCCGCGAGCGGGCCGAATTCATGCTGGGCCATCTCGAACGGCGTAAAGGCGCAAAACCAAAGAGCAAGACTGCTGCGCATAAGTCCAAATCCCAACACGTTAAATCCTGACCGTTTCACGAGGGGCCGGCGGGGATTTGACGCGATTAAGAGGCCGCGCTATGCGGGCCTTCGCATGGACAAGGAGCAGACAATGAATGGGCGCGCGGTCGCCATGGCGGCCGCCCTCATTATTGTCTCTGCGAGCGGCAGTTTGGCCGCCAACGACCGCGGCTTCAACGGAACGGCATCTTATTACAGCGCCGACTACCACGGCGCCGTCGCTTCCGGCGCCAAATACGACCCCGAAAAATTCACCGCCGCGCACAAGACGTTGCCCTTTGGAACGCGCTTGCGTGTGACCGATCCGAAAACCGGCAACAGCGTCGTTGTCATCGTGAACGATCGCGGCCCATTCACGAAAGGCCTGATGCTCGATCTTTCACTGGCAGCGGCGAAAAAGCTGCATATGCTCAAGCGCGGTATCCTCAAAGTGCGCGCCGAAATCCAATAGTCTTTTTGGTGCAATCTGACCCTCTCGCTTTCACCGGCCATTTCATTCCGCTAAATTGCCGCCCCGTCGATCAATCTCCGTTCAACCTCGAGGATTTTCCAATGCCCGCAAAGCGCCCGGCATCCCGTCTCGCAATCCTGTCCGAAGAAGCGATGGACGGCGCCCAGCGCGCGCTGCTGGAATCGATCCGTTCGGGACCACGCGGAAAATCGACCGGCGTTCGCGGGCCGTTCGCGGCGTTCCTGCATGCACCGGCGTTCGGTGAACTCGCGCAGGGCCTTGGCGCTCATTGCCGCTACAAGACGGCCCTGCCGCCGCGCCTGTCCGAGTTCGCCATCCTGTGCACGGCGCGACAGTGGCGCGCAAATTATGAATGGTTTGCTCACGCGCCGATCGCGGAACGCGCAGGTGTCAAAGAAAAATCCATTGCCGACATCCGTGCCGGGCGCGAGCCGAAATCCGCCGCGAAGGACGAACGTGCGATCTATGCGTTTGTGCAAGAACTCTACAAGACACGGCGAGTCAGCGATCGCACCTATGCGCGCGTGCGCGCCTTCTTCAACGATGCCGCCATGGTCGAATTCGTCGGCCTGCTGGGATATTACGCGATGATCGCGATGACGCTTGACGTTTTCCGTCTTCTGCCACCACCCGACAGCCAACTGGCATTTGCCGAGCCGTCGAAGAAATAATTTCAACATTGCTGACACGAGCGCCCCTCACCGCGCGGCCCAACCCGCGCGGTAAGCGCTCATTCCGTCAATGCATCTTCTTCATATCCATTTTCGTGTTGCCGGACCCGCTTTGACCGCCGTCAGGTCCCTGCGCCCCAATGCCGGCAACAGAGAAGGTCACATCGACCTTGCCCGCCTTCTCGAAATTCAGCGTGCCTTTTATCTGGTCGCCTTTCATCAATTGCCTGTTTAGTCCGACGAGCATGATGTGCTCGCCGCCGGGCTTGAGTTCGACGGTTTGACCCGGCTTGATCTCGACGCCATCGGGTAATGGCCGCATCTTCATGACGCCTTTATCCATCTTCATTTCATGCAGTTCGAATTTTTTTGACGCGTCCGACGAGCCGCCGAGAAGCCGGTCCGGCGTCGTCCCGGTGTTTGTGACGGTCAAATATCCGCCGCCGACGCTCGCACCTTTTGGCGTCGCGCGCGCCCAGGCCGCGGTGATTTTCAAGGCGCCCGCCTGGGCATCCCCGGCTATCGCAGACGAGATGGTAAGACTTGCCATTGCGGCAAAAATAATTGCTGTGCGGATCATCGATCGCTCCTGACGATTTGGCACGCGCAGAGTGCGCGGCATGACGGCGGAATTAAGAGAGGCCGGGAAGCGTCAGGCCAACGGTGGGCCGCGCGGGGCACACACCCGTAACCGCAACGGTACCGCAACGTGGGTAATGCAATGAGAGAACGCCACCGGCGTTTGGCCCGCGACGTGAATAATCGCGGCAAAATTTTGCGGTGGAGCTGCCAGCGCATGACCGCAACAAAGCGTTCCGCAACCAGCGGCGCACGGACATCCCGAATTGTGATCGCCGGGCGCTGTATCGCCGCTGCCGGCCATGAAAGCGGAAGAACAGATCGGCACAGGGGTGCCGCGACTCGCAGCAACCGCAAACGGCAGCAACAGCGTCTGGAGCGCAAACGCATAGGCGGCGACGATCGCCATAAGTCGCCGGGAATCGCTGCACCTATCCATCGCGGGGAATCTAGGCCCGCCACCGCGGCATGTCCACGCCCGCAGCCCGCTAGGTGGAGGCAGGATAACGGCGAATGAGGTGAGTCTGGCGCAACAGGCTGAGGACGAAGTCGGAGGCGCAAGTCGGGCGGAAACCACGCGCGCGATTGCGCTCTCCAATCAGAAACAGCAATCGTTGCTGATCGGCGAGCCTGCGGTAAGCTTCGGCCACCGAAAGGCGCGGGTCCCAGGCGTCGATCGCCTCTCCGCCAATTCCGTTGATTTCCATGATCGAGAGGTCCTCGCCTCGCATCAGCGAGGCAATGGACTCGAATCTGACATCGAACCGTCCGTAGTGAAATTCACGCATGCTGCAGGCGATTGCATCGAAACGCTTCTCGAGCAGAGAAGTGATATGACGCCGGCCGTCGAGATAGAGTGCGCCCGCGCGTTGATTGCCGATCAAGGCAATTTGCACGACTTCGTCGCGTGCAGGAATCCGCCGCAGATCGTCCGGATCAATGCCGCGATGGGTCGGATCCATCCCGTAATGAAGACTCGACTTCCATTGCGCGCGCGAATCGCGGCCGATGAGTTCGCGCACGGTGCAATGCCCATCGCCTATCACATGCGGCAAATACCGCAGCGTAAGCGACAGAATGCGGCCTCTCGCCTCGCCTGGCAGCCTGGCATAAAGCACCGCCGCCTCAGCCGCATAGGGTACGAAGCGTTGCAATATCAGCGAGCACGATTGTGGAAAATGCGCGATGTAATCGCGAAGACCGCTTTCGTCGTCGATGCGGCGAACACCATGACCATGCCAGCCGATATCGGGTTTGGCGATGAGAGGAAATTCAAGTTTGGCGGCGGCGATAGCCCGCAAAGCCTGCTGCAGATCGGATTCCATGCTTGCCGGTCCGTCGCCCCGTTCGACGACGACGAAGTCGGCAATCCATTTGCGTTCGGAGGCGGCCACATCGAGCAGGTATGAACTCTTCGACTCTCCCCACATTCCGCCGGTAAAAATGTTCGGGTTAGCTGCAGTCGGCAATGTCATGCAGCGATGCTTCACGCCGAGGCGAAGCCAGTTAATGACAAGCGGCAGATAAAAGAGCGCCGGAGGAATGCGTTCGGCCAGCGCAACCTTGCGGTCTCGATCGCGCGGCGCCGGCATGCCAAAACAACTGTCAGGAGCAGCCGCGACAGTCCCCGCCTCGGCTTTATCGTGAAACGAAAATATGCGCTTGCGCACAAGACTTGTGACGCTGACCGCCCCCAACAAGACCGGCCAAGCCCAGAGACCGAGGTGGTCGTCCAGCGCGTCGCCGAAGACAATCACCAGATAAAGCATCAGCGGCAAATAAAGCGCCGAAACAACCAGACTCGCTGCCGTGAAACGCGCGAGCGAAACGCGGGTCCAGCCACAGGCAACAAGCGCGACGAACACGACGCCGGGAACGACACGGCACAAGGCGAAGAGACCAAATACGTTGCGCTTGAGCGTTTCGCCGATACGCCGAACCCGATCATCGACGGCATAACGGTTGAGCCATGGCAGCGATCGCGCCGCGGCACCGATGCCGTACAGCGCAAAGTCGCTGGCCACTATGCCGCTATAGAGACTGATCGCCACCAAACCGGGGGGCATCAGACGATTCACAATGATGTAGCCGCCGACAATGATGGCGAGATCTTCGTGCGCAAACGGCAGCACGAGCAAAGAAGCAACTTTCGCGAACCCTGAAATATCAAAGGTCGCAAAATGGCTTAATGTCGCAACACTCGGAATCAAAACGGCATCCCCCACCAAGCCTTTCCGCGATGCGGAAAGACAAGTCCTTTCACCCGACGCGGCTTGCCGCCGCTATCGCATATCGGGCTATTCCCGATGAAAGGCAGAGCTTTGTGCTATTCGCCCCCAACTCCGGTGTCAATTTTGATCGACCGGAGCGCCCGGAACAAGGAACATTCCATACTCGATACCGAGGCGGCGCATTCAGAGCATGAAACATCTGCGGCCCGTGGCGGTCGGACACCTCGCCGAAGCCATGATAGACTCGTCGGTATGCCCGACGACCGAACGGCCCCAGAGAGTCACGCACACCGCGTTCTGGATTTTCGCCAGAGCGGTAGCCGGAGAGCCGGGCCGCCAAAGCCCCCCGCGTCGTCGCCAGTTGCGGGTCTTGGCAAATACGAGGGCGGCGAGCAGGAAGACGACTATCGTGCCCGCATGATCGTCAATGTGGTGGCCCTCCTTTTCATCCTTGGGCTTATCGGGGCTGGCCTGTGGATAGCCGACACCATGGCCGATATGCGCAAGAATCAGGATTGTGTGCTGTCAGGACGGCGGGGCTGCACGCCGGTCGAAGTCCAGCATGATCGCTGGTAAAAAAGGGCTGGAAATCACCGATAGGCCGCTTTCGCCTTAGTCTTAAATAGCTGTCGGCATTGAACTTGCGCCCCCTCTTCGTTATACGGGCGCCAATCTCACGCGGGTGGGAGGCTAATCAGGGGTGGCCGGAGCGCGCAGGCCGCGGGTGTGCCGCGCGGCCTCCAGAATTCCATACAAATCAGAGAGTTATCGATGCCTTCGACCTTCGACACCATCGCCAATATCATCGCCGAAACCTGCGATATTCCGCGCGAAACCATCAAGCCGGAAAGTCATGCCATTGACGATCTGGGCATCGACAGCCTGGATTTCCTCGACATTGCTTTCGCCATCGACAAGGCCTTTGGCATCAAGTTGCCGCTCGAGCAATGGACGCAGGAGGTCAATGACGGCAAGGCGTCCAC
>JBARCH010000224.1:0-5192 GCA_049793875.1 Pseudolabrys sp. | reverse complement strand
CGAGACGGCTGGCGACCTGCCAGATGGTTTCGCCATGGCGCGCCTCGACTTCCTTGCCGTCGAGCGTGAACTTGATGGGCCTTTTCGAGCCGCCGGCGCCGGCCGGGTTTTGTCCGTTCGTGTCAGCCATAAATCACCAGGTCCGTAGCGGTTTGGTCAGTTCGTCCGGGAAATATTTTAGCACACAGGTCAACGGGTTTGACGCCGCCTGGCCGAGGCCACAGATCGAGGCATCACGCATGGCGGCGGAAAGCTCGATCAAAAGCTCCTGATTCCAGGGACCGTTTTCCATCAGCCTGGCGGCCTTTTCGGTGCCCACCCGGCAAGGCGTGCATTGGCCGCAGCTTTCGTCCTCGAAGAACTTCATCAGATTCAAAGCCACGGCTTTCATATCGTCCTTGTCGGACAGGATCACAACCGCGTGGGAACCGACAAAACAGCCGTATTTTTCGAGCGTCCCGAAGTCGAGCGGCAGGTCCGCCATCGACTCCGGCAGGATACCGCCGGACGCCCCGCCCGGCAGGTAACCGGTGAAGGTGTGACCATCGGCCATGCCGCCGGAAAACTCCTCGATCAACTCGCGCACCGTGACGCCGGCGGGTGCAAGCTTCACGCCCGGATTCTTCACGCGGCCGGACACCGAGAAGCTGCGGAAGCCCTTGCGCTCGTGGCGGCCTTGCGCCGTCACCCACTCGGCACCCTTCTCGACGATGTCGCGAATCCAGTAGAGCGTCTCGACGTTCTGCTCGAGCGTCGGGCGGCCGAACAGGCCGACTTGCGCGACGTAAGGCGGACGAGGGCGCGGCAGGCCGCGCTTGCCTTCGATCGACTCGATCATCGCGGATTCTTCGCCGCAGATGTAAGCGCCGGCGCCGCGGCGCAGGTGCAGCTTGGTGTGCGGAGAGAGTCCCGCCGTCTCGATCCTCTCGATCTCGTCGAGCAGCATCAGCCGGATTTCGGGATATTCATCGCGGATATAGATGTACGTTTCCGGTGCCTCCACCACCCATGCTGCGATCAGCATGCCTTCGAGGAAACGGTGCGGATCGCGTTCGAGATAAAAGCGATCCTTGAACGTGCCGGGCTCGCCTTCATCGGCGTTGACCGCGAACATGCGCGGCGCGGGTTCTGCGCGCACCAGCGACCATTTGCGGCCGGTCGGAAACCCGGCGCCGCCGAGGCCGCGCAGGCCGGCATCGCTGACAATCTTGATAACGTCGTCGCGCGAGCGTTTTCCAGAGAGGCAATCCTTTAGCAGCGTGTAGCCGCCGGCCTTTTGATAGGCGGCGAGACCGGTATGTTTATCCCATGCGTGCGCGTGCGGATTCGATTTCACCGCGGCCGCAACACTCTCCGGCGTGGCCTTGAACGTCTGCACGTGGCCGACGGCGCAAACCGGCGCGTGGTCGCAAGCGCCCATGCACGGCGCATGCACGACGCGCACGTTCTGGCCAAGCTTGCCGGGAAGATCCTTCAGCAGCTTTTCAGCGCCGGCCATGGCGCACGAAAGCGAGTCGCACACGCGCACCGTGACCGGTGGCGGCGGGTTGCCATCCTTCACCACGTCGAAGTGCGAATAGAAGGTCGCGACTTCATAAACCTCGGTGAGCGCCATCTTCATCTCGGCGGCAAGCGCTGCAAGATGAGCGGCGGAGAGATGGCCGTAGTGATCCTGAACGAGATGGAGGTGTTCGATCAGCAGGTCGCGGCGGCGCGGCTTGTCGGTCAGTAACGCCTGTACTTCTTGCACTGCCGCCGTATCGAGCTGACGCCCTTTCGGGGTCCGCGGCGGCCGACGGCGGCCGCCTTTCGCCGGGCCTTTTTCGGCTCCGGCAACATCTGCGCTCAAAGTCATAATTCTAGCCTCCCCGTCCCAGAAAGCCCTCTGGCGCGAAATTTGCAAGCCCCACCTTAGGGTTAAAGCATAGGAAATACCTATCGTTTGATCGCATTTTTGGTATGGTGGGCGGCATAAATACATTATAATACACAGAAATTATGTTAATTATGGCGCAAGGCGCTTTTTATGGAAAGCGCACGCCGGCAACAGGCTGAAAGTATGCCTCTCAACGCTCCCCACGCTTCAGCCGGATTTCGCCACGAAATGCATGCGCGAAACGCCGCCGCATCAATGGGCGTTGAGCTGCAAACCGGGCGGATGAGTTTGCGGTGCACCTCGCGTATCAATCACGCCGCGCTGCATCCAAGCGTCAAGAGAGACCGCGCACGCATGCTGGATTGGGCACGACGAGTTGCCCGCCGCGCACAACCGACATTGCCCACACCGCTGCGTCATTTGGCCTCACAGGCCTCTTGCGGCACCCATCAGGTTGCTGGAAGCAGAGCGCGAGAGATCGCATCTTTCACAGGCGATTTCCGCAATGCTTGAGAAGCTGGAATTCATGATCGCGCTGTCGCGAGAGCAGCATTTCGGCCGCGCCGCCGAAAGCTGTGGCGTTGCACAACCGACGCTTTCACTCGGCATCCGCAGCCTCGAAGAAATGCTGAACGTCCCCTTGGTCAAGCGCTCGTCGCGCTTTCAGGGTTTCACGCCCGAGGGCGAGCGCGTACTGGTCTGGGCGCGACGCCTTGTCGGCGATGCGCGCGCCATGCGCCAGGACATCCTCACCTTCAATGGCGGGTCCGAGGCTCGTTTGCGCATCGCCTCAATTCCGTCGGCCATGTCGCTCGTCGCCAAAATCACCCTGCCGTTTCAGGAACGGCATCCCGGTGTTCGCTTTACCGTTTTAGCCCGCTCGTCAGGCGTCCTGTTGAATCTGCTTCATCAACGGGAGATCGACGTCGGCGTCACCTACCTCAGCCATGAGCCCATCGGCGACGTGAGTGCCATCCCGCTCTACCGTGAACAATATCTGCTGCTGACAACGCCGAACGGTCCGCTTGGCTACGCCGACCGGGTGACATGGAGGCAGGCAGCCGAGGTCCCACTCGGCCTGCTCGACCGCGACATGCAGAACCGGCGCATCGTCGACAACGTCTTGCGGCGCGTTGGCGCCGAGCCTTCCCCGATGATCGAGACGGATTCCGTAGCCGCCCTGATTGCCTATGTCCGCCTGGGAAAGTGTGCCAGCATCGTTCCAAGCTCGGCGTTGGAGGCCGTCAATTTAGCCGATACATTGCGCGCAATACCGATCACGGACCCTGATGTATCGCACACGATCGGCTTTGTGGTCTCGGAGCGCTTCCCACTCACGCCCACCGTTGCGGCCCTGATGACCGAAGCCCGCGCACTTTCACCGCGGGATCTTCTGCCCGCCGCCTGAGGCATCCCAGCACCGCCCACTCTCATTCATTGTGTTTTTCAATGGAGGGATTGCGTTTGCCTCCTTGATGCAACCCGGCCGCCAATTTCTCCTGTCAGCGCGCAAAAAATTCAAGGGTGGCGCCGAAGCGCATCCAGAATAGGGGAGAAAACGTACGATGGCCTTACTGTCATTCCTCGACCGGGAGAACACGGTCGCAAAGCCCGGCTTTAGCCGCTGGATGGTGCCGCCTGCCGCACTCTGCGTGCATTTGTGCATCGGCCAAGCTTATGCTTACAGCGTTTTCAATTTGCCGATGACCAAGTTGATCGGCATTACACAATCAGCGCCGGGTGACTGGAAGCTCACCGAACTGGGTTGGATTTTCTCGCTTGCGATCTTCTTCCTTGGCGTCTCGTCCGCTGTCTTCGGCCGCTGGGTTGAAGAAGGCGGTCCGCGCAAGGCGATGTTCACCGCCGCTCTCTGCTGGGCCGGCGGCTTTTTCATCTCCGCAATCGGTGTCTATGCCCACACGCTCTGGCTCATCTATATCGGCTACGGCGTGATTGGCGGCTGCGCACTCGGCATCGGCTACATCTCGCCGGTCTCGACGCTGATCAAGTGGTTCCCCGACCGTCCGGGCATGGCCACCGGCATGGCCATCATGGGCTTCGGTGGCGGCGCGTTCATCGCCGCGCCGCTCTCAGTTTGGCTGATGAGCAAATTCAACACCGCGACTCATGTCGGCGTCGCCGAGACGTTCATCGTTCTCGGCGTCGTCTACTTCTTCTTCATGATCGTCGGCTCGATCATTGTGCGCGTGCCGGCACCGGGCTGGAAGCCGGAAGGCTATGTCGCACCGACGCAATCCGTCGGCCTGATCACCAGGAACGACGTCTTCGTTTACGACGCGTTGAAGACGCCGCAATTCTGGCTGATCTGGTGGGTGCTCTGCTTGAACGTGACTGCCGGCATCGGCGTGCTCGGTCAGGCTTCCGCCATGAGTCAGGAAATGTTCCCCGGCCACATCACGCCAGTCGCAGCAGCGGGCTTCGTCGGCCTGATGAGCTTGTTCAACATGGGCGGGCGGTTCTGCTGGGCGTCGATTTCCGATTACATCGGACGCCGTAACACCTACTTCGTGTTCATGGTGCTCGGCTTCGTCCTCTACTGCACCGTGCCGTACACCGGCTCGATCGGTAGCGTGGTCGGATTCGTCTGCTGCTTCCTGATTATCATCAGCATGTACGGCGGCGGCTTCTCCACCGTGCCGGCCTACCTCAGAGACATGTATGGCACCCGTTACGTCGGCGCCATCCATGGCTTGCTGCTGACGGCATGGTCCATGGCCGGCATCTTCGGACCCGTGCTCGTGAATTACATTCGCGCGTACAACGTCAGCCACGGCGTGCCGAAAGCGCAGGCCTATAATACCACCATGTACATCATGGCCGGGTTGCTGGTGATTGGTTTCATCTGCAACTTCCTCGTCAAGGCGGTCGATGCCCGCTACCACATGAAAGCCAACGACGCGCGCGGCAACGAACTGGATGCATCTCCGGTCGGCGCTAAAGCGTAAGGGAGAAGAAGAACATGGCAAACGGAAACCAAGAAGGCACCACATCCCTCCAGCTCGTACTGGCATGGGGCTTCGTCGGCATCCCGCTCGTCCTGGGCGTGCTGCAAACGCTGGTCAACTCGATGAAGCTGTTCCAATAGCTTAGGCATCGATACATCGACACAAAAACGGGCGCCGCTTCCTTCAGCCGAAGGAAGCGGCGTTTTCTTTTTGAGAACTGCCTTCCGGCGTCCAGCTTGCGGTGCTCAGCAAGGGCGGCACGGACATCAAAGTGAAAACGGCGCCAAAGATCAGAGAACCGCAGAACCGGCGCGCGGCCATAACAATTTCCTGACGAACAAAAAAACGGG
>JBARCH010000223.1:0-10716 GCA_049793875.1 Pseudolabrys sp. | reverse complement strand
GCCGTCCGTAGCCTTTCGGGTCCGCGGGCGTAAAACCCAGCACCGCGACCGACGCGCCGTTCGCCAGCGCCGCACGCAGGCTCATCAGCGTGGCCGCGCGGATCAACGGCGTATCGCCGAAGATAATAAGAATATCGTCTGCGCCGCGTTCGAGCGCAGGTTTTGCCGCCAGCACGGCATGGGCGGTACCTCGCCGCTCGGTCTGTTCGAAAATCTGTGACGCCGAAGCGACACGTTGCGCTTCAGCCGTGACCGGGCCATTGCGCACAGCCGTCACCACCGCGATGTCCGTTGCACCCGCATGCGCGACGGCATCGAGGACGTGCGCAAGCAACGACCGTCCGCCGATCGCATGCATCACCTTCGGCGTGCACGATTGCATGCGTGTGCCCTCGCCGGCGGCGAGAACGATCGCAAGGCATGTTCGTTGGTTCATCGGCATTGCACTCGGTCAAAGCGAGGATGCCTAGATTCTGCTAATGTTTTCAATGAGCTGATTCGTCCCTTGGAAGCGGAAATGGCCGACGAAAACCCAACGCCTGAGATCGTGACGCCGTCAGCCATTAGCAAGCGGCCGACCCGGCCGGCTATTTTGTGGGCAAGCGCCGCTCTTATCGCCGTTTCGGCGGCTGTCCTGGTCGGCCAGACCGAAAAAGGCGCGCAGCGTTTGCAGGTCGCGCTCGGCTACGCAAGCCAGCCCAGCCGCATTCTGGCCCAACTCGAGCTGCCGCGGCTCACATTCGATAAAGGCGCGAGCGATAAAGCCCACAGCAACGCCGAAACCATGCGGCTTGCCGCTGCGGTGCGCGAACTCTCCGCCGACCGCGACCGCCTGAAAAGCCGCATCGCCAGCCTCGAGCAGACACTCGACGACACCACCGGCTCGATTAAAAAACAGGTCGAGGAAGTCGCCGCCGCGCAATCGGCCGCCAAGGAACAGGCCGCGCCAGTGCCGTCTGCGCCGGCGACAGCCGCGGTGACGATGCCGAGCATGACACTGCCGCCGTCGGGGCCGGTGCTGTCGCCTTGGCCGCATCAGCGGGTGCAGGAGGCGTCAGTGCCGACTCCACTGCCTGCGCCTGCGCTCCAGCCTCCCACCCATGTTGCGAGTCTGCCCGTGGAAAGTGAGAAGCCAGCCAGCCGACCGCCGGCCAAAAGAGAATTTGGCGCCGATCTCGGAAGCGCGGCCTCCATGGAATCCCTGCGCACCCACTGGAGCGCGGTGAAGGCCAATTACGGACCGCTCCTGAAGGGGCTGCAGCCACGCTATTTCGCGCACGAGAGCAAGCCCGGCGTGATCGAGTATCACCTGATCCTCGGGCCGTTCACGACGGCGGCGGCAGCCAACGGTCTCTGCGGCCGGCTGACAGCCACGCGCATTTACTGCCGCACCGCGATGTTCGAAGGCGATCGGCTGGCCACGCAATAGCGCTATAATCATCCGGCAGCCCCGGAGTCCTTCGATGAAACTTTTTCTGCCGAGCGCGCGCGCCACCAACGGACTGCTGATCGTCGGCTTCTGCTCGCTCGGCTACGCGCTGTATCTGCGCTACATGGCGATCGAGCAAACGCCCGTCGGGCTTGCCTGCGCAGCCGGTCTCGACACATGGCTCTGCTTCACGCGCAAGATCACCGTTTCGCTCTACACGAATTCGGTGTTCGGCGGCGCTGCGCTCGCCGTCGCCGTGCTCAATCTGCTGCGTCCGTCATTGGTGCTGTTTGCGGTGGCGCTGGCGCTAAGCGCGGCGGGTGTCGTGCTGTACAACGCCGGGCTTTCCGGCCTCGCGGCCGGCGTGCTCGTGCTCAGTCTTTCGCGCCGCGCGCCTGAGCCAGAGTGACGGCGAGCGCGATCAGCGCCGCGCAAGTCCATAGCGACTGCCAGTTGGCGAAGCCTTCATTCGGAACGATGTAGATAACCGACAATACCAGCACCGCGGCCGCAATCATCTCGGCCGCCCCGCGCACGCCGGAACTCCGCACCGTCAGCCCCAGTAACAGAAGCGGCACGGCAGCTGCCGTCAGCGGCGCGAATGGAAAGTCCTTGTAGCGGGGATCGAACACGAGCCCGAGCGCGGACTGGATCGCCAGCAGCGTCAACGCGATGAGGACCACGCCCGCAAGACGCGCGAGCGGTTCGCGCGCGCGCCACGCAACCGGGCCAACGATCGCCGAAAAGCGCGGAACGCCAACACCTGCCGTCATTGCGGCGGCGGCAATCGGCGGCGCCGCCAAAGCGACGACCGCCAACGCCAGCGAACGCATCCAGCCGCCGAGGCCATAACTTTCGAGTGGAATGTTGGCGACGGTCCAGCCGATCGGAATTCCGCCGGCAATCGCCGTTGCGCTCACGGCAATCCAGACTCGCATCGGCGGTTCGCCGCGCCGGCTCGCAAAGGCCGCGCCGAATATCAGCATCGCGAATGCGACGCCGCCCGCCGCCTCCAAGATCCAGAACGGATGATTGGAGACCGCTTCGCCCCACTGGAATTTGAATTGCCTCGCGTAAGCGTCGAGCAGGCCCCAATGTCCGCCGACCGTGCCTTCGAGCGCGCGCTTCCACGGCTGATCGAAAGCCTCGATCACATTGACGTTCACGTTGTCGCGCTTGGCGAACGCCAGCACATCTTGAATCACACGCGCCTGATTGGCCGGCGACGGCAACGCGCCTTCGCGCATGCGGCCGGCGCTCGGCCAGCCGACTTCACCGATCAGAATGTCCTTGCCTGGAAACGCGGCCGCGACCCGACGGCGGATTGTATCGACATGCGTCGCCGCATCGCGCGCGGAAACGGGGAAGTCTTCCCAATAGGGCAAAATATGAATCGTGACGAAGTCGACCGCCGCGGCGAGCGATGCATTGCGCAGCCAGAATTCCCACACGTCGGCATAAGTCACCGGTACCGATGCCGGGATGCGCGTCTTGACGGCACGGATCGTGTCGGCGAGGTCCGGTTCCGACATCTCGCCACGCAGCAGCACCTCGTTGCCGACCACCACGGCGCGCACGACGTCCGGATATTTGTTGACCAGATTGACGCCGGTTTCGATCTCGATGCGATTTTTATCGCGCTCGCCGGAAAGCCAGATGCCCAGCATCACCTTCAGCCCGTGCCGCCTGGCGATCGCCGGCACCTGATCGAGTCCGAGTTCGACCGAATAGGTGCGCACGCAATCGGTGAGCTTGGCGAGGCGGACGAAATCCTCCTCGATCTGGACGGCTGAAATATGGGTTGTGGGGTCAAACGGCGTCTGATCGGCCCGGAACGGCGCATAGGAAACGCAGTAAAGCTTTTCGCCGGGAGCCAACGGCGCATGCGGCATTGTGACCGGCGCCCCCAGCCACGCCCAGGCCGCCGCGATCACGGCTGCCGATAGCGCAAAAAATGAAATCCCCCAGCGCATCAGCCGTTCCGAAATCGCATCAATCCAATGTCCATTCCGGCTTATCGCGGGGGCTTTCGCCTGCCAAGGCCACGTCTTAAGCAATTGCACTGGTGACGCTGGACAAATCCGCAAAATTGGGGCGAAAGTCTCCGCGCTGCGCCCAACTAAATGCCGTAAAACAGACCTATTCCGTCGGCACTGGTTGACCGCAGCACTGGGGTTGCCAACAAAAGCCAAGAAAAACGATGTCGTCAGTATTCTTGCGTCAAACCGGCGCCGCTCTCCTTGCGGCTTTTCTTGCGGCTCCTCTCGCTTTCGGCAGCGTTTCATCTGCCTTGGCGCAGAGCGGGGGCGCCGCTGCACCCGAACAGAAAAAGCCGGCCGCCGACGCCGCAGCAGCCGCTGCCGCCAAGGAGCGGCAGAAGCGAGCCGACGAGATCACCGAGGCCGGCAAACTGGTGAACGGCCCGGCGGGCAACCCCGAGTGCGTCTGGCTCGGCCGGCGGGTGGTCGGGCTCCTTTGGCGCGACGACCTGGACACCGCTTTTCGCCATCTCGACCTCTATGACCGCTTTGGCTGCCCGGCAAACCATATCCAGGCCACCTTCCGCTGCGTCATTCTCCAGGGGGACATCGATCCGAAAGCCCCGGAAAGCCTTAATAGCCGCGTTCACGCCTGCTGGCTTAACCCCACGCTCGCCCCAGCCCCTGCGACAGTCGCTCCTCCTGCGCCGGCAAACGGAACCACGGCGCGCTGACGGCGTTCATTGAACGTTTGCCGCCAAGTCCTGCTGCTTCCCATGCCGCCAGCCGCCGTGAATTTTTTTCTTTTCCGTCCGCGTGCCTAGGAATCGCCATGTCCGGCTTCTACCTCACTAGCCGCCTCAAGCCGCAATACGCTATCCTGTCGCAAAGACAGCATAGGTTGCGGTCGAGCCCAGGGGACGGGCTCAAGGACCTGAACTCCCGCCCCATTTGGTATTGAGTAGATGCGCTCCGTCGCTGCCGTGATCGCCCTTGTGGCGCTCGTGCATGCCGGGTTGTGGACGCTGCTACGTGACCAGGCCACCGCGCCTGACGTCAACAACCAGCTTGCGAGCGTTTCCTATGCGCCGTTCGCAAACGTGTCGCATCCGGATTCCCAGAAAGCGCAAGCCGACCAGATCCGTGCCGACCTGAAGGCCATTGCGCCGCTGACGCATGCCATTCGTACGTATTCGGCAACCGGCGGCGCCGAGCTCGTGCCGGGGATCGCCGCCGATTACGGCCTGCGCGTGAGCGTCGGCGCCTGGCTCGACAAGGACAAAAGCCGCAACGAGCGCGAAATCCGCTCGGCGCTGGACCTCGCGCACAAGCACGGCAACGTCAACGCCATCTATGTCGGCAACGAAACGATCTTCCGCGGCGAGCTCGACACCGACGAACTGATCAAGACGATCCAGCGCGTGAAGCGTTCGAGCCCGGTGCCGGTGACGACCGGTGAAATCTGGCACGTGTGGATCGAACACCCTGAACTGGTGTCGGCTGTCGACTTCATTGCCGCGCACATCCTGCCCTATTGGGAAGGACTCAACGCCGATCAGACCGTCGATCAGGCGATCATGATCTACGACAAGCTGCGGCAGGCCTATCCCGGCAAGCGCATTGTGATCGCGGAGTTCGGCTGGCCGAGCGCCGGCTACAATTACAAAGGCGCCGATCCGGGCCGCATCAACGAAGCGGAGGTACTGCGCGACTTCGTTGCGCGCGCCGATTTCTATGGCATCGACTACAACATCATCGAAGCGATCGATCAGCCGTGGAAGACGTTCGAAGGCGGCGTCGGTCCCTATTGGGGCCTGCTCGACGCCTCGCGTCAGCCGAAATTCAGCTGGACCGGCCCGATCTCCAATCCCGAACACTGGAAACTTGCCGGCATTGCCCTGCTGATCGGCCTGCTTCTGTCCCTGCCGGTGCTCGCCGCCAATTCAATCGGCGTAACGCAAGCCGTGTTGCTCACGGGCGCGGCTAACGTCGTCGGTGCCTGGGTGGCCGCGTTATTCGGCTATTGGAACGGACACTATTTCGTGCCTGGCGCCGCGTTCGCGCTCGGTCTCGGAACGGTGCTGCTCATTCCGCTCGTCATCATCGCGCTCGCACGCATCGAGGAAATTGCCGCGATCGTGTTCGGGCGCAAGCCGCAGCGCCTCGTCACGGCACCGCCGCTGGTGCCGGAAGGCTACGCGCCGAAAGTCTCGATCCACATACCGGCTTGCCGCGAACCGCCCGAGATGCTCAAGCAGAGTCTCGACGCCATCGCGCAGCTCAACTATCCGAATTTCGAGTGCGTGGTGGTTGTCAACAACACGCCCGACCCGGCGCTGTGGCAGCCGGTCGAAGAGCACTGCCGAGCGCTCGGCGACCGATTCAAATTCCTCAACGTCGAAAAAATGCCCGGCTTCAAGGCCGGCGCGTTGCGGCTTGCGCTGGAGCACACGGCCCCCGATGCCGAAATCATCGGCGTCATCGACGCCGACTATGTCGTGCAGGCCGACTGGCTCAAGGATCTGACGCCGGCGTTTTGCGATTCGAATGTGGGCCTGATCCAGGCGCCGCAGGATCATCGCGACGGCGGGCGTAGCGTCATGCACAAGGCGATGAACGGCGAATATGCCGGCTTCTTCGACATCGGCATGGTGCAGCGGAACGAATACAACGCCATCGTCGTGCATGGCACGATGTGTCTTATCCGGCGCGCGGCGCTGGATGCGGCGGGCGGATGGTCGAGCGACACGATCTGCGAGGATACCGATCTCGGCCTCACGATTCTCGAACTCGGCTGGCAGGCGCACTACACCAACCGGCGCTACGGCTACGGCCTGCTGCCCGACGGCTTCGATGCCTACAAGAAGCAGCGTCATCGCTGGGCCTATGGCGGATTCCAGATCGCCAAGAAGCACTGGCGCCGTTTTCTGCCGGGAGCGAGCCGCCTCAGCGGCGACCAGAAGCGCGAATTCGCGCTTGGCTGGCTCAACTGGCTCGGCGCCGAGAGCATCGGCGTCGTGGTTGCAATACTCAACATCATCTGGGTGCCGGTCATCGCCTACGTCGGCATCGCCGTGCCCGACAAGATTTTGACGATCCCGATCATCGCGAGCTTCGTCGTGTCGGTCCTGCACTTCGTGACGCTCTACCGCGTTCGCGTCACGCCGCGCGCGGGGCAGCTTCTCGGCTCGGTGTTTGCGGCCATGTCTGTGCAGTGGACGGTGGCGCGCGCGGTCGGCTTCGGCCTGATCAAGGACCGGCTGCCGTTCGTGCGCACGGCCAAGGGCGGCATGCGCCGTCCGTCCGATTTTCACGCATTCTGGGAAGCGGTGCTGGCCGGCCTGCTGCTCATCGGCGCGGCCGTGACCTACGCCACCAATTACAAGGAAGTGCGCGAGATTTATATTTTCGCCGGCGTGCTCGTCATCCAGAGCATTCCCTTCCTGTCCGCCGTCGGTCTGGCGGTGGTCGAGCGCACGCGGCTCAACGACTTCCTCTTCTGGCGCGCCGTCGAGACACGCGTTGCGGACCTGCTGCCGCGCCGTCCGGCACTTCTCAAGCCGGCGCCGACGCCGGCCGCGACCGATCCGCGCGAACTGACGCGCTGACGCTTCAGGCCGCCAGCGCGGTTTCCACCAGCTTCACCCAATAAGACGTCCCGTACGGGATCACGTCGTCGTTGAAATTATAGGCCGGGTGGTGAAGCCCGGCGCTCTCGCCATTGCCGATCCAGATGAACGCGCCCGGCCGCTCGTTGAGCATGAAGGAAAAATCCTCGGCGCCCATCATCGGCGGCAAGGCCGTGTCGACGTGCGCATCGCCGGCGATAGCGCCGGCGACCGAGGCCGCAAATCCCGTCTCGCGCTCATGATTGACCAGCACCGGATAGTTGCGCTTGTAACGCAAGCTAGCCTTGGCGCCGAAAGCCGCCGCCGTATGCTCGACGATCAGGGGCAGGCGCTGCTCGAGTAAATCGCGCACATCGGGTGCGAGGCTGCGCGCGGTGCCGCGCAGGCGGACCGTCTGCGGAATGACGTTGTCGGTATTGCCGGCCTGGAACATCGTGATCGAGACCACCGCCGACTTGAGCGGATCGACATTGCGCGACACGACCGACTGGATGTTGTTGATGATCTGCGCACCGACCAGAACCGTATCGACGCCCAGATGCGGCCGCGCCGCGTGCGCGCCGACGCCCTCGATCTCGATGCTGATGTAATCGGCCGCGGCCATCATCGGTCCGGGCCGGATGCCGAAAGCGCCGACCGGCATGCCGGGATAATTGTGCATGCCGTAAACTTCCTGGATGCCGAAGCGGTCCATCATGCCGTCATCGACCATGGCCTTGCCGCCGGCGCCGCCCTCTTCGGCCGGCTGGAAAATCACCACGGCCGTGCCGGAGAAATTGCGTGTCTCGGCGAGATAGCGCGCCGCACCGAGCAGCATCGCGGTGTGGCCGTCGTGGCCGCAGGCGTGCATCTTGCCCGGCACCGTCGATTTGTACGGAAGGCCGGTTGCTTCCTCGATCGGCAGCGCGTCCATGTCGGCGCGCAGCCCGATCACCTTGTCCGACTGGCCGCCCTTGCGGCCCTTGATGACACCGACCACGCCGGTGCGCCCGATGCCGGGAACCACCTCGTCGCAACCGAAAGCCTTGAGCTTTTCGGCCACGCTCGCCGCCGTCCGGTGCACGTCGTAGAGCAACTCCGGATGGGCGTGCAGGTCGCGCCGCCAGGCGGTGATTTCGCTGTGCAGGTCGGCGATGCGGTTGACGATCGGCATTCTGGCTCCTCGAAGGGCACGTCCGGCGAAGTCGCCAGTCTAGCAAATAAAGCCCGGCGCGCGAGTTCGGGGATGGGCAAAGCCCGCTATTGACCGGGCAAGACCTCCCCCCTACACAGCCGGTAGCGTGTGGCCTTCCTCGGACAGGACCATGTGCGTGGTGACGAGCGCGTAGCTCAGGCGGTAGAGCAACTGACTTTTAATCAGTAGGTCCAGGGTTCGAGTCCCTGCGCGCTCACCAATAAAATCAACGACGGGTTGAATCTTCCTGGCGGCGGTTCGTCACAACCGCGGCGCGTGAAGAATTCGCTCGTCGATATTCCCAGAACGAAAATTTGTCGGGCGAGTTTTGATAGTGGCGGCGACCAGACAACAGTCGCGCGTTACACGTGCGCGGTACGCAAATCACACCGCGTCGATCGTCGAGGCTGAATGGAACAATCATCGGAATCGAGTCAGCGCCCGTCGATATTTTTTGATTTCCACAGCGGCCTTATTTGAAGGCGCGAAACATATCGACGACTCATTTACACTCCCGATCATAAGTACTGGGGCTTTGGGGCGATCCGGCAACCTCCGAGGAGGACCGTCATGGGTGGCCCGCATCCGACGCCACGACCGCACGAGCACATTGTTGAGCGCTCGCTCGCAGCGCCACCTCAAAGCGACGATGAGCCGCAAAACGTCAGCGCCCTCATCGAAGAAAACGCGCAACTTCGCGAGCTCGTGATTCAGCTTTCAAAGCTGGTCATCAGAAATGTCGTTGACCGGAAGTAAGACCGCTCAGGCGGGCTTGAGGAATGCCGCTCCACGAGAGCGGCATTTCTATGTGAGCGGCCCCGCGGCATTTTCTAAAAGGCAATGATGCCGAAACCGAGGCCGCCCAGCAGGAAAAGCGCACACACGATCAAGATTCCTTCAGCGACCGTCAGCCGTTCTTTTCTGCCAAGCTTCCTGTGATAGGCGCCGATCATGAGTGAGTTCCCACGCGTTGAAGGTCTAGCGCTTTCTCGTCAACGGTGTCGGGATGCGATCGGTTGCATGCAAAACGCAAACGCCCGCGCGCGATCGAGAGCGGTCCCCCGCTCCCCTTGGCGGCCGTCTTCCTTAGCGCCGCAGGCTGCCGCCGGCCTCATAGCTGACGGAGCCGCCGATCTTCATGCAGGTCGATGTGCCGGCGATGGGCGCGAAGCCGGCGCCGTAAGCCGCGCACGGATTTTTCTTTTCCGGCGCAACGGACGTTGCGGATTTCTTGTGCGCGTGATGCGGCTGCCGCTCGGCGGCAACGCTGAAAGCCGGCGGCAACGCAATGACAGCCGCAAGCAGGGCCGCGACGGCATTTACAAGCACAAGCTTTCTCATGATTTCATTTTACTCATGATTACAAATTTATAGCGCCCGACACCTTTTTCCTATCGGCAACGCCTGGCGGCTCAATAGCGATTAAGATTTTCGTCTCATTCGTGTTCGCTGCTTTGCAGCACCGCGTAACGCCGCATCGCTGCGTTTACGCGAATTTTATTCCAGCGCACGTCACCACAGTTTCACGAAAGCGTCTTGGGCTCGCCACGATACGCCGTTACTCACAACATCAGGGTAAGAGCAACCGAGGAGGACGAGACCATGCGGCTTGATGCTCAAGCGACAGGCCATTCCGCCCCTTCGCGCTATTTTTCGTTGCCCGTCCGCTGCCCGCACTGCGGCGACTATCTGGTTGCCCCGGTGGCATCGGAATTCGTCGATGACGGCGAAATCCGCCACCACTGGTCTTGCGATACCTGCGGCGGCCATTCCCTGACATCCGTGTCCCTGCTGTCCGCGCATTGATTGACCGGCCTTCTGCTCTCCCCGGATGGCCTCGAATAGACCCCTGTGCGCGGGGTTAGTTAGGGTAAGCTACATGTGGCAAAGGCTGCTTGTGGCCCATGCATGGAGGGAACAAACATGAAGTCGAGAACCTTGCGGACTGCCTTGGCTGCGCTGGCCTGTGCCACGGCGGTGGCACTTGCGTCGCCGTCGCTGGCGGCAACAATGAATTTCAAGGCGAACTTGAAGGGCTCCAGTGAGGTGCCCGCGACGACGAGCAAGGGCACCGGATCGGTGACCGCGACGCTCGACACGACGACCAAGAAGTTGACCTGGAAAGGCAGCTACGCGGGCCTGAGCGGCCCGGCAACGGCCGCGCATTTCCATGGTCCGGCAGCTTCAGGCAAGAACGCCGGCGTGGCGGTCCCGATCTCGCCGAACGCCAGCCCGTTTGAAGGCTCGGCGACGCTGACCGACGCGCAGATTAAGGACCTCGAGGCCGGCAACTGGTACGTCAACGTGCACACCGCGGCCAACAAGGGCGGCGAAATCCGCGGCCAGCTCACGAAGTAAGCGCGACAATCCGCCTCGCCGGCGGAATTCGCGAAGGAGAACAGACCCGCCGGTGGCGCCACCGGCGGGTTTTTCGTTGTTTTCCGCCAGCGGCAGACCTTGCACGGATTGCAGACCGGGCGTCCGCGGGCCTCGTGCCTGCAGACC
>JBARCH010000222.1:0-15016 GCA_049793875.1 Pseudolabrys sp. | reverse complement strand
ATCGAGAAGATGTCGAAGTCGAAGAAGAACACGGTCGATCCCGACGACATCATGGAAAGCTACGGCGCCGACACCGCGCGCTGGTTCATGCTGTCCGACTCGCCGCCGGAGCGCGACGTGATCTGGAGCGAGGAAGGCGTGCAGGGCGCGGGCCGTTTCGTGCAGCGGCTGTGGCGGCTCATCGGCGAGATTTCCGACATCGCCGCGCCGCAGAGCCGCCCCGCCCAATTCGGCCCGGAGGCGCTCGCTGTCCGCAAGGCCGCGCACCGCGCGCTGGCAAGCGTCTCCGATGACATCGCGCGGCTGCGCTTCAACCGCTGCGTCGCGCACATCTACGAGTGCGCCAACGCGCTCGGCGACGCCATCGGCGCGGTCGAAACTGCCGTCAGCCCCGACCTTGCCTGGGCGCTGCGCGAAGCCGGCGACATTCTCGTACGGCTCTTCCACCCGATGATGCCGCATCTGGCCGAGGAGTGCTGGGCCGCGCTCGGCCACAAGACCCTCGTGGCCAGCGAAGCCTGGCCGCAGGTCGAGCCGGAATTGCTGGTCGAAAACACCGTCACCCTGCCGGTCCAGATCAACGGCAAAAAGCGCGCCGACGTGACCGTGCCCCGGGATGCTGGAAAAGCCGATATTGAGGCTGCCGTTTTGGCCCTCGATGCGGTAAAAAGAGCCCTCGATGGCAAAAGCCCGAAAAAGGTCATCGTCGTCCCGCAGAGGATCGTCAATGTGGTCGCCTGACAGTACGCGCCGCGCGATCCGTCTGCTCGCCGTCGTGGCGATGGCCGGTCTCACCGCCGGTTGCTTCGAGCCGCTTTACGGCACACGCGCCTCCGTGGGCGGCGAAGGCATCGGGCCGACGCTCGCGGGCGTCAACGTCGCGCCGATCGACGTGCCCAACGGCACCCGGCTCTCGCGCGTCAGCGTCAATGTGCGCAACGATCTGATTTTCGGCCTCACGGGCGGCAGCGGCGAGTTGTCCCCCACCCACCGGCTGGACATCAAGCTTACGGCGACGCAGTTGCAGGTGATTGTCGACATCAATACGGCACGGCCGGACGTGCAGAACTACGGCATCGACGCAACCTATACGCTGACCGATCTCGCCACCGGCAAGAAGGTCGTCTCCGGACAAACCTTCTCGCGCGTGTCCTACGACATCCCCGGCCAGCAGCAGCGTTTCGCGGGCGCGCGCGGTTTGCGTGACGCCGAAGATCGTGCATCGCAGGTAATCGCCGACAACATCCGCTCGCGGCTTGCGTCGTATTTCGTCGCCGGCGGGTAGGAAGATTCCCGGTTTTGCCCGGCACAAGGCCACGCGTCGGCGCCTTGACGATGTCGTCTCCGTAAATGCGTGGATGGCCGGAACGATCTTCAACCGAATGTCACGATGACAGCCCTCAAATCCTCCGACGTCGACCGCTTTATCGCCAAGCCCGATCCGCGCCAGCCGATTTTGCTGGTGTACGGTCCGGATGCCGGGCTGGTGCGCGAGCGGGTCGATGCGCTGGTGCGCGCGTCGGTCGACGACCCGAACGACCCGTTCGCACTCGCGCGCATCGCCGGCGAAGACATTTCAGCCAATCCCTCCCGTCTTGTGGAAGAAGCGCACACCGTTCCGCTGTTCGGCGGCCGGCGCGCAGTGCTGGTGCAGGTCGGCCCGCGCCACAACATCGCGGCGGCGGTCGAAACCGTCATCGCGACGCCGTCATCGGAGTGCCGCGTCATCATCGAGGCTGGCGACCTGAAGAAAACCTCGCCGCTGCGCAAACTATGCGAGAGCGCCAAAACCGCCGTCGCCCTGCCCTGCTATGCCGACAACGCCGGCGCCATCGCCCGCCTGATCGACGACGAAATGCGCGCTGCCAATTTGACCCTCGCGCCCGATGCGCGCACGGCGCTCGCCGCGCTGCTCGGCGGCGACCGTCTTGCCTCGCGCAGCGAGCTGCGCAAGCTCGCGCTTTACGCATTGGGCAAGAACCGCGTCGAACTCGAAGACGTGCGCGCGGTGGTCACGGATGCTTCCGAGCAGGAAATCGACGGCGTGCTCGACGCCGCCTTTGCCGGCAAGCTCGCCGAAACCGAGACCGAATTTTCCAAGGCGCGCGCCAGCGTCGGCAGCGCCGGCGCCATCGTATCGGCCGCGATCCGCCACGTCGCGATGCTGCACAAGGTGCGCCTGCTGGTCGAAGACGGTGACGATGTCAAATTTGCGCTCAAGCGCGGCGCGCCTTTCATCCACTTCAGCCGTGCCGATGCCGCCGAAGCCGCACTCAGAAACTGGACTTCCCCGCGCCTGCTGCGCGCGATGCAGCAGCTCGCGGACGCGCTTCTGGAAACGCGCCGGCAGTCGGACCTCGCCGACGCCATCGCTCACCGCACGCTGCTGTCGCTGGCAATGAGCGCCCGCCGCAAAGACTAGTATTGCCGTTGTTTCCTGCGTCGTGTTGGTATCGACCCACGCCTTGCCGATTCGCCCGCCGATCAGCCGCAGGAGATATTCGATGCGCAACATCAATCGCAAGATGGCTTTCGTGCTGGCCTCGTCCAATCACGGCACGATGATCGTGAACCGGTTCGACCATCACACGACCGGCCCGGGCGCCTCGATCGGAGTCGGTCACCAGATTTTCGACCAATCGGCCTACGATCCACTGGAAATCGAGCTGGCGATCACGCTGCTGGAATTCCGCCGGCAATATTTCGGCGACGGCGTCATGGCGATCGACTGCGGCGCCAATATCGGCGTCCACACGGTCGAGTGGGCGCGCGCCATGCATGGCTGGGGCTCGGTGGTCGCCATCGAAGCGCAGGAGCGCATCTTTTACGCGCTGGCCGGCAATATCGCGATCAACAACTGTTTCAATGCCATTGCGCTCAACGCGGCGGTCGCGGCGGAACCCGGAACGCTGCGCATACCCTCGCCGGATTATCTCCAGCCGGGAAGCTTCGGCAGTCTTGAACTCAAGCAGGGTCCGCAGACTGAATTCATCGGCCAGTCAATCGACTATTCGGAAAGCGCCACCGTGCCGACGCGCTCGATCAGCATCGATGCGATGGGCCTGACGCGCGTGGATTTCATCAAGCTCGACATCGAAGGCATGGAGCTGGAGGCGATCGAAGGGTCAGCCAAAACGCTGACAACGCAGCGGCCAATTCTTCTGGTTGAAGCGATAAAGGTCAGCCGCGACCAGTTGCGGGCCCGCCTCGGCCAATTCGACTACAAGATCATTGAGGCCGGCATGAACATCGTCGCGATCCACAAGGACGACCAGACCGCGACGAATATCACGCGCTAAGGCTGCCGCGACTGCGCCGCGATTGCGCGACGGCGCCAGATCGACGTGACAACCCACCCGGTCGAGATGCCGACAAAGGCGCCGCCGATCACGTCGCCGAGAAAATGATAATCCGCGCCGACCAGCCCCACGGCAACCGCGACCCCGGCCAGCAGCCAAAGCGGCCTGAGCCGCGGATAGAAGACCCACAGCACTGAAATCACCGCGCACGTCACCGTCATATGCCCGGACGGAAACGACGTGTAGCCGTTGCCGCCGTGGAAGAAATTGAAACCGAAAACGCCGTCGTGGATAAGCGACGGATTATTGTTGGTCCACGTGTCCGGCCACGTCCGTCCGAACACGAATTTGAGCTGGTTCTTGATCGCATCGCCGACGATCAGGCTGATGCTGCAAAGAAGGATCGGCGTCTCGACCTTGAAGTGCATCCGTCCGGCAAGCGCACGCAGGCCGATCGTCACGAAGCCGACAACCGCCAGCGGCACCAGTGGATCGGGAATATGCGTGAGCTTTTCGAATGCGTCGGGATGCGGAAATTCCCGGTGCATCATCAGCGCGATCGGGCGATCGAGCCAGACATAGGAAATGGCGACGGCAAGAGCGGTCGCCGCCAGACTCACCAACCATCGCTGCATGGCCTTCATCGCGATGAGCTTTGACGTGCGGCGCGCGGCCATGCAAGTGGCAAGCCGCGTTTTATCCTTGTTTTATAGCGCCTTTACGCGGCCTGGCGCGGGCAGTCCCAATACAAAAAGGCCGGAGACGATTGTCTCCGGCCGATTTCCAGGCGCGATCGGACTGCAAGCCTAGCGATAGGCCTGATGGCTGTGACGGTGCGAATAGTGCCGATAATGATGGTGGTGATGATGGAATCCGAGGCCGCGGGAAATATGGGGACCGGCCGTGTAGCCGACCACGCCGCCCGCCACTGCGCCGATCGGACCGCCCACGAGTGCGCCGGCGACGGCGCCGCCGGCTGCGTCACCGAGTCTTTCCCCCGCACCCGCGATTGACGGCGCGAGAGCGATACCGGCGGCAATCGCCGCCACAGCCAATAATTTTCTCATGTTGCCTCTCCATTCAATGAAATAGGTGGGTTAAGCGCTCTGGGGGACACGAGCGTTCTGCGCTCTGAAACGACAATGCCGCGAGAGAATGAATAGTTCCCCGGACGAGCTTGCAGACCGACGAGCTTGCAGACCCTTGAGCGCGAAATTCAAGACGCCAAGGCGATACGCAATGAATGGACTGCGAGACTGCTGCGCGTCACAGTCCATTCATTGCTCAGCTCAACGTCGTTGCTAGATTCTTCCCATCAGCAGCAGGATGATGAGAATGATGAACACGAGGCCGAGACCGCCCGAGGGGTAATAACCCCATCCGGCGCTGTACGGCCATGTCGGCAACGCGCCGAGCAACAGAATGATTATGATGATGAATAGAATCAGACGCATTATCGCCTCCTCAGCACAAGCCGGATTTCAACGCGGGCTTTGTCGCTTTAGTTCCAAGGCTGCGGGCGAGCGGGAGTTCGGTACCGTGCCGTCATATTTGCTGCTAGCGTCACCCGCACCCAATAGTCCCAGTCTGAAGCGGAAAACATGCGCTCAACCCCTGTGAAATGGGCGGCCCTGTTCACTGCCATTTTGCTGCTGACGGGCTTGCCATTGGCCTCGCCGGCATTTGCCGGCTATCCGGAAAAGCCGGTCACAATTATCGTCCCGTTCTCGCCTGGCGGCGGCACAGACATCATCACGCGCATGCTTGCCGACGCGATGTCAAAAGATCTCGGCCAGCCTGTCAAAGTCGAAAACAAGCCTGGTGCCGGAACGATCGTCGGATCGTCAGTGGTCGCAACCAGCGCGCCCGACGGTTACACGCTGCTGATGGCGACCTTCGCCAATGCGGTCAATCCGAGCATCTACGCGAAAATGCCATTCGACATGTTCAAGTCCTTTACGCCGGTGGCGCTGGTCGCACGGTCGTTCAATATCGTCGTCGTCGATCCGAAACAGCCGCTCAAATCCGTCAAGGACGTGATCGCTTTTGCAAAAGCCAATCCCGGCAAGCTCAAGTTCGGATCGTTCGGCATTGGCACGTCGGCACATCTCGCGGGCGAGCTGTTCAAGATTTTGGCGCACGTCGATCTCACGCACGTCCCTTTCAAGGGCGCGGCTCCCGCGATTGCCAGCCTGTTGAGCGGGCAAATCCAGATCATGTTCACCACCGTCACCAGCGCCACTTCCTATATTCACGACGGCCGGCTTCTTGCGCTGGCGGTAACGTCGGACGAACGCTCGCCGGCTTTTCCCGATTTGCCGACAGTCGCGGAAGCGGGCGTTCCCGGTTACGCCGCCGAGAGCTGGTATGGGCTTTACGCACCGGCCGGCACGCCAGCGGACGTCGTCGCGAGGTTGAACGCGTCGGTTGCGAAGGCAATTCACGCCGGCACTTTCGACCGGTTGCAGAAAAACCAGGGCATGACATTCGCGGCGGGACCGCCGGGAGATTTGAAGCACTACGTCAAACGTGAAGCTGCGCGCTGGCTGGGCGTTGTCAGGGCCGCTGATATCAGGCCACAGTGAATCAAGACGCCCCCACCATAAAAGTCCTCAGCACGCACGCCGTTGTCGAAGTGCTGGGCGAGCTTGGGCCGGCATTCGAACGCGCAAGCGGTTACACGCTGTCATGCGGTTACGATCCGGCCAGTGCCATCAGGCGGCGCATCGATGGCAACGAAGAATTCGACGTCGCCATCGTGACGCGAACGGTGATCGGCGACCTGGCAAGGCAGGGCAAAATTCTCGCCGAGACCTGCGTCGATCTCGGCCGATCGGGCCTCGGCGTCTCGATGCGCAAGGGTGCGCCCAGACCCGCCGTCAGCTCCGTTGAAGACTTCAAGCGCGCGTTGCTGTCCGCGAAGTCGATCGTGCGCTCCGCCGAGGGCACCAGTGGCCAATACTTCATGACGCTGCTGGAACGCCTCGGTATCGCCGGCGACATGTGCGACAAGATCAGGCTCGGGTACAGCGGCCGCATTGCCGAACTTGTCGCCAGAGGCGAAGCCGAACTGGCGGTGCAGCAAGTGAGCGAGCTCCTGCCCGTAGCCGGCACGGACTATGCCGGGCCGTTTCCGCCGGAGTTGCAGCTCTACACTGTCTTTTCCGCCGGCGTGGGCGCCGGCTGCAAAAATCGCGCGGCCGCCAAGGCATTCATCGATACGCTGGCCGCACCCGCGGCGGCTGCGCTGTTCAAATCCAAAGGGCTTGAGCCTGCACGATGAGCGGCGCGGGCACGACATTCGTGCACAACGCCGAAATTTTTGGCGAGATCAGGCCCGGTATACGATAAAAAGCACGCTCACCGATTCGCCCCGCAACAGTCATTCAATGCTGCTCGTTAAAACCTACCTCGATAAAAGCGCCATTCACGGCCTGGGTGTCTTTGCAGCCGAACGCATCCGCAAGGAAACGAAGATCTGGCGCTTCGTCTACGGTTTCGACCAGGTCTACACGCCGAAGCAATTTTCACGGCTGCCTAAACAGGCAAAAGACTACATCCGGTTCTACGGCTATCGGGTGGACGGCGAAATTCTCTTTACGGCCGACAACGACCACCACATCAATCATTCCGACGACCCGAATACCTACCTGCACAACGGCTACACCATCGCGCGGCGCGACATCCCCAAGGGCGTCGAGATCACCAACGATTACCGCGAATTCGACGCGGCCTTTTGCGCGGCGTTCCTGAAGAAACGATAACGCCGCTCCCGCGCTACTTTCACGTCACTAATCGGCAGCCGCGCTGTCCTGCTGGATAAGCTTCAGCGGCGCCCGCAGCGTGAACACGACGCCATCGGGGTTGTAGGCGAGATTCACGTCGCTGCTAAGCTCCGCGGCCAGGCCATTTTCGATAAGGCGCATGCCAAAGCCTTTGCGTGAGGGCGGCTTCACGCGAGGCCCTCCGCTTTCGGCCCACCGAAACACCAGATGACCCTCATCCCTCGCCGTATCGATCTGCCACGAAATTTCGACGCGGCCGTCCGGTATCGACAGTGCGCCGTACTTTGCCGCATTCGTGCACAGCTCGTGCAGGGCCATCGCCAAAGCAAGCGCGCTGCGCGGCGACAATCGAACCGGAATTCCCTCGATTCGAAACCGCGCCGGCCCGGCGGCAAAGGCATCGACTGCCGCAAGGATAACGGCATCGAGTTCGGCGCCAGCCCAGCGCTCGCCCGTGAGAACATCCTGCGCATTCGAAAGCGCCCGCAGGCGGGCGCTGAAGGCGGCACGCGCGCTCGCCGCCGGCACGTCGTCGCGCAAGCTTTGGTTGGCGATCGCCTGAACCGTCGCCAGCGTATTTTTCACGCGATGGCTCAATTCGCGCGTCAGAAGCTTACGGTGTTCTTCGGCTTCCTTGCGATCGGTGATGTCGACGCTGGCGCCTGGAAAACGGAGGGCGCGGCCGTTTGCGTCGCCCAGGCAATATCCCCGCGCCAGCACCCATCGGATGGAGCCGTCGCGCTGCATGAGCCGATATTCCACCGAGAGACTCCCGACGGATCGCACGGCCTTGCGAACCTTTCTTTCGACGCGCAACCGATCGTCCGGATGAATGTTGGCGACGAACGCCTCGACCGGCACGCCAGCCGCGGCCTCGGCCGGGTCGACGCCGTAAAGGCGCGCGAATCGCTCATCGGCAAATACGCGGTTTTCCTGAATGTGCCAGTCCCACGCACCGATCACGCCGGCGTCGAGCGCAAGCTCGAGCCGTTCCTCGTTGGCGCGCAACGCCTCGGTTGTCTCGTGCTGCGCGGTAATATCGTTACAGACGACCAGAACACCGCCGACACCGCCCGGTCTCGTCTCGTCGTCGATCGGACTGTAGCCGTAAGTCCACCAGACATCTTCGCGGCGGCCGTGACGCGTCACCGGAACCAGCTGATCTTCGTTCCAGGTCGCACCTTGACCGGTCATGACAAATTCAATTTGCGGACCGATGATGTCCCAGATTTCGTCCCAGCATTCGCGGCCACGTTGTCCGAGCGCCTGCGGATGCCGCTCGGGACCCATCGTTTGCCGATAGGCGTCGTTGTAAAACTGAATGAGCTCCGGCCCCCACCAGATGAACATGGGCTGCCGTGTGGTAAGGAGAAGCCTCACACTCGTGCGCAAACTTTGCGGCCAGGTCTCGGGCACGCCGAGCGATGTTCGTTCCCATCTGTAGGCACGCATGAGCGCGCCCATCTCGCCACCGCCGGAAAGGAAATCGAGCCGGAAATCCGGGTCCTGCACGGGAATCGACGAAGGTGCCTCGTTTACGCGCATACTGGATGCCCACGGACAAAGCTTCGACGCGACCGCGACATTAGCGCATCTATGTGACGGCGTAATAGCCCTTACATTCGGCCGAGGCGGCGCGGCCACAATTCGGCTCGTGGGCGGAAAGTGTATCCGCCGTCAGGACAGCGCCATTGCCGTATTCGGTGGTCAAAACGTCGATATTGCCGGCGGCGAATTGATGGCGACCGCAATAACTATCACAAATTGTAAGCAATCAGCGCCGTGGCCTCTCGCTTCAATTTCCGCCTCGCAAACCAGCGATTGAGTGAAATCGTCACAACCGATACAATTTTAGCGCAGCTTCAAGGAAAGATGCTCGCCAATGCGTGTCCTGACGGCATTTGCACTTGCGTCGATTGTCCTGTTCGCGCCGGCATGGCCGGTCCTTGCGCAGAATTTTGAGCCCCCGCCTGCGCCGACCATCGCGGACGTCGATCCGGGCGTCGATCACGGGTCGAGCGACGCCAGCTTGCCGTCACAATTCCAGCGCCAGTCGGTCTTCTATCGCACCGAATATCCGCCCGGCACGATTATCGTGAACACTGCCGATCGTTTCCTTTATCTGATATTGGGCAATAACGTCGCGTTGCGTTACGGCGTCGGCGTCGGGCGCGATGGCTTCCAGTGGGGTGGCACGTTGCGGATCACACGCAAGGCGGAATGGCCGGACTGGTATCCGCCGCCGGAAATGATTCAACGCCAGCCTTATCTGCCGCGAATGATGGCGGGCGGCGCCGGCAATCCGCTCGGCGCGCGCGCAATGTATCTCGGCAATACCGTTTACCGCATTCACGGCACCAACGCGCCGGAAACGATCGGCCACGCGGTTTCCTCCGGCTGCATCCGCCTGGTGAATGACGAGATTGTCGATCTTTATTCACGCGTCCCGGTCGGCACCAAAGTCGTGGTGCAGCACCGGTAGTTCGCGATCGAGCGCGGTCCATTGCCGAACCAGTGTCTTATTTCGTAGTTATTGAAGCGGCGGGGGCGCCTCTTGCATCGCGTAAAAAATGGGCGCCCCAGGCATGAAAACAATTTCCGAGACTGCTCTCAGTAAAGTTCCTGAAGTCACGCTGACGTTCTGGATCATCAAGATTGCCGCCACGACATTGGGTGAAACCGGCGGCGATTCGGTGACCATGACTTTCAACTGGGGCTATCTGGCCGGAACGGCTCTCTTTCTGGCGGCGCTCGTCGTTCTGGTGGCTCTGCAGATCACCGCAAAGAAATTTCACGCGACGCTTTATTGGGCAACGATCGTCGCCTCGACGACATTCGGCACGACGATGGCCGATTTTGCCGACCGCTCGCTCGGCATCGGTTACACAGGCGGCTCCTCGCTTCTGCTTTTCTGCGTACTGGCCGTGCTGGGCCTCTGGTACTGGTCGGAAGGATCGATCTCGGTCGATACCGTGAGCAGGCCGAAGGTCGAAATTTTTTACTGGGCCGCGATCACGTTTTCGCAAACGCTCGGTACTGCGCTCGGCGACTGGATGGCCGACTCGACAGGACTTGGATACGAGGGCGGAGCGTTGGTATTCGCCGGCGCATTGGCGATCGTCGCGGCGGCGTATTACTGCACGTCCATGTCGCGCGTTCTCCTGTTCTGGACCGCGTTCATTCTCACGCGTCCATTGGGAGCCACCGTGGGCGATTTTCTCGACAAGCCGATTGACCACGGCGGCCTGGCGTTGAGCCGTCCGCTGGCCTCTGCGATCATCGCGGCAGTCATCGTGGTGTGCGTCATTGTGCTGCCGCAACGGCCGGGGCGACACCCGAGCGAATCCCCGGCCGCATAGCCAGGGACTACGGCCGGTCCCTCAAGGTTTGCGGCACCTGAGAGTGGAAGCAATGCGGAATTAAGCCCACTGTCGCGACAGGCTTTTGTTCGTCCGTGTTTTTTGGCAAGCGAACCAGCAGCGGAGCAATGCATGCACACGCATTCGATCGATCAATTCCGCCATTCGCACGTCTTCCTTGGTGAGAGGCACGCGCGCAACGAGCAGAAAACATGGGTTGTGATCGCAATCTGCGCCGCGATGATGGCGGCCGAGATTGTTGGCGGCCTCTGGTTCGGTTCGGTTGCCCTGATCGCCGACGGCCTGCACATGTCGACGCATGCCGGCGCGCTGCTCATTGCGGCGCTGGCCTACACCTATTCGCGGCGCTACGCGCACGACGGGCGCCTTACCTTCGGCACCGGAAAACTGGGCGATCTCGCTGCGTTCACCAGTGCCATAGCGTTGGCGATGATCGCGCTTTTGATCGGCTACGAAAGCGTGAGCCGTCTTCTGGAGCCGGTGCCGATTGCATTCAACCAGGCGATTCCGATCGCGGCTGCCGGACTCGCCGTCAATTTGTTGAGCGCATTCCTGTTGCGCGACGATGACGGCCACGCGCATCATCACGCGCACGGCTCCGGTCATGCGCATGTCCATCGCGACCACAATCTGCAAGCGGCTTTCGTGCATGTCATGGCCGACGCTGCGGTTTCGGTATTGGTCATCGTTGGCTTGATTGCCGGGCGGCAGTTCGGCTGGATCTGGATGGACCCGGTCATGGGCCTGATCGGTGCGGCGGTCATCCTGAGCTGGTCGTGGACGCTGGTCCGATCGGCCGGCGCAATACTTCTCGATGTCTGCCCCGATCCCGCGCTCTCGCGGAAAATCACCGTACGTCTCGAGCAGGGTGACGACCGCGTCGCCGACCTTCACCTGTGGCGCGTGGGGCCGGGTCATCTTGCGGCCGTCATCACGTTGGTAACGGACAATCCGCGCGCGCCGGCACATTACAAGCGGCGGCTCTCGGGACTTGCGGGCCTTTCGCACGTCACGATCGAAGTTCAGCCGTGTCCCGGCGCGCATGCCGTTGTCTCGGGCGGCCATCAATAGGCTTCGGGGGCGGCGGCTACGCAGCAGGCCCGCTTTCCTCTGCTTTGCCCCGTGCCACTTCCGTTCGGCAGCCTGGCGGGACGACGCCGATGTTACGGATTAAATTCTTGCAATTCGCATGGCTTCATCTGAACTGCCGCCATGAGCGACGCCAGACACGGAGTCATCAGAGCCTCCGGCAAGCGTAAGAATATTTTTCTGCGGTTGCTTGGACCCGGCCTGGTCACGGGCGCCGCCGATGACGACCCTTCCGGCATCGCAACATATTCCCAGGCCGGCGCGCAATTTGGTTACGGCCTCTTGTGGACGGTGTTTCTGACGACGCCGTTCATGATCGCCATCCAGTTGGTCAGCGCCCAAATCGGCCGCGTGACGGGAAAAGGCATCATCGCCAATGTGAAGGATTTCGCGCCGCGTTGGCTGGTCATATCTCTCGTAGCCCTTCTGGTGGTCGCCAATACATTCAACATTGCGGCCGATCTCGCGGCGATGGGCGAAGCGCTTTCACTCGTGATCGGCGGGCTTAACCGCGAGCACGCGCTGATTTTCGCGGCGACCTCGGTGCTGCTGCAAGTGTTCGTGCGATACCGGCGCTATGCGCCTGTCCTTAAATTTCTTACCCTGGTGCTGTTCCTGTACGTGGCGACCGCGTTCACGGTTCACATTCCGTGGGGCGAAGCATTCACGCGCGCAATCTGGCCGGCCACTCATGTTACGCGCGATTACCTGATCATGGTTGTTGCGGTGCTCGGCACGACCATCAGCCCTTACCTTTTCTTTTGGCAGGCATCTCAGGAAGTTGAAGAGATGAAGCAAAGGCGGCTGCGGCGGCCGTTAAAGGATCTGACGCGCGGCGGCGATTCCGAAATTGTGCGAATTGCCCTGGACACCACCGTCGGCATGGTATTTTCCAACATCATCGCCTTCTTCATTATCCTGACCACGGCGGCCGTGCTCAACACAGGCGGCGTGACCGACATTCACAGCGCCGCGGACGCAGCAGGAGCATTGCGTCCGCTTGCCGGCGAATTGACCTTCGTTCTGTTTGCGTTGGGAATTATCGGCACGGGATTGCTCGCGGTCCCTGTGCTTGCCGGCTCTGCGGCCTATTGCGTCTCGGAGGCTTTCGGCTGGCCCGCCACCCTCGAAGCGAAAGCGCCGGACGCCGTCGGCTTCTACAGCATCATTGCAGGCGCGGTGGTGGTGGGATTGGCGCTCGGCTATACGCCGATCGACCCCATGCAGATGCTTGTGTGGAGCGCAGTGCTCAATGGCGTTGTCGCGGTTCCGATCATGGCGGTCATGATGGTCGTCGTTACGCGCCTTTCGGTGATGGGCCGTTTCAGCGCGCGGCCGACGCTCACTTTCTTTGGTTGGGCCGGAACCGCGCTGATGGCTGTTGCCGTTGGCGCGCTGTTCTGGTTCTCGGTCATGTGAGCCGCCCGCCGACCATTCGCCTCACCCTTCCGGCGGGCGATGCCAGGTCAACGCGGTGACGATCGATTCCAGAACGCGCAAGGCATCGACGGTGCCGTCCGCTTCACCCTTTTCAAAATCATCGCCCGACTGCGCCATCGAATTCGTGACGTGAGCGAGACAGAGAACTTGCCTGCTGGTGGCATGCGCGAAGGCATAGAGCGCGGCGGCTTCCATTTCGACCGCGAGTACGCCTTTGGCGCGCGCCGCCGCGATGGCTTCGGGCGTTTCGCGGAACGGAGCGTCGGTCGTCCAGCTTGCGCCGGTGACGACCTGGACGCCCGTGCGTCCGAGTGCTTCCTCCGCAGTCGCAATCAGTTTCGGATCGGCCTCGCTGTATTCGGTCGGCGCCACATAATGATAGCTCGTTCCTTCGTCGCGTAGCGCGCGATCGATGACGACGAAGTAAGGTGGTTTGCCGACCGGCGTGATCTGGCCTGCCGACGTCACGCTGACAAGCAGGCGGCAACCGCTTGCAAACAATTCTTCGGCGACCAGGACTGCGAATGGAGCGCCGACGGCGCACCCGACAATGCCGACGCGCTGTCCGCCGAGCAAAAAGCTGTAAAGCTCGGTGTGGTAACAGGGCCAGCCTGCAAAGCCTTGCGCCTGTCCGGTCTGCCGCAGGCGCCGCACGATATCGCCGTCGGGATCCAGAATGCAGATGGATGGCACGTCGACGACCGCGAGGCCTTTTTGACGTCGCGCTTCGCGCAGCAGCCCGTCTGGCGAGAACACCGAGCGCGCCGAAGGATTTTTGTTGTCGAGTAAAGGCGGCATTACGGGTGCTCAGGAACTCGGTCGCCGGAATACGACCCCATAATGATACGGCGGCATGTCGACGAATTTCGCGAGTTTCAGGCCGCCAGCTTCGGCAGACTGTATCGTTGTTTCCGGCGAAATCCTCAATTCGGTTTTCGGTCCGCGCGGCTCGCCGAGAATCGCAGTTTCCTCGCGCGGCCGTTGTTGCCAATTGATGACGGCAAAACAGCCGCCGGGCTTCAGCACACGACTCACGATGGCGGCCAGAAGGGTTCGATCGGGCACACCGTGAAAGACGTTTGCCATGAAGATGAAATCGACAGTTTCGGTCACCCGCTTCGCAACTTCATAGGCGTCGGCTTCGACCAGCCTGAAATTCGTCACGCCGCCATCCATCAGCCGGCGACGCGTTACGTCCAGCAGATCCGGATCGATATCGATGGCCACGACGTTGCGCGCGGTTTTCGCGATCTCGAGCGTGAACCACCCGTCCCCGGAGCACAGATCGACGACGTCCATGCCGGGCGCCAATCCGACGGACGCAAGCACGGCGGCAGGATCGGGCCACAGCGTTCCCCACCAGCCGGCGGTCGGCATCTCGGTACCTTGGAAAAAATTTGGCGGGCGATCGATCACGTCTCGGCCTGCGATTCAGTTTTTTGAACTCGAAGATTTCGCCGCGGAAAGCGCCATGAATTCCCGACGCGGGCAGCGAGCAAACGATTGCCGCTTTTGCGACTATTCCGCAGGGCTCAAGCAGATGCAATGTGATTGTATAACGGCGCCCGCCGTCACTATATCGAATTGACCAGAACAAGAGGAAAGCGATGGGGCACGACCATTGCTGCGGTCACGGTACGACGTTCGAAGGTCTGTCGGCGGATTACAAGCGTCGGCTGTGGACGGTCATCGTCATTAACGCCGCCATGTTTCTCGTCGAGATCGGAGCCGGCGCCTTGGCGGGTTCGCAGGCGCTGCAAGCCGATGCGCTCGATTTTCTCGCCGATGCCACAACCTATGGCATCAGTTTAGCCGTCATCGGCATGGCGCAGTACATTCGTTCTTATGCCGCCATCGCGAAGGCTTTGAGTCTGACGACGATGGCTATTTGGGTTCTTGGTTCGACGATTTATCACGCGTTGATTCTGGGGCTTCCACGCGCGGACGTAATGGGGATCATCGGTTTCCTGGCGCTGGCCGCTAACGTGACAACTGTTCTGTTGTTGTGGGGTTACAAGGACGG
>JBARCH010000221.1:0-34544 GCA_049793875.1 Pseudolabrys sp. | reverse complement strand
GGCTTTGCCGCGGTCGACGTAAGCAGCCGTGAATTTCGCATTCAGCCGCACCGATTGGTCGAAATCGGCAATGGCGTGCTCGAAGTCGTGCTTCTCGAGATAGGCGAGGCCGCGGCTATGGGCCGTGGTCGCGTCGCGCGGGTCGAGCCGCACCGCCTGGCTCAGGTCGGCAATGGCGCGGTCGATCTGGTGCCTGTCGTAATAGGCGATGCCGCGGTTGAAATACGCGTCGCTGTAATCCGGGTTGAGCCTGATCGCGCTGCCGAAATCCGCAAAGGCGAGATCGTCCTTGTGCAGCGCGCGGTAGCAGGTGCCGCGATTGTTGTACGCGATGGCGTTTTTCGGATCGAGTTGCACCGCCTGCGAGAGGTCCTTCACCGCCTGCTGGTAATCGTGCTTGTCCTTGTTGGCGAGGCCGCGTTTGACATAACCGCCTGCGAATTTCGGATCGGACTTGATCGCCTGGTCGTAGTCGACGACCGCGCGAGCGAAGTCCTGCTTGCGCTGATAGGCGTCGCCTCGGTTGGTCAGCGCCGCGGCAAAATTCGGGTTGATCCTGATCGCCTGATCGAAGTCGGCAATCGCACGGTCGCTGTCGTTCTTGGCGGCGTAAGCGAGTCCGCGCACATTGAAGACTTCAGTATAGCCAGGCCTGATGTTCAGCGCGAGATTAAGGTCGGCGATGGCCCCATCGTAATCGTTGCGCTTGTAGCGGGCATAACCGCGTTCGTAGAACGCCTCGGCATTCTTGGGGTCGAAGTTGATCGACTGGCTGAAATCGGCCAGAGCGCGATCGAGATCGCCTTTGTTGCGATACGCTTTGCCGCGATTGAAGTAGGCGAGTGCATTCTTCGGGTCGAAATGCAGCGCCTGGGTGAAGTCGGCAATGGCGCGTTCGGCGCTGCCCTTTTCGCGCAACGCCATGCCGCGGTTGTAGTAGGCCAGTGCGTTCTTGGGATCGAGGCGGATCAGTTGATCGAAGTCGGCGATAGCATGGTCGTTGTCGCCGCGTGCCATGTAGGCAAGGCCGCGATTGAAATACGACAGTGAATCCTTCGGATCGAGCTTGATCGCCTGCGTGAGGTCGCGCAGCGCCTTCTCGTAGTCATGCGTCTCGTAATACGAGATGCCGCGGCCGTAGAACGCGAGCGCGTAGCTCTGGTCGAGCTTGGTCGCCTGCTGGTAATTCTGGATGGCGTGCGTGTAGTCGTGCTTGTCGTAATAGGCGTTGCCGCGATTGTAATAGGCGAGCACGTAGTTCGGATTGAGCAGCACCGCCTGATCGTAGTCCTTGATCGCGCGTTCGATCTCGCCGCGATTGCGATAGGCAAGCCCGCGGTTGTTGTAGGCGAAGGCATCGCGCGGATCTGACAGGATGGCCTGGTCGAAATCCTGGATGGCGCGATCGACGTCGCCTTTCGCGGCGTAGGCGATGCCGCGATTGTTGAGCGCCAGGATATAATCGGGGCGTATCTTGATCGCCTGATCGAAGTCCTGAATCGCGCGTTCGTAGTCGTGGATGTCGCGGTAGGCGAGTCCGCGGCTGTTGTAACCGACCGCGTCATTGGGATTGAGCTTGATGGAGCGGTCGTAATCCGGAATGGCGCGGTCCGGCTCGCCCTTGGCGCGGTAGGCCATGCCGCGGTTGTAGAGCGTGAGGGCGTCGTTGGGGTTGAGCTTGATCGCCTGGTTCAAGACGTCGATGGCATGCACGAAATCGTGCTTGTCGTAATAGATGTAACTCAGCGCGTTGAGCGCCTTGGCGTTGCGCTTGTCGAGCTTGCTGGCCTGCTCGAGATCCGCAAGCGCCGCATCGATTTCGTTTTTGGCGCGGTGCACTTCGCCACGGCTGAAATAGGCTTGCCCGTTCTTGGCATTGGCCTTGATGGCTTCGTCGTAATCGCGCATCGCGCTGTCGGTGTCGCCTTTGTCGCGATAGGCGTCGCCGCGGCGCGCAAGCGCAGCCGATTTGACGGACTTGGAATGGGTGTCCTCGATGACGGCGGTGCAGGCGGTTATGTGCAGGTCGGCCGGGGATTCCTTGGCCTCGCACTGGTGCTGCTGCCTGGCGGTGAGCGCCAGCGACGGCTGTGCCGTCAGCAAAAGAGCTGCCGACAACGTCACGCCGTAAATGATGACTCGCGTTCCCTGTAACATGCGGCTTCGTGATGCCCCCCGCATCGCGCTGCTTGTTCGTCGCCGAATTTAGACGGAAGGTCGCGGCTCTACACCGCGATAGCCAGCATTTGACGGAGTTAAGATTAATCCGCGAGCAATCGGCTGCGCACCGTTAACGGAGCGCGGCGTTAAGATTCAGGAATTGCGGCGGATTACTTTTGCGCGGCGAGGGCTGCGCGGCGCGCCGCGGCGGCCATGTCTTCGATCACATAGGCGGGCGGCATCACGTAAGCCATCACCCGGCTCTTGTCGTAGACAGACTGCCTGACGGTCGGGCCGTGGTTGCCGGAAATCAGGATCGGGTTGCCTTTGCCGTCGGTGCCGCGCACGACGCCGACGTGGCCGTTGTTCGCGCCCTTGCGGTAGAGGATGGCGATGGCGCCCACGCGCGGGCCATCCAGTTTCTTGCCGTAGTCGAGGAACGAGCGCGCCGCGCGCGAATGCGTGCCTTTGCCGCCGGCGCGTCGCAGAACGAAATTCATGAAGTCCGCGCACCACAATTTTGTCGGCAGGCCGATCTGGCTTGCGGTGCGTCCGCGCCAGCGCAATGCCTCCAGCAGCACGGCGGAGGCGCCGGGCACCTGGCCGGCGGCTTCGGCCACATCGGTGCGGCTGCGCGCCACGGTTTCGAGCGGTTCGACGTTGGGAAAACGCTCGCTCAACTTGTCGCTGGTCGCGCGCGCAGGCGCGGCCACGACGAGCGTGCAAGCACAGAGCAGGATAAGTGAAAGTCCCCGACGCATTTTCATTCTGACGGCGTTGTTCGCCGCGCCTTCCCCAATGTTCTTACACTGCAGCAGCCGCACCGAGACGAAGCACCGGTCGCGTGGTTAATGGGGCTAATTTTTCCGATCCGCGCGCCTGCGACAAGTGACATTGGGCGGGCGCTTCAGCTTATGGTTAACGCGCGTTAGCCTTGAAAACCCGCATGAGGCGCATGGATCTGCGCGGCGGATCAGCGGATGTTGTACCGAATGGGGACGACGACCGCGATGTGCGCGCCCGGCACTTCAGGCGGCGGCGGCGGCAAAGGTTGCGCGCGTTCGACCAGCGCGATCGTCGCTTCATCGAGCAGATGCGAGCCAGAAGAACCGACGATGTGCGGGTTATGGACGCCGCCCTGGCGATCCACGCTGAAGGCGATGCGGGTGACGCCGTGCTCGCCGCGCGATTGCGCTTCCGCCGGATAGCGTTTGTGACGTTCGAGTTGCGCGACCAGTTGCGTTTGCCAGTTCGGCAATGCGTTGGAATTGCGCGATGAGGCGCCCGGCATCGGCGCGGCCGCGCGTTCGGCCCGTTGCTCCGCCGGGCTCGGCGCGGATGTCAGCTTCGCGAAATTCTTGCGGCGCGGCTTGTGCTTCTTCGGCTTCTCGACCGGCTTCGGCGGCGGCGTGACGGCAAGCTCCGGCTGCGGGCTGTCGTCCGGCTTCTGCTCGATCGTCGTCAACGGCTTGATCGGCTCGGGTTCCGGTTCTGCCTCGGTCTGCTGCGGACCCGGCGGCAATTCGGTCGGCTGCGTCTGCGGCGCGACCGGCGCCGGCGCGAGGTCGACCATGACCACCGGCGCATTCGCGACCAGATCGGAATCTTCATGCCAGCGCGCCAGCAGCGCGTAGGCGCCGCCGGCATGAAATAAGAGTGCGAGCCCAAAGCACGCCGCCCAGCGCGCGCCCTCCGGCCACGTTTTTTTCTTCTTTTCGGGCCGATCGGCTGTCACTGGGCTTTGTCCGCTTCGATGCCGACCAGAGCGACGTGCAGGTAACCCGCGGTGCGCAATTCATTCATCAACGCCATCAGGTCGCCGTAGGCGACGGTTTTGTCGGCGCGCAAGAACACGCGCTGTTCCTTGTCGCCGTTGGTGGCTTGCGAAAGCGCCGGTCCAAGCGCGCTGCGGGTGATCGCATCGTCATTGAGCGCGAGGCTCAGGTCCGATTTCAGCGTCAGGAATAAGGGCTTGTCCGGCCGTGGTTGATGCTCGGCGTTGGAGGAGGGCAGGTTTACGGAGATGTCCACTGTCGCAAGCGGTGCAGCGATCATGAAAATGATCAGCAACACCAGGATCACGTCGATGAACGGCGTGACGTTGATCTCGTGCATTTCGCCGAGATCGTCCTCGCCGTGGTCGAGACGAACGGCCATCGGCTTTTACTCCGCGGCCACGGGGCGGCGGCGCTGCAACGTCCCACGATCGAGGTCGCGGCTGACGAGCCGCATCACTTCGGCCGCAGCGTCGGCTTGCATCGCGCGATAGGTCGCGGTCCAGCGCGAGAACATGTTGTACATCACCACCGCCGGAATGGCGGCGACAAGGCCGAGCGCGGTCGCCAGCAGGGCTTCGGCGATGCCGGGCGCGACCACCGCAAGATTGGTGGTGTGCTGCTTCGAAATGCCGATGAAGCTGTTCATGATTCCCCACACCGTGCCGAACAGGCCGACGAACGGCGCGGTGGCGCCAATGGTCGCGAGCAGGCCGGTGCCGCGGATCATGCGGCGGCCCGCGCCTGCCTCGATGCGCTCGAGGCGCGAAGCGATGCGCTCCTTCACGCCGGTCGAATCGAGCACATCGGCGGACAGCCGCACTTCGGTCGCGGCCGCATGGACGAGCGCGCTGCCGGAGTCGGTCCGGTTCTGCAACGCGGCAAGACAGTCGCCCAGCGAGCGCGCTTCCGCGAGCACGGCGATCGTCTTGCGCAAGCGCCGCCGCGCCGCCATCAGCTCGATGGCCTTGGCGAACCAGATCGTCCAGGTCAGCAACGACGCGAAAGCAAGGCCGATCATCACCGCTTTGACGACGATGTCGGCGGACAGAAACATGCCCCACGGCGACAGGTTGCGCGGCAGAATCAAATTGATGCTCGGGGCGGCGGGAGCGCTGGGAGGCGCAGCGGCAACGCCTGGAGTCGGCATAGCGTCAGGCGTTGCCGCGGGTGCGATTGCGGCAGGTGCTTGCGCAGGCGCGGTTACAGAGGGCGTCGCAGCGGGGACAACCGGTGCCGTTGCAGCCGGTGCCGTCGCGGGAGCAGCCGGCGTGGTTGCGGCCGGAGCCGGCGCAGTGGCGGGTGCGGGAGCCGGCGGCGTTTGAGCGAAGGTTGCAGCGAGCGGCACCAACGCGGCAAAGAGCGCAACGGCGGCAAGCGTGCCGTAGATGTGGCGCGCGATCCCGAAATGTTTGCGGTTCTGTTCGATCATGGCCTTCGTCCGATTGAGCCGCGCACCCGGCGCAGCATTCCCAGTGAAATGTGTCATTCTGCCGGTCGTAACTGCGTGTCGCGCAGCTTTCCAAGCTGACTGCGGCCCGCGCGTTTGCGCAGCCACATGACGATGCCGGTCATGACGAATACCGGCGGCGCCAGCCCGCAAAGGAAAACGATGATGCGCCAGACCGGCCCGCTGTGGCTGCCTTCATGAATCCATCTGAACCATTGTGCCGCGCGGTCACCCGGCAACGCGCGCGAAGCGCTGTCGAGGTACGCCGAAGGCGGAAGCGCCACGTTCGATCCGCTGACCGCATACCGTGCCGGATTGATCCACGCGTCGATGTCGTCATGGAAAACCAGCACGCAACCGGACAGCGCGATCGGGACAATCAGAAGCCCAAGACCGACGCCGATCCAAAGATGCAGCTTTAACCAGAGGCGGCGCAAAAGCGCCGCGCGCGAGTCCACCATGACGCCTCTCATTCGCGCTGCTCTAGCAATAATGCCACGTCGTCAGAACACAAAAGAACGCTAAAATCGTAGATTTTAGCAATTCCAAACAAGAGGCTGTCTTGTTTGTTTCTGACGATTTCAACTCTCGTATCGCCGAATCCTGCTCCTGAGAAAAAGCGGGGGCCAGAGCCAAACAGGACTGGTCCCTCGCTTTCGCCGGAAGGAGCGCAGAGAGAAACTCCTTCAATCCCAAATGGTCGCGCCCTAGAACTTGGCAGTCGCTGTCAGGCGGAACGTCCGCGGTTCGCCGGGCGAGATGTTGTTGTTGCCGTCCGCCGATGCCCAGTAACCCTTGTCGAAGAGGTTCTCGACGTTGAGCTGCAATTTCCAGGTCTTGTCGATCTGGGCAAAGATCCCGGCATCCACGCGCACAAATCCCGGCAATTTCACGGTGTCGTCCGACGACGCGAACGAATCCGAAAGATAAATCACACCGAGAGACGCGGCCCATACCGAATTGATCTGGTACTTGTTCCAAAAGGAAAATTGATTCAGCGGAACGAGTTGCACGCGATTGCCAGCCACGATCGTCGCCGACGTATCGCTTGTTATCCGGGCATCGGTGTAAGCGTAGCCGAGAGTGGACTGCCAATCCGGCGTGACGTATCCTGTCAGGTTGGTTTCGAAACCACGAATTCTGTTGCTGCCCGACAGGATGAAAAATCCGGGATTGTTCGGGTCGGGGAGCGGAACGTTCGTGCGATCAAGTTGGTAAATCGCGGCAGTGTACAGAAGCCGCGGCAGCACGTTCCATTTGACGCCGACCTCCTTGTTCTCGAACTTCTGCGGATCGAGAATAACGGAGCCGTCATTCAACGAACTGAACTGGTCGCCCGAGGCCGGCAGATAAGAGACGCTGTAGGCGCCGTAAACGGACAGATTATCGATCGGCTTGAAGATCACGGCGGCTTGCGGCGAAATCTTGGTATCGACCCGGTCGCGGTCGGTATTCGTATTCATATCCGTAGCCGACTCGCCGAAACGGTCGATGCGCGCCCCGCCGATCAGTTGCAGCCAGCGTGTAATGTCGATCGTATCGCGGGCATAGGCGGATTCGACGTCGGCGCGGTACCGGCTGTTGGAATCCGGGTTGGTGACGCCGGGCGAAAGGCTGCCGGGAAACTGATGGACGAAGGCGATCGGCCCGAAATAGGTCGAATCGAATGCGCTGGCCGGAGCGCTGATAGCGCTCCCGTTGGGAAAGATCCCGGTGTTACGGAGATCGATGCCCGATTGCCGGCCGAACTCGGTACCGAACGCCGCCGTGTGGGATAGCGGTCCGGTCGAGAACTTGTAGAAGAAGTCGGTCTGATTGAAGAGATTTTCGCGGTTGGTGGTGTGCTGATAGGCCGACCGCGTGAACGTGTCCGTGACCGGATCGACCGCGCTGCCGGGATAAACGTTCTGATAGAATTTCAGATAGTTGGCGTAGCGCGTGGAATTCTTGACCGTGAATCCGTTTCCGAAGTCGTGATCGACGACGGCCATCACGCTCTGCACGGTCGCCTGCGCGACGTTCAGGTCGGGGCTGCCGAAGAACTTGTCCATATCGCCGCCGGGCGCGAATGGAGTCGTGGGATTGAAGCGGGTCGCCGCCGGCGTCGTCCCTTGCGAGGGATTTCCACGGTCGGCCGTGCGCTCGTCATGGAAGTATTCGTAGCTGAGCTTGACGTCGGTGGTGTCGTTCGGCTTCAGCGTTATTGTCGGATTGATGCCGTAGCGCTCCAGCCTGCCGTAATCGCGGAACGTGTCGGACTTCTCGTACATCATGTTGAGGCGCGCGGCAAAGTTCTGGTTAACCGCCTGGCCTGCGTCGAGCGTGACGCGCCGGTCGTTGTAGGACCCCGTCTGCGCGGTCACATCGTAGACTCTTGTGCCGTCGGCTTCCTTGAGCGTGCGATTAAGAAGGCCGCCGCCCGCGCCGCGGCCAAAGGTCAGCGCGCTCGGCCCTTTCAGTATTTCGATGCTTTGCGTGTTGTAGAAGTCGCGAAAGATCTGCGCGTCGTCGCGGAACCCGTTGACGAAGAAATTCGCGCTTGAATCCACGCCACGAATGACGAGTTCGTCACGATTGCCTTCGCCCTGATGAACCGCGACGCCGGGGACATAGCGCCCGACGTCGGTCAGGTTCTGGAAGTTCTGGTCCAGGATGAACTGCTTCGTCACGACGGAGAGCGACTGAGGAATATCGATCAGCGGCGTATCGACCTTGGTCGCGACCGATGTGCCGTTTGCGTAAACGCCACTCGTTCCGCTGCCCTGAACGTCGATCGTTGGGAGGGTTACCGCTTGCGCGTTTGCGTCGAGCCCGCCGGTCTGCGCCGGGGGCGGCGGCTGATCCTCTGCCCTCGCAATGTGGATGGCGAACTCGCTCGCCGTGACCAGAACCGTTGTCGCCAGCAGCCACCGGATGTGCCGCCTCGCGCCCTTTTGCATTTTACGCCACCACTTACGGGCATTTTCTTTAAGGCGATGTGCTGACCTGCCATCGCTTGAGCCCCATGGCGCTTTTAATCAGGTCAAAAAACCCTTTCAATATCAATGATTTATAAGCGCTCTAATGTATCATTAGAAGGATTCAAGTGGAGGGGCTAACGCGCGAAAACCATTCGAATTTTTAAATAGGAGTCCTTTGGCATAGGGCCATAAAAAAAATAGCGCACAGGCCGAACAAACGCCCATGCGTCTAACAGCAGGCCGTTTCGGCAGCGAGATTCATTGCCGCGACCACCGTCGAACGCGATGGTCGCCTCGCAACCACGATGCGCTGATGGACGGCCGTCTACCACACCCGCTTGCGCCAGGGGACGGAGCTTTGAGGGGACTGTCTTTCTGGTTCAGTGCGCAGGCGTTGCCGAAACGCAAACCGCGACCAGCGGGCTGTTCGCGGCACTCGGCACCACGCCGCATGACACCGAACGCTCCGTCAGGAAACTCGCCGGCTTGCGCGTGACGCCGCAATACGCGGTCACCATGATCTCGTTCGCGTTGCATTCGGCGACACACGCTTCGCTGACGCAGGTCTTCTGGATGATGCGAATGGCGGAGGCCGGACCGGGCGGACCTTGCAACCCCTGCGGGCCGGCCGGCCCGGCTGGGCCGGCGGGGCCTGTGTCGCCCTTTTCGCCTTGAGATCCGGCGGGACCCGGGTCGCCTTTCGGCCCCTGCTGAGGTTTTTGACCGCAACTCGCCAAAGCGACACACAAGAATATCGCCGCCAATAATCTAATGAATGTCATGAAAATCTCGCTTGAAAGGACAGGAGGGGCACCCGGTAAGCGTCTCTCATCAATATCGGGAAAAGACACATCAATTTTCCATAACCGTCTGATCACGATCAAGTTCCCCGAAACTTATTGCGACGCGAGACGTATTCCAAATATATAGTGGCCTTTAGGGGCGCGTTGGCGCGGCGCGTGCTGAAAGTCCAGCATGTCGGCCGCAGCAGGAATCTTATGCGCCGGCCCAAAACGATTATCGTTACTGCGATTGGAATCCTGGTTGTCGGGGGCGCATTCCTCTGGCTGCCCAAAAACCCGCTGTTCGCGAAACGCGCCGGGCCGGCACCGCAGCAGGAAATACCTGTCACCGCCGCAGTCGCGGCAACCAAAGACGTTCCTGTTTTCACTGAAGGTCTCGGCACCGTTCAGGCATTCAACCTTGTCACGGTGAAGACGCGCGTCGATGGCCAGATCACGAAGGTCTTTTTCAAGGAAGGCCAGGAAGTAAAAAAAGGCGATCAGCTTTTCCAGATCGATCCGCGGTCTTTCCAGAACTCGCTCCAGCAGGCGGAGGCGACGAAGGAAAAGGACGAAGCCCAACTGCTATCGGCGAAGCTCGACCTCGATCGTTTTGCTCAACTGCTGCCGCAGGGATTCCAGACGCGTCAGAGCTACGATCAGCAGCAGGCAACGGTTTCGCAGTTGCAGGCGTCGATCCGGGCCGACGAAGCGCAGATTGCAACCGCGCAGCTCAATCTCGACTACTCGCTGATCCGCTCGCCGATCGAAGGCCGCACCGGGCAGCGCAGCGTCGATGTCGGCAATTTCGTCCAGACGGGACAGAACATCGCGCTGGTCACGATCACGGAATTGAAGCCGATTTTCGTCAGCTTCAACGTGCCTGCCGCGAAACTCGACGTGATCCGGAGAAATCAGGCGCAGCATCCGCTCAAGGTTGCCGCCTACGCCATGGATGACAAAACGCTTCTTACCGCCGACGGCGAGTTGACGCTGATCGACAACCAGGTCGACACCAGCACCGGCACCATCCACCTGAAGGCGCAATTCGCGAACAAGGGGGAACCGCTGTGGCCCGGCGAATTCGTCAATGCGCGGATCGTCCTGTCCACGCACCAGAATGCCGTGACGGTGCCGGCTGAGACGGTGATGCAGGGTCCGAACGGTTCGTACGTTTATACCCTCGACAAGAGCAACATCGCGAAGCGGAAAATGGTGGACGTCGGCGCGACGCAGGAAGGCATTGCCGTGATCGACAAGGGTCTGTCGGCGGGCGACCGGGTCGTCGTCGACGGCCAGTACCGGCTGACCGACGGCAGCAAGGTCAAGATTGTCGGTCCGCAGTCCGCATCCGCCGACAAGCAAGCCGCGCAATGAACATATCGGAGACCTTTATTCGCAAGCCGATCGGCACATCGCTGCTGATGGCGGGCATCCTGATCTTTGGCGTGGCGAGTTACCAGTTGTTGCCGGTCGCGGCATTGCCGACCGTCGATTTTCCGACCATTCAGGTTTCCGCGTCGCTGCCGGGCGCCAGTCCCGACACGATGGCGTCGTCGGTCGCGACACCGCTCGAGCAGCAATTCTCGGCGATCCCGGGCCTCAGCCAGATGACGTCGACCAGCGGCCTCGGCACCACGAGCATCACGCTGCAATTCGACCTCAACCGCAACATCGACGGCGCCGCCGGCGACGTGCAAACAGCGATCAACGCCGCCAGCGGCCTGCTGCCCAAGGATTTGCCGAGTCCGCCGACCTACAAGAAGACCAATCCGGCCGAACGCTCGATTTTGATTTACGCGGTGTCGTCCGACGCGCTCCCGATCTATCGGGTCGACGACTACGCCTACACGATCCTGGCGCAGAAGCTGTCCACAATCACCGGCGTCTCCGAGGTCGATATCGCTGGCCAGCAGCAATACGCCGTGCACGTTCAGGTCAATCCGTTGGCGCTGGCATCGCGCAAGATCAGCCTTGAAGACGTGCATGCTGCGCTGACCGCCGCCACGCTCGATGAGCCCAAGGGGAATCTCGAGGGCGAGCGCCAAGTTTATACCCTCGATACCAACGACCAGCTCTTCAACGCGAATTCCTTCGACAAGACGATCGTCGCCTACCGCAACGGCGCGCCGGTGCGTCTGGAAGATGTCGGCGATGCCGTCGACTCCTCGCAGTCGCCGCGAACCGGAGCATGGTTCGGCAACAAGCGCGCCGAACTATTGCTGATCAAGCGTCAGTCCGGCGCCAATACGCTCGCCGTGGTCGACGCCATCAAGGCGCAGATGCCGGGGCTGCTCGCATCCGTGCCCAAGAACATTCACGTCGAACTGATGTCCGACCGCTCGCAGAATATCCGCGAGTCCGTCACCGACGTCGAACTGACCTTGCTGCTGACCATCGGCCTTGTGGTGCTGGTCATCTTCCTGTTTCTGCATAACGTCTGGGCGACGATCATCCCCGCCATCGTGGTGCCGCTTTCGCTGGTGGGCACATTCGGCGTGATGTACGCGTGCGGCTACAGCCTCGACAATCTGTCGCTCATGGGACTGACGATCGCAGTCGGCTTCCTGGTCGACGACGCGATCGTGATGATCGAGAACATCGTGCGCTATCTGGAGGAAGGCGAATCGCCGTTCGACGCCGCGATCAAGGGCGCCGGCCAGATCGGCTTTACGATTCTGTCGATCACCATTTCGCTGGTCGCGGTATTCATCCCGCTTCTGTTCATGGCCGGCATCATCGGGCGCCTGTTCCGCGAGTTCGCGGTGACGGTGACGACCGCGGTGCTGGTGTCAGGCTTTATCTCGCTGACACTGACGCCTGTGATGTGCTCCCTGTTCCTCACGCGCGAAAGCACGCATGGCACGAATTTCGTCAGCCGCTGGTCGGAATATCTGTTCGACCGGCTGGTGCACGGCTACGACCGCGGCCTGAAATGGGTATTCCGGCATCAGCCGCTGATGCTTGTCGTCACGCTGGCGCTGATCGTCGTCACCTGCGTGATGTATGCGGAAATTCCCAAGGGCTTCTTCCCCGAGCAGGACACCGGTTTCGTGTTCGGCCAGGCCGAAGCGCGACAGGACACCTCCTTCGCGCAGATCACCAGGATCGAAAATCAGTTCGCCGACATCATCGCGGCCGATCCGGCGGTGTCCGGTGTCATGGGCTTTGCCGGCGCGACCGGCGGCAACGCCAGCGAGAACACCGCGCGCATGTTTATCCAGCTCAAGCCGCTGAACGAGCGTGGCGTGTCGGCGCAGCAGGTCATTCAGCGTCTGCGTCCGAGAGTGGCGACCGTCACAGGCGCCAAATTCTTCATGCAGGCCGGGCAGGACATCTCCGTCGGCGGCCGCCTGAGCAAGACCGAGTACCAATATACGCTCACGGACACCGACACCGAGGAGTTGAACCACTGGGCGCCGATCCTGGAACAGGCGCTGCAGAAAGCCCCGGAACTTCAGGACGTCGCGTCCGACCAGCAGATCGCCTCACCCCATATCGCGATCGCCATCGACCGCAACGCCGCCTACCGCCTCGGTCTGTCGCTCTCGATGATCGACCAGACGCTTTATGACGCCTTCGGCCAGAGGCAAGTCACGACGATCTATACGTCGGCGCACCACTACAAGGTCATTCTCGAGGTGCAGCCGCAATTCCAGAACGACCCCTCCGCGCTGTCGAAGATCTATCTTTCCGCCGCCAGTGGTGCGCGTATTCCGCTCAGCACCATTGCGCGCTTCTCCAACAAGGTTGAGCCGCTCACCGTCAATCACCAGGGACAGTTTCCGGCGGTGACGCTTTCCTTCAACGTCGCGCCCGGCTTCGCGCTCGGCCAGGCTGTGGATCGCATCAATCAGATCCAATCGGATCTGCGCACGCCGGTCACGTTACAGGGAACTTTCCAGGGTACGGCGCAGGAATTCCAGAAATCGCTGAGTTCGATGCCGCTGTTGATCGTGGCGGCAATCCTCGTCGTCTACATCGTCCTCGGCATATTGTACGAAAGCTACATTCACCCGATCACGATCCTGTCGGCGTTGCCGTCTGCGGGCGTCGGCGCGCTCATCATGCTTGAGCTGTTCCACTTCGAACTGACCGTGATCGCGATCGTCGGCATCGTGCTGCTGATCGGCATCGTCAAGAAAAACGCGATCATGATGATCGACTTTGCGCTCGAGGCCGAAAGGCGCCACGGCAAGAGCCCGCTCGATGCCATTCACGAAGCGTGCCTGCTGCGTTTCCGGCCGATCATGATGACGACGATGGCCGCGCTGTTCGGAGGACTGCCGCTGGCGATCGGCTTTGGTGCCGGATCGGAATTGCGCCGGCCGCTGGGTATCGCCATCGTCGGTGGCCTGATCGTGTCGCAGACGCTGACGCTCTACACGACGCCGGTGATCTATCTCTACCTCGAGCGCGTCAGACAATGGCTCGGCCGCAAGCCCTGGCGCCGGACGCCGGCGGCAGCGCCTGCGGAGTAAAGCGCGGGCCGTCTCTTCCGGGGCACGCAAGAAAGCCGTAAACTGCACAAAAGAAAGCTGCCCCGCAGGCGACCTGCGGGGCAGCTTTTTAGCTTTGGCGAGTTGCCTGACTAGTAGCGGTAGGACGCCTCGTGGAAGCGAGGGCCGCCGCCGAAGCCGCAATTGCAGTTCACGCCGCGGACTTCATGCCGCTCGAGGACGTGACGGACCGAGCCCGGCGCCTCGCGGTTGACGACCTCGTTGTGGACTTCTTCGCGGAATTTGTTGGTCGTGTTGACCTTGTGCAGCAACACGTCCCTCACGATCGTATTGGTGCGATGCACAACGATCTCGCGATTGACCACCGGCCGCACGTGCACGATCAGGCGGTTTTCCTGAATGAGGCGCGTATTGCCGCGAACGACGCGGGTGTGCTCGACCAGCCGCTCATGATTGACCACGCGCGGAGCCTCGTGGACGTAGCGGCGCGAGTTGTATTCGGAGTCCGGGCGCCGGCAGTTACATACGGTGTCGTAGTATGTGCCTGCTGATGCCGGTGTTGGAACGGTTCCCGCCAGCCCAAGGACAAGCAGGGCACCATAGAACGCCTTAACCATATGTTTCATTTTGAAACGCCCCGTTAACCATTTAACTTCAGTCGCCACCAACATTTTTTCCATCTTAACCATGTTTTGTAAAGTGTTAATTCGGCGGCGGGTTCCGGGGCTGCGCGACGTTTTCTCCTGTCAACAAATAGGCCCCGCAGAGGCGTCTGCGGGGCCGAAAACACAATATCTGGTAGCCAAACGCGGTGTTTCTATTTGAGACGCTTTGCCGCCTCCCGAACGATGCTCAGGTCCGCGTACTTTTTGATGTCGATGTGCTTCTTCACGAAGCCCAGATCGCGCACCGTATCGACGTTGCGCTGCAAGGCGTCGAGATCGGGCAGCATGTTGGGATCGCGGTAGTTGTCCTGCTTGGTGAACAGCCAGCCGAAGCGCTCTTTCGGCGCCTTGGTCAGGGTGGAGGCGATCTCAGCCGCCGCATCGTGGTTTTTCGGGTCGATGTACCACTGCACGACACGCAGCAGGTCTTCCATGTAATCGACGAGGGCAGCGCGGTGCTTGTCGATGAAGGATTTGCGAACTGCGAACACGATCATCTCGGTCTTGCCCAGAGCCTGATCTTGGGTGAACAGCACCTTTCCGCCTTCCTTCAGTTTCGGATTGAGCGCGAAGGGGAGCACGGCGGGAACGAGGTCTGCCTTTTTCTCCAGGAGCACGGCGGGCATGGTCGGCAAAGGCGCCTCGATGGTGGTGTAGTCGCGTTTGTCCTCGAGTCCGTGTTTCTTCAGCATCGCGCGAATGGCGACGTCGACGGCGCTGCCGCCCGCGTTGGTTGCGACAACCTTGCCCTTGAGCTGCTCGACCTTGTCGATGCCGCTGTCCTTGCGCACGTAGTATTGCTCGGTGAAATAGCCCGGCACGCCGTCCTGAAATTCGTCGGCGATCACGCGCAGATCGTCGAGGCCGGCATTGTCGATCGCAATTGCAAGCGAGGAATAGGCGAGGCTCGCGACTTCCAGTTCATTGTTGGCCAGCGCCGTGATCTCCGGCGGCGTACCGTTGAAATGAACGGCTTCGAGCGTGTACGACTTGCCGAGATGCTTCATCAGGTCCTTTTTGTAAAGGACGATCGATCCCCAGTTGGCCAGCGGCGCAACCCACGACATGCGAATTTTCACCGGCTCGGCGCTGCGCGCGGAACCGGCGCCAAAAAGGCCGAGCGCGAAAACGCCGGCCAGCGCAAGTTTCAGAAAACGCATTTTGTCCTCCCAGTTTCGCCGCGCTTGCGTTTTGATCCGGCAAGCGTCTTGTCGCAACCGCGAAGATTGTCGGGAATCCAACTAGTTTTGGCAAGCCTCGGCTGCGCCGCTTTAGCCCGGTATCCGGTACATCGCCTTGGCTACGTGTCGCCGGAAGCCGTCACACCGTCGTTGGCTGATTGGCTTCCTGGTGCCAGATCAGCAGCCGGCGGCGCACCAGCGCCATGGCCTTCACGAGGACGTAGCCGACGGCGGCAATCTCGACGATGCCGGCGAAGACGCCGGTCGAATTGGCAAACCGGGAGGCCGTCATCATCGCGCCGCCGAGGCCGTAGCCGCCCATCAGCATTTCGGTCACAACCGCCACGATCAGCGAGAGGGGCAGCGCTACCTGCAAACCGGTCATGATTTGCGGCAGCGCCGCCGGCAGCACGATCTGCCACAGCATTTCGCGTTCGTTGGCGCCCATGTTGCGCGCCGACCAGATCAACTCACGTTCGACGCCTTGAATGGCGATCAGGGTTGCGGCCACCACCGGAAAGATGGCGTCGAACACGATCATCGTGATCTTGGACACATCGAATACGCCGAGCCACAGCATCACCACCGGCAGGAAGGCGATCTTCGGCATCGGGAAGCCGACCGAAATGATCGGATCGAAGAACCAGCGCGCGAGCGCGACGCGCGACATCGCCATCCCCAGTATGATGCCGCCGACGGCGGCAATCGCGAAACCGACCATCGCCCGGTAGAGGGTAAGGCCGGTGTTGATCGCCAGATCGCCGGATACCGCGTCGCTCCACACCCGCTCGAGCACCTCGCTGAGCGCCGGCAACTGGAAATGCGTTACCGCGCCGCTGCGCGCCAGTAGTTCCCAGCCGGCAGCCAGCAGCAGCACCGAAAACACCCGCGCGCCCAATCGGAACGCCGTGCGCAGGGCCTTGATCGCCGGAAGCTCCGGTGACGCCATGAAGCGGTTGGGGCCGCCGCCGGATGCGGGTTGGTCTATTGCCGCCATAGCAGCATCCGTTGCACCAGCAGGAGATAAATGCGGTCGGCGGCAAAGCCGAGAAAGGCGACCGTGAAGACTACCGCGTACATGGCATCGTACGTGCCGTTGGCGCCGAGGAAGCCGATCAGGTAGCCGAAGCCTCGTTGCGCCACGATCAGTTCCGACGACACCAGCAGGATGAACGAGAGCGCGATCGCGGTGCGGATGCCATTGAGAAGTTCGGGCAGCGCGCTCGGCACCACGACGTCCCACAGCATGCGCAACTGGCTCGCGCCCATGCTGCGCGCCGACCACACCAGCACCTGCTCGCTCGAGCGCGCGCCGTTGAACGCGCCGAGCGTCACCGGCAGCATGCAGCCGAGGAAGATCAGCAGGATTTTCGAGCCGTCACCGAAGCCGAGCCAGATGACCGTCACCGGAATAAGCGCCGACTTCGGCAGCGGGTAGAAAATCTCGACGATGGGCGCGAGCAGCACATTCACCGGCCGCCACCACGCCATGCTTATGCCGAGCAGCGTGCCGACGATGACGGAAAGCAATAATCCGGCCCCGGCGCGATAAAGCGACGACACGCCGTTGGTGAGGAGGTCGCCGTCTCGGATCAGGTCGATCCAGGCTTTGATGACATCGGAGAGCGGCGGCAGCGCGGAACTCGACACCAACTGGAAATAGGCGGTGAGTTGCCAGGCAACGGCCAGCAGCAGGAGCGGGCTATACCGCCACAGGGCTTTCACGCGCGCACCGGTTCTTTTGGCTTTGCCGCGGGCATCTGGGTGTGTGGTGTGCAGAGCTTTCCCTCCCCCCGCGAGCACTTGCGAGCGGTGGGGAGGGTCGGCGCGTGCAGCGCGCCGGGTTGGGGGGCTCTTACTTTTTCTTTGATCGAGAAGAGTCCCCCCACCCCCGACCCCTCCCCACCGCTTCGCGGGGGGAGGGGCGTTGGAAGCGCGGAGCGAATATCCACCAACATCATCGCCGCGTGCCTTGCGCCTTGATCGCTTCCACCTTCACAAGATTCCAGATTTCGTCGACCTTTTCGATGAAACCCTTGTTCTTGAAAATATCGGGGTCGTTCTTGTCGAATTTGGTATCGACGATGGTCTTGATGCGCCCGGGCCGCGCCGACATCACCGCCACGCGGTCGGCGAGATAGACCGCCTCCTGCACGTCATGGGTGACGAAGATCACCGTCTTCGGCGTGCGCTGCCAGATGCGGAGCAACTCGCTCTGCATCAAGCCGCGCGTCTGCGCGTCGAGCGCGCCGAACGGTTCGTCCATCAGCAAGATTTTCGGATCGAAGGCGAGCGTGCGGGCGATCGCGGTGCGCTGCTTCATGCCGCCCGATAGTTGCGAGGGATAACTGTCCTCGAAACCGGAGAGGCCGACCAGTTCGATGAAATCCTGCGCGCGCTTTTCGCGCTCGCCCTTCGGCATGCCTTGCCGTTCCAGTCCGTAAAGGATGTTGCCGCGCACGGTTTTCCACGGAAACAGCGCAAAATGCTGAAAGACTATACCGCGATCCGGGCCGGGTCCCGCGACCGGCTTGCCGTCGACGAGGATTGCGCCGGTTTCGACGGGTAAGAATCCGCCCATGAGATAGAGCAGCGTGGACTTGCCGCAGCCGGAAGGGCCGAGCAGCGCGACGAATTCGCGGTTTCCGACTTCGAGCGACACGTCTTCCAATGCCAGCACCGCGCGCCCACGCGGCGGGCGATAAAGGTGATTGACGCTGTCGACGACGATTTGCGCGGGTCCGGTCATGGCTGCATGAAGCCTCCCCACTGGCCGCGTTCTGTCAAGCATTGTCCGCGCTGGCTGCTCTCGGCACATGTCCTATAATGCGGGACGTCTCAACCACCCGCCGAAAAGGAAATGACGCCGTGTCCAGTGCGCTGAATGAGGCCCGCCGCGAGCTCGCGCTTGCCAACCGTATCGTCGCCAACGAGGGCGTCATCGACGCTTTCGGTCACGTCAGCATGCGGAGTCCCGAAAATCCCAACCATTATCTGCTGTCGCGCTCGCGCGCGCCTGAGCTTGTCACGCCGGACGACCTGATCGAATACGATCTCGACTCCAACCCGGTCCGCAAGCACAGCCACACGCAGTATTCCGAGCGCGTGATCCACGGCGAAATCTACAAGGCACGGCCCGACGTGATGGCTGTCTGCCATCACCACGCGCCCGCCTTCATGCCGCTGCTCGTGACCGGCACGGATTACATTCCGGTATTCCATCTCGGCGCCGTCGGCGGCATCAAGCCGCCGTTTTGGGATCAGCATGACGAATTCGGCGACACCAACATGCTCGTCGTGAAGCCGGAGGAAGGGCAGTCGCTCGCCCGTGCGCTCGGCCAAAGGTGGCTGGTGTTGATGCGGCGCCACGGCGTCACGGTCGCCGGCACCAGCGTGCGCGACTGCGTGTTTCGCTCCGTGTTCTCCTGCCGCAATGCCGACTATCAGGTGCGCGCAATGTCCATCGGCAAGGTGACTTCGCTTTCAGCCGGTGAAACCGAATTGGCGGGCGGCATCAGTTCGAAAACCACCGGGCTGGTGCGCTCGTGGGAATACTGGTCGATGCGTGTCGCCAAGGCTGGCGGTTTGCCGGCTTCCGCGGCCAAAAAAGTTGCACGGCGGCCCGCGAAAGCGATGTCGGGCCGCAAATCCAAAAAGCGCAGATGAATTCGGCTTCCCACGCGGGCGGGTATAGGTGTTCAATACCCGCACCGCGCGGGGGGTGCGACGGAAGCAAAAGACTGAAAATTCAAGGGAGGAACATGAGATGAAGCACGTGAAAACTATTTTGTATGCCTTGGGGCTGCTCGCTCCACTCGCGCTCGCGGCCAATCCGGCGTCCGCCGACGATCAGCTCAAGATGGCCATGGGTCAGATCAATAACTGGGAAAATCAGGCGCCGACGCTCGGGCAGGACGCGGGCATCTTCAAGAAACACGGCCTCGTCGTCGACGTCGTCGGCACGCAGGGCGCCGGTGAAACGATCCAGGCCGTGATCTCGGGCTCAGCGGATCTCGGCGGCGGCGTCGGTGCGGCCGGCGTCATGCGCGCGTTTTCGAAGGGTGCTCCGGTTCGCATCCTGATGCCGGCGTTTACCGGAACGGGCGACCTCTATTGGTACGTGAAATCCGATTCCAAGATTAAAAGCCTGAAGGACACGACGCCGAGCACGACAATCGCGTATTCGACGAACGGCTCGAGCTCGAACAACATCGTGGTTGCCTTCGTCAGCGAACTGGGCGCCAAGGCCAAGCCGACCGCGACCGGCGGTCCCGCTGCCACGCTCACGGCGGTCATGTCGGGCCAGGTGGATGTCGGCTGGGCCGCGCCGCCGTTCGGACTCAAGGAAATCAAGGAAGGCAAAATCCGCATTGTCGCTCGCGGCAGCGATGTGCCTTCGCTGCGTGGACAGACCGTGCGCACGATCATCGTCAACGCCAATTCGTGGAAGACCAAGCACGACGCGATCATGCGGTTCGTCCAGGCCTACCGCGAGGCGGTGGACTGGATGTATTCCGATCCGAAAGCGGTCGATATGTATTCCAAGAAAATGCACCTGCCGGTCGATCTGCTGAAGCAATCGATGGAAAAATTCCAGCCGAAAGAAGCGTTGCAGACCGACAAGTTCGCCGATCTCGACGGTGCGGTGCGCGATGCCGTGAAGCTGAAATTCCTGCAGCAGCCGCTGACCAAGGAACAGCTCAGCGAATTGATCCTGACTCCGCCCCGGAAATAACGGGCGGGTATCGTCGGAAAAAAAACGGGCCGCGGCGTTGCAGCGACCCGTTCGATTCAGGAAAGAAGCGCGACGCGCTTATTTCTTTTTCTTCGCGGGCTTCTTGCTGGCCTTCGCCATTTTCTTGCCGCCGCTGCAAGCCTTCGACGACGAAACCTTGGCGCCGTCGCGCTGGGCATAGCAGGAATTGGCATAGGTAAACTTGATGCCGCCCTTGACGCCGCAAACGGGCGTGCCCGAGGTGAGGCAGCTCAACGGCTCCATCGTTCCGGCTGCCGGAACCGCGGCCGCTTTCTTCTTGGCGGCTTCGCTGCTGCTGGCGGCTGCCAGCATGAATGCCGCGGAAACGGCGGCTACGAGAACTGCGTAGCCGGTCTTTTGTAGTTGAGTTTTCATGGACGATTCCTCCGAAAAATAATGCGCCGCCAGTAGACGGAACCGGTGGCAAAATTACAAGGACTTTACACTTAACGGACGTTCAGAAACGCCGTGTTTATGCCGGCGCGTGGGCTGTGGGCTAGTGCCGGTCCTTGGCGGCGGTGCTGATGGCCGCGAGCATGGCGGCGCGGCCCTCATTGAGTGAGGCGCGCACGCCGGCCTGCTTGCCGATCTCGCCCATGGCCCGTTGCCGCTCGACGGTCGCCTCGACCATCAGCGGATCGAGGCCCAACTCCCTTAACGTCGCGGCGGATTCTTCCATCTCGGCCGCGCGGCGGATGCCGTGGCTCGCCATGCGCTCGAGGTTGTATTCGCTGACCTGCGCCCAATCGAGCCCCGGATAATTGTTCTTCAGCGAACCGGTGACCTCGTCGAGCACCCCCGCGCGCGCGGCGGCCAGGAAGCATTCGAGCGTCAGCGCCTCGATGCCCTTGATCATCACGCTGCGGATCATCTTGATGGCCGCGGCGGCGCCGACGTCGCCTTTGACCACGGAGACCTGCATCGTGAGCGCCGTCAGCAGCGGCCCGATCGCCTCGGCATGCGGTCCCGCGAGCAGCATCGGAGTCCGGTGGCGCGCGGGATAAATGGCGGCGATCACCGCGACGTCGACATAGCGGGCGGCCGTCCCGAGAAGTTTCGCGCTGTCCTGCTTGCGGCCGGGCGAAACCGAATTGATGTCGAGATAATAGGGTGTGCCGGAAAGATGCGCCGCGACCGATTGCGCGGCCTGCGTGCTGGAGGCGGCGGTCACTGCGGCAAAGATCAGGTCGGTGTCGCGCACGGCATCGGCCGCCGACGATGCGACCCGCACGCCGATCTTTTCGGCGGCCTCGCGCAGCCGAGCGCCCGCGCTCTCCGGGAACAGAATGTCCCAGGCGGCGATGCGTTCGACGCCGCCTTCGCGCAAGCCGGCGGCAATCGCCTGGCCGGCTTCGCCGAAACCGATGAAGGAAATGCGCGGCGTGTTTTGTCGGGTCATGCGTCTTCTTCCGGGTGGGATTTCCGATACTAGATCGACTTTACAGCGGCGTTCTGTTCGGTGGTTTGATAGCTGACGGCCATCAGCCATGCGCCGCCGCGCTTGACAAAAACGCGGCTCACTTGCGCGGCCTTGCCGGTGAACGGCTGGTGTTGGCACGTCATCACCATCACATCCTTGAAGCCGAACAATTGCGCCGATACCAGCGGCGACGGTGCCGAATTGGCGTTGGTGCGCTTCTGCTCTTCGAGCACCGCCTTGCGGTCGGCCTTGCGATGGCGGCGGGCGGCGCCGACCACGACGAACTCGTCGGCCACGTGGCGTGCCCATTTTTCAGCGTCGTGCTCCATCACCGCCGTTTCCAGCGCCTGCCAGGAGGCGATGACGTCGCGCTCGTCGGCGGTTTTCGGCGCGTAGGGAATGGTGCGGCACGGGTTGTCCCAATCCTTGCGGCCGGGTCCCGCCGGCGCATGCGGAAGATTTTGCGACACTTCATGCCAGACCAGCAGCCGCCAGTCGTTCGCGTGTTTTGCCCATATGCGCAGGACGAAAACCTTGTCACGTTCGACCGCGACGGTAACGACATCGCCGTAGTCGTGCAGCGTCGGCGTCAGGCCCGCTTCGTCGCCGAGCGGCGAGGTGTGGCGCGGCGCGATCATCCTCCGCTTGTCGAAAACGTGTCCCTGGAAATCGACCCATACGAGGTCTTCGTCGAGCCACCCGGCGATCGGCTGGCCTGCGGCCAGCGCCGACACGAACAAGCGATCTGCGTTTTGCAGGACATTCTGCGGCTGGTTCATCAGAGCATATCCAACGATGTCGCCTTTGCGGGCGGTGGAAAGGCGCGGTCGAGCGCGGCGAGGTCTTCGCTGTCGAGCGTGAGATCGAGCGCGGCGATATCCTCCTCGACATGCGGGCGGCTGCCGGCCTTCGGAATCACGATCATGCCGTCCTGCCGCAGTAGCCAGGCGAGCGCCACCTGTGCGGGCGTTGCGTCATGGCGGCCGGCAACGGCGCGCAGGGCAGGGTGGCCGAGCATCCGGCCTTGCTCGATCGGCGAATAAGCCATGATCGGGATCTTGCGTTCGCGGCACCACGGCATCAGGTCGAACTCGATGCCGCGGCGCGTGAGATTGTAGAGCACCTGATTGGTGCCGGCTTGCTCGTGCGCGACGCGCGAAAGGTCGGCCATGTCGGCCATGTCGAAATTGCTCACGCCCCAGTCGCGGATTTTACCGGCGGCCCGCAGCGAGACGAAAGCCTCGAGCGTCTCCGCCAACGGCGGGCTGCCGCGCCAGTGCAGCAGATAGAGGTCGATCCGGTCTGTCTTGAGCCGCTTCAGGCTGCGTTCGCAGGCGGCAACCGTGCCGCGGCGGCTGGCATTTTCCGGCAGCACCTTGCCGACAATGAAGAGCCTGTCGCGGTTACCGCCGGCGGCCTCCGCCACGATACGCTCGGCTTCGCCGTCGCCGTACATTTCGGCGGTGTCGATCAACGTGACGCCGAGATCGATGCCGTGGCGCAATGCATCGACTTCGTCACGCCGCTTGCGCGCGTTTTCTCCCATGCGCCAGGTGCCGAGGCCGAAAGCCGGCATCGCCCTGCCGGACGGTAGCGTGACAATTTGGATCGAGCGCGCACTCACGCATCCGCTCCGCGGCTATTTGTGCTCCACCGGCGGCATGCCGTGGGTGTGAAAGGACTCGATGGTTTTCAGCCCCCAGGCCTGCCCCTTCTTGCGCTCGTCTTCGGTCCACGTAATGGGCTTCCAGTCGGGCGCAAGCACCAGCCGCGCACCGGCGTTGGCCACTTCGACGCGGTTGCCGCCCGGCTCGTAGACGTAAAGGAAAAACGTCTGCTGCACGGCGTGCTTGTGCGGGCCGGTTTCGATGTGGATGCCGTTCTCGAGGAAAATATCGGCGGCGAGCAGCACTTCCTCGCGCGAATTGAGCGCGTAGGTGATGTGATGGAAGCGGCCCTTCGCGCCGGTGTGGTCGCGCGTATAGGCGAAGTCGTACGATTTGTTGGTCGCTGTCATCCAGATGCCGGCTTCGCTGCCGTCGTTGAGCACAATGCGTTCGGTCAGGCGGAAACCGAGATACGTCTCGAAGAATTCGCGGCAGGCACCGATATCGGCGGCAAGGCCATTCCAGTGGTCGAGCCGGCGCACATTGCAGCCGCGTGCGGGAAAACGCTGCGCCTGGTTTTTCAGCGACGGCTTGAGCGCAGCCGGCGGTTCGTACCATTCCGTGTCGTAATAAAGTTCGATGACGTGACCGTCCGGATCTTTGCAGACGAACGTCTTGCCGTGCCCGAGATCGCCATCGGTCCAGCCGACATCGAAGCCCGAGCCTTTCAGCGCCGCCGCGCGCCGCTCGAGCGCCTGCGGGCTGCGGGTGCGATAGGCGACATGCGCCATGCCTGTGGTTTTCGCCGGCGTCAGCTTGAGCGAATAGCGCTCGTAGTCGTCATAGGCGCGCAGATAGATGCTGCCGTTTTTCTCGCCGCTCTGCGTCATGCCCATGACGTCGATAAAAAATCGCGCGCTCGCGTCGAATTTCGGCGTCAGCAGTTCGAGGTGGCCGAGATGAGCGATGTCGAGAATGGGTTCCGGCTGCACGGATAGGGCCCTTGAGGTCGATTGCCGCTGCAATAAGCCATGGCCGTCCGGCACGGTCAAAGCATGAATTTTCCCCGTTTGCCGCCTTTCGAGGGCGGATTTAGCAGCCTCAATTTGTTGTTTTTGCGGGGTCTATCTGGCAGGATCGCACGACTTTTCCTGCCGGCACGTTGTTTGTTCTTAATGCCGTGGCTGCGAAGGGCGCCGCAACAGAGCCCGACGGCCTCGGATCGAACTGCCGCCGGCCAAATAAAAAAATGGGAGGATGCAAAATGAATTTCTCACGAACAAAACTGGTGCTGCTCGCCGCCGCCGCCGCAGCGCTTGCGCTGCCGGCCACGGCCAATGCGCAGACCAAGCTTATTCTGGCGCTGCCGACGACGCCGCCGAACATCATTCATACGCCGGCGCTCATCGCCAAGGATCTCGGCCTCTACAAGAAGGAAGGCGTCGAACTCACCACCATCCAGCTTGAGGGCGGCGTCTATACCTATCGCGCTACCGTCGCCGGCAACGCCGATATTGCCTTGGCGTCGGGCGCGTTCGCCATCGTCGGCAAGGCCAAGGGCGCGCCGACCAAGCTCATTCTTGCTTCCGCGCCGAAGATCGAGGCGTCGATGGTTGCGGCCAAGGACGTTGCGTCGATGGCCGATCTCAAGGGCAAGCGTATCGGCATCCAGGAGCCGGGCGGTTATGCCGACGTGCTCAGCCGTGGCGTTTTGCGTGCCGCCAAGATCGATCCGAAGGACGTGAATTTCGTCAGCATCGCGTCGGAAGACGTGCCGGCGCTGGTCGCGGGGCAGGTCGATACCGCGATGCTTCACGTCGAGCAGGAAATCGTGGCGCGAAACAAGGTGCCGAGCCTGCATTCGATCGCGCGGATGTGGGAGGTGCAGCCGAAGAATCTCAGCACGGTCATGGCGGTGACCGACAAGACGATCGCCGAGAAGCGCGCTGCGCTTAAGGGCTTCGTCAAGGCCAACATCGAAGCCACGCGCATGATCTATACCGACAAGGCGAAAGTTTTGCCGATCATCGTGAAATACACCGAGTTGCCGAAGGACGTTGCCGAAAAGGCGCTCGATTTCATGATCAAGAATTGCATGTGGGATGCCAACTCCGGGCTGGGTGCTTCCCGCATCAACTTCACCGCCAACCTGATGGAAAAGGTCGGCAATATTCCGAAGGGCAAAGTGCCGAAATACGAAGACCTGATCGATGCGTCCTTCGCCAACGATGCGATCAAGGAACTCGGTGAGTGGAAGGGCCCGATCTGCCCGTCCGACAACTGAGCACTGCGCGGCACATAGTCTGGCAGGCGGCGCCGGGAACGGCCGGAGCCGCCGCCAGTTGACGTTCTTATCAATGGAGCGAATGCGATGAGCGTCGCCAACGATACCGGCGCACTTGCGGCGCAGCCGCAGGCGGGCGCAGCCGCGCCAGCCAGGCAGCTTTCGGTCGCCACGCGGCGGCGCCTCTATCGCTACGGCTTTCTCGCCGTGATTCTCATCGTCTGGCAAATCGTCGGACCGATGATCAATCCGATCTTCTTCTCCTATCCGACCAAGATCGCCGCGGCGTTCTATCAACTCACCTTCGTCACCCATGAGCTGCAATACTACATGGTCGAAAGCCTGGAGATATTGTTCATCGGGCTTGCGTGCGCGATCGTCGTCGGCGTTCCGCTGGCGGTGCTGATGGCGCGCTTCCGTCAGGTGGACTGGGCGCTCGATTTGCCGATCAACGCCATGTACTCGACACCGATGGTCGCGCTGGTGCCGCTGCTGGTGCTCTGGTTCGGCATTTACATGAAGGCGAAGATTATCGTCGTATTCCTGTTCACCGTATTCCCGATCCTGATCAACACGTATCAGGGCGTGCGCGAATGCGACAAGAACATGCTCGAAGTCGCGCGCTCCTTCCGCTCGAACGAATGGCAGATGTGGCAGGACGTGCTGCTGCCGTTTGCGGTGCCGTACATCGCCGCCGGCGTCCGGCTGGCGATCGGGCGCGGTCTGGTGGGCGTTGTGATCGCGGAATTCTACACGACCATCAGCGGCCTCGGTTACATGATCACCCGCTACGCGCACATCTTCGACATGGACAAGACTTTCGTGCCGGTGATCCTGCTGATGGTGCTCGGCATCTCGATGACGTCGGCGCTCAAATGGCTCGAGCGGCGCATCGCGCCCTGGAGCCACGCCAACAGATAAGATTTTGGTTTCGATTCCGCTTTCAGGACGCTCTGCGTTCCGGATGAAAGCGGGCGGCCGCCAGAAATCCGAACACGACGAAGATCAGCAATGCCGCGGCCTGAGCGATCAGGAAAGGCGGCTCGGACTGCGTCGGCGCCAGCGCATTCAGGGACAGGATTTTCTGGAAGCTCTGCACGATCAGCACGAACACGTTGAGATAGAGCGCCGCGACCGCGCAGGCGACATAAATCCAGCGCCACGCGCCGCCGAGCTTGAAAAAATAGAGCCCAGCCACGGCCGCAATCAGAATCACCATCGACACCACGCCTGTGCCCAGCGCGGGCGTGAAGCCGTGAATGGGAAACATGAAGCCCGTTACGCTGATGAGTATGGTGGAGACGAGAAACAGCGCGGTCCAGCCGGTCATTCGCTTCGAGCTGAACATGCCGAAAACCACGACCAGGCCGGCGATGAGGCCGATCAGGCAGATGATGACGTGCAAAATTGTGAAGGTCGCGATCGACATCCCGAGGATCATGGCAAGCCCTCCGTTCGACCCGCCTAGCCTGTCAGACCGAAAGGGCGATGGCTACATAGCCCTCGGTCTTATTTGTCCGTGATCGGACCCTGATCGCGGTAGGCCCAGAGAGCGTCGCGCGGCAGCGACACCGGCGCATCCGTCCCGATCTCGTGGCGCAACGCGGTGCCGAGCTCCAGCGCTTCCAGCCGGTGCCCGAGCACGTCGATGTCGTAAACGGTCTGCGTGCCGTGATAGCGGCGCTCGCACACGCGGGCGCGCAACACGTTGCCGCTGCCGTTGCTGCCGATGGCGACGTTTTCCGGCCGGAATGCGATGCGCACCTTGTCGCCGGGCGCAAGCCCGTGCAGCAAGGCCGCCTCGACGCTCTGGCCTTCGCCGATGTCGACCGTGCCGAATGCGCCGTCGCGCTGGAGCAGGGTGCCGGCGATCTCATTGGTGGCGCCTGTGAAGTTGGCAACGAAAAGCTCGGCCGGGCGGTTATAGATTTCCGTCGGGGTGCCCATTTGCAGCAGCTTTCCATCGCGCATGACGCCGATGCGGTCGCCGAGCACGACGGCTTCGGATTGATCGTGCGTGACGTAAAGCGCGGTCATGCCGGTCGCCTTCAGGATGCGCCGCAGATCGTCGCGCAGCCGCAAGCGCAATTTGGCGTCGAGGTTCGACAGCGGTTCGTCGAGCAGCAACAGTTGCGGCCGGTAAACGATGCTGCGCGCAAGCGCCACGCGCTGCATCTGCCCGCCCGACAGCGCGACCACCGGCCGCTCGGCGTATTCCGAGAGGCCGACCAGTTCCAACGCCTCGTCCACCATGCGGGTGGCTTCGGCCCGCGCGACTTTGCGGTGCTTGAGCGGATAGATCACGTTCTGCCGCACGGTCATGTGCGGCCACACCGCGTACGACTGGAACACCATGCCGATATTGCGCAGCCGCGGCGGCAACAGGATGCCGTGCGCGGGTGACGACACGATGCGGCCGGCGATGCTGATCGTACCGCTGGTCGGATGCTCGAGGCCGGCCACACAGCGCAAGGTCGTGGTCTTGCCGCAACCCGAAGGGCCGAGCAGGACCACGATCTCGCCGGCCGGCACGGCGAAGTTCACGCCGTCGATAGCCGGCCGGCCGACCGAGAACTGCTTGCGCAGGTCGCTGACGTCGAGCGTTGTCGTCATGACTTCGCGTCCGTGGTTCGATTACTGGCGATAGTTGTAGTCCTTGTTCCAGTCCTCGACCCACTGCTTATGCAGCTTCACGTAATCGTCCATCTTCGGCAGCCAGACCTTGACGACCTTGGGATCGAAGCCTTCCGGATAGAACGGCACCGTCTTGAGCGAGGTGAGGTTGCCCAGTTCCTTGATCATGAAGGTCTGGCCTTCCTTCGACATGCACCAGTTCAGGAAAAGCTTGGCGGCGTTCGGATTCTTTGCCGTTTTCGGAATACCAGTCGCATAAGGGTTCACCGGAGCGCCTTCCGGCGGGAAGAAAATCTTGATCGGCGCGCCGTCCTTCTGCTTCGGATAGATCGCGTTATAGAGCAGCGGACCCATTGCGGTTTCGCCGCGCACCATCGCGTCCGACATCGGCGCACCCGATGGATAAAGCGTCGGATGCGTCGCCGCCTGCTTTTTCCAGTAGTCGGCGCCGAGGACCTGCTTCTCGAACAGGATGCGGGTCCACGTGGTGCCGCCGGAAGCGGCAATCACCTGTGACGTCATCTTGTCGTATTTCGGATTGGTCAGATCCATCCAGCTTTTCGGCGGGTCCTTGACCAGTTCGGTGTTGTAGGCGATCGACCAGACCAGCGTGGCGCGCGGCCAGATATGGGGCGCGATTTGCGCATCCTTGTTGTAGTCGGCGGCGTTCGGCGGCGCGTATTGCTGGAACAGGTCCGCCAGCGGAGTCATGAGTGCGCGGTCGGAATGGTCGATGACGTCGGCGGAGAGCTTGCCGGCCGCGACTTCCGTCTTGATGCGGGTGATGAGCTGGCCGCCCGGCGCGCGCACCATCTCGACCTTGATGCCGGGGAAGCGCTTGTTGAAGGCGTTGATGACCTGCTGTTCGACCTCGGCGAAATTCGCCGTGTAGTAGACGAGCTTGCCTTCCTTCTTGGCCGCCGCGATCAGTTCGGGCGAGCCGAATTCGGAGCCTTGTTGCGCGAGCACCTGCGCCTTTGGCAGGGCGATGGCAGCGACGCCGGCAGCCCCGGCGAGCTTCAGGAATTTTCTGCGTTGCATCTTAATTCCTCCCTTTGTTTTCTGTCGTTTTCGTCACTTCATGTGGATTACGTTGCCCCGTGCCGCCCCCCGCGACAGCCAGTTCGCGCCACCGATCAGCACGCCGAGCAGCACCATCTGCACCAGGCTGAATGCGGCGGTCTTTCCGAGATTGCCGCCTTCGTAGTAGTCGAGCAGCAGCACCGACATGACCATGGTGTTGCTGGTGTAGAGAAACAGCGACGAGCCGAGTTCGCGGATCGCCAGCACAAACAGCAGTGTCATGGCGGCGATAACGCCGGGGCTCGCCAGCGGCAGCACGATCGTGCGGATGGTCGAAAGCATGCCGCGTCCGCAAATCCAGGCGGCTTCCTCAAGTTCGCGATGGATCTGCAGGAATGACGTGGAGAGCGACTTCACCGTGTCCGGCATGAAGCGGGCGATGAAGGCGAGCGCCAGGATCCAGATGGTGCCGTAGAGGCCGCCCGGAATGCCGATCCACGCCCACAAATAGGCGACGCCGATCACCAGGCCGGGGATCGCGACCGGCAGCGTCGAGAGCACATCGATCGAGCGCCGGCCGGCCAGGTGCGTGCGATGGATCGTATAGCCGATGGCGAAGGCGAGGACGCCGCCCGCGCAGGCGGTGACGACGCCGACCTCGAGCGCGTTGTATATCGAGTTCATCGTCAGCGGATTCTCGAAGATCGTGTTGAAGTGCTTGAGCGAATACATCCGCATGTCGAACAGGCTGGCCACATCGCGGATGAACATGAACTTGCGGAACGCCGCCACGATCAGCGCGAACAGCGGCAGGATGACCACCACGATCAGGTAGACCACTGCAAAGCCGAGCGCGGCCCAGCGCCACCGTCCGAGATTGAGGCTGCGCGGGCGAAACGCCTTGCCGGCGACGGTGGTGTAGCTGCGCCCGCTCAACACCTTTTGCTGCACATAGACGAGCAGGGCGGTCACCATCATCAGCAGGATCGCGACCGAAGCCGCCGTGTTGTAGAGCGGCGGCGACCAGTTGGTGAGCTTGAAGATGTAGGTGGTGAGCACGTTGAGATTGGCCGGCGCGCCGAGCACCGCCGGAATGCCGTAGATGCCGAGCATCACGATGAACGACAGCAGCATGCCGGAGATGATCGCCGGCATGATCAGCGGGAACGTCACCGAGAACAGCGTCGCGAATGCGCTCGCGCCGGAAACTTCGGCGGCTTCCTCGAGGCTGGGGTCCATGTTGCGCAGCGCCGACGCGGTGAACATGTAGACGTAAGGCGCGTAATAAATGCCGAACACGATGACGAGGCCGGTCAACGAATAGAAGTCGACGTGCAGGTCGATATGCGCCCATTTGAACATCGTGTTGATGAGGCCGGTGCGCGGCGAGGCGAGGATCGACCACGCGACGCCGGCGACCAGCGGCGGCGCGAACAGCGGCAGCACGCTCACCGCCGAGATGAAGCGCTTGCACGGCGTATTGGTGCGCACCACGATCCACGAAAACGCCAGCCCGATCGCGACCGCGATGGCGGTGCCGCCGGTGCACGCGATCAGCGTGTTGCCGAGCGCCTCGGCGACGTTCGGATTGGTCAGCACCGTGATGAAATTGGTCAGCGAGATGCGGGCGAGGCTGAATCCTTCGACCACCGGATTGGTGTCGGTGAGCGCGCCGAACAGCAGCGTGAGGATCGGGTAGATCACCAGGAAGGTGAGGATCGCGAGCAGCGAGACAATCCACGCCGCAGCCAGGACATTGCGGCGGCGCGCCACCTGTCCTCCCTGCATAGCCGCATCGTCGACTTGCGTCGCGAGTGCGTTCAAGCGTTTCCCCTGCGCAACAGTTTTTTATTGTGCGCTTGCGCTCATTTCATATGAACGGTGGGCCGATTGCAACACGACTGCCGTCGGGGCGGATGCTTCAAAGCACCGCCAGACAGGGCATTTCCGGCGTCCCTGGGGCCGCTTTGCGGTTCGTTTGGCCCCTTTCGCCCGCCGCGATGGGCCGGGCGGTAGAGGGGAACCTTGCGGGGGCTTGCGCGCGCCTGAAGCGGCGCGCGACGCATGCCGCACGCCCGTGCCGGTTAAGGCGCCCGCGTTATGGGTGCCGGCGGCTTACACGTCTTCCGGTCTGTCGACGTAACGCAGGCCCGCTTTCGCCAACGCCTCGCGCATATTGTACATGTCGAGGCCAAGCTCGCCCGACGCCAGACGCTTGCGCTTGCCGTCCTCGTCGTCGTTGCGCTTCTGCGCCTTTTGCGCAGTCTCGACCGCGAGCTTCTTCGGCACGACCACCACGCCGTCATCGTCGGCAACCACGACGTCGCCCGGTTCGACATTCACGCCGGCGCAGACGACCGGAATGTTGACCGCGCCGAGCGTCGCCTTCACCGTTCCCTTCGACGAGATCGCGCGCGACCACACCGGGAAGCCCATCTCCTTGAGCGCCTTCACGTCGCGGCAGCCGGCGTCGATGATCAACCCCTTGATGCCGCGCGCGCGCATCGACGTCGCCAGCAATTCGCCGAACATGCCGTCGGTGTTGTCGGCGGTGCAGCCGACCACCACCACGTCGCCCGGCTGGCACTGCTCGATCACCACATGCAGCATCCAGTTGTCGCCCGGCTGCGCCATGACAGTGACGGCGGGCCCGCCGATCTGCGCGCCGGCCCAGATCGGCCGCATGTAGGTTTTCATCAGGCCGGAGCGGCCGAGCGCTTCATGCACGGTGGACGTGCCGAGCGCGGCGAGAGTGCCGGTCGCGTTTGAATCGGCGCGCTGGATGTTACGGACGACGACGGGCTTCATTGCTCACTCCGGAATTTCTCTGTTGCCAACTACTCTGCTGTCATGCTCCGCGAAAGCGGAGCATCCAGTAACCACAGACGCTCCGGTGATTACTGGATTGCCCGCTTTCGCGGGCAATGACAACGACACTACCCCAACACCTCGGCCGCCATCGGGAACAGGCGCTGATAGGCTTCGCCGTAGGTCATCGGCTTGCCGGTGTTGCGGCCGCCCTGGACGCCGCGGTTGAGCGCGACGCGTTCGTAATAAGCCCACAGGTGCTTTTGCGCGGCGAGGACCTCGAACGTCTTGCGCTTGATGTCCCACACCTCGTCGATGTTGAGGATCACCTGCGGCTTGAAGTTGCACATTTCCGGCTGGTGCGGCTCGAACAGGAACACCGGCGGCGCCGAATAGGTGTATTTCGCGCCGGGCTTGTGGCCCATGGCCTGCGCCACCACGCGCGTCTCCTGCGCGAAGTGCGCGGCGTTGGGGTGGTCGAAATTATAGGGGTCCTCCAGCGCGTGCGTGAGCACGAAGGCCGGACTGGTCTCGCGGTAGATGTCGACCATGCGCTCGAAATGCTTTTCGTTGAGGCGCAGCGGGTAGTCGCCGGCGTCGAAGAACTCGATCTCGGCGCCGAGCATGGCGGCCGCGCGTTCGGCTTCGTCCTTGCGGCCGGCCTTGACCTTTTCCAGCGTTGCGCCGGCTTCCTTCCAGGCGAACTGGCTTTCGCCGCGCTCGCCGTAGGAGAGGCAAACGACCTTCATCCTGTAGCCGCGCTTGGCGTGCAGGGCGATCGCGCCGCCCGCGCGCCAGACGAAATCGCCGGGGTGAGCGGTAACAACTAAACCGGTCTTCTGCTCGGCCATAAGCGTAGCTCTCCTGCTGTCATGGCCGGGCTTGTCCCGGCCATCCATGCCTTACTATCTTGCACAGTAATAAAGACGTGGATGCCCGGCACAAGGCCGGGCATGACAAAAGAAGGATATCTCTTCTCATCATGCGAGACACTCCCACCACCCTCCGCATCGCTATCGGCGATTATCCGCACACGCTGCCGCTCAAGCGCGGCGAGATCGCATCCGCCTCTGTGAAACTCGACTTCGTCGATGTGAAACCGATGCACAAGGCGTTCAAGCCGATGGTGCGCGAGCACGCCTTCGACGCCAGCGAAATGGCGCTGGTCACGTACCTGCAGGCGAAAGACCACGACAAGGGATTGACGCTGCTGCCGGCGGCGATGCTGGCGCGTTTCCAGCACGGCACGATGTTGCACAACACCGCGCGCGGCCGGCTTACGCCCGCCGATCTTGCCGGCAAGCGCATCGGGGTCCGCTCGTACAGCCAGACCACCGGCGTCTGGATTCGCGGCATTCTGGAAAACGACTACGGCGTCGATTTCAGCCGCGTGCAGTGGGTCACGTTCGAGGACGGCCATGTCGCGGAATATCGCGACCCGCCCGATGTCATCCGCGCGCGGGCCGGCCAGGATATCACGCAGATGCTGATCGACGGCGAGATCGATGCCGCGATCTACGGCGCTGCGATGCCGGACGATCCGCGGCTGCAAAGCGTCATCCCCGATCCGGATGCGGCGGCGCGCGAATGGTACGGCAAGCACAAGCTTGTGCCGGTCAATCACATGGTGGTCGTCACGGACGATCTTGCGCGCAAGAATCCGCGCGCGGTCGCGGAGTTCTATCGAATGCTGGAAGAAAGCAGGAAGGCCGCGGGCCTGCCCGCCGGCGGCAAGCCGGACATGGCGCCGTTCGGAAAGGAGGCCAATCGAGCGGCACTGGATCTCTTGATCTCCTACGCCATGCAGCAGGGCCTCCTCGCGCAGAAGCTCAGCCCTGACGAACTTTGGTAGGCTGCATAGAAGGGATCGGGCGCCTCGATGGCATATGAGTCAGATCCTATCGCTTCAAAGCTCGGTGAATTGGTCCTGAGCCTGAGCCTCCATTACGACCTTGACTCGTTCAGCGACATGAACCCGGCCGAGCAAGCGTTGGCTGGCACTTGGGAACTGGCCAACGAAATTTACAACGGCGGCTTCATGCAATATTTCCACAACTCGAGCGGCCGACGTGCAAAGCCGATGGTCGATGTGCTGCGATCGGTTGGCGCGCGGCAGGCTGCCGAAATCCTTGAATCCGCGATTGTGCTGGCTGGACCTGGCACGCCTTGGGGTGACGAGCTCAACTATTTGGCCGCCATCAAATTGATGCCGCCTGACGCCAGGCATCAGCTTTCAGGGCTTGAACGCAAGCTCTACGACGACATCGACAACGTGCACAGTCTGGTTTTTCGATATCTGTCGGAACATCGCGACCAAATCGACGCGCCCGAAGAATTTTGGAAGGAGACGAAATAAAGCGAACTTATATCGGCGGCTGTCAGTGCGGCGCGCGTTATGAAGCTGACGCAGACATTCAGGAAGTCATTGTCTGCAATTGCTCCCGCTGCGAACGGCTCGGACCAATTCTGGTGTTCGTTTCGCCGGAAGGTTTCAAGCTTCTGTCGGGTGCGGACGCAACCACGGAATATCAGTTTAACAAGCGCAAGCTTTTGGCGCGCACACTTCACCTCTCCCATAG
>JBARCH010000220.1:0-8289 GCA_049793875.1 Pseudolabrys sp. | reverse complement strand
CGATAGCCGCGGGTCCGGTGAATGTGACGCCGGCTGCGTCCACGGCGAGCCGGCCGCTCAGGCGGACCTGGCTGAGGCCGGGCGCGCGAAACTCGAAGCGGTCGAGATTCCAGCCGTTGAGGTCGGTGGAGATATCGCCGCGCACCGTCTGGATCGTGTTGCCGCCGAGCGTCACCTGATCGATGCCGATGCCGAGATCGATCGGGAACGTCGGCCGGAATGCGCTCGCCGCCAGTTCCGCCAGCGTGCGGAATGCTGCGGCCGGCGGCGGCCGCGGGGCTCCTGTGTTCTCCAGCACGCGGTCGAAATCGATCTGCCGCCCGGACAGCACACCCTGGAAGTGCGGCTTCACGCCGAATTTGAAATCCGCGGTGCCGCTGAGCTTGATGGCCTGCTCGTCCGAACCGTACTGGAATTCGACCTGCTCCATCAGCGCGCCGGCCGATGTCGCCTTGATCTTGCCGCCTATGCGCCAGGGCTGCGTCACCGCACCTGCGCTCTGCTGAGCGATGCCGACCGGCCGCGCCAGTTTCAGCGTGCCGTCGAAACGCGGCGCGCCTTGCGCGAGCGACAGCGTGCCGTCGCTTTCGATACTGAGCGGATGGCTGACCGGGTCGATGTTGAGATGAAGCTTGAGCGTGCTGTCTTCGCCGAAGCGGCTGACGGCAAGACGATACGGATAAAGATCGCCGCCGATCTTGAAAGCGCCCTCGCCTTTGACCGGCCCAAGCAGCGAGCGTACGTCGCCATTGAACCACACATTATTCAACACCATGGTGCCGCCGTTGGCGGCATCGCTCAGCGTGACCGTACCGTCCTGAACGCTGAGCTTGTCGACCGACAACGCGTCGGGATCGAAATTGATCGCGATCGTCGGCGTCCGCACGTGGCCGGATTTGTCGAGACCGAGGTGAACCTCCGGCCCGGTGACGTCCATTTCCGTCGCGCGCCACTCGCCACGCATCAGCGGCCCCAGCCCGAATTCGATGCCGAGCGAGCGGGCGCGCAACTGATCCTTGCCCGCCGGGCCGATCGCGATGTCATGCAGAACGAGCCGCGGCGACGGCAGCAACCTCGCGTCGATCGCGCCGGTCACATGGACGTCCACGCCGATCAGGCGGCTTGCCTCGTGCTCGAACACCGAGCGGTGGCTGCCCCAATCGACAACGAACGGACCCACCAGCGCCGTGACGAGCGCCAGAATGAAGACGATGGCTAATCCGAGCAAAGTTGTCTGCAACGCAAACTCCGGCGCCGGTCGCGGCGGATCCCGCGTCCGCGCTTAACAGGCTGAAATTCTACGCCATTTCTGCTGGTTTTGGAGGCAATTCTATGTCGCAGCCATCGTTCAGCCGAGCGCGACAATCTTGCCGGGATTCATGATGTTTTGCGGGTCGAGCGCCTTCTTGATCGCGGCCATCGCGGCCATTGCCGCGGACCCGTGCTCCGCCAAAAGGTATTTCATCTTGCCCTGCCCGACCCCGTGCTCGCCGGTGCAGGTGCCATCCATCGACAAAGCCAGTTCGACCAGCCGCTCCATCAGCAGTTTGGCGCGCTTGACCTCGTCTTCGTCGTTGAGGTCCACCACCAGCGTAAGATGGAAGTTGCCGTCGCCGACGTGACCGAGGATGGGCGCTACCAGTTTCAGCGCGACGATCTCGCGCTGTGTCGCCGTTACGCATTCCGCCAGCCGCGAGATAGGCACGCAGACGTCCGTGGCAAAAGCCACGGTGCCGGGCCGCAGATTTCGCGCTGCCCAATAGCCATCGTGCCGGGCCTGCCATAACCGCGTGCGGTCTTCCGGCTTGGTCGCCCAATCGAACGGCCCGCCGCCAAGGTCCCTGGCAATCTCCCCGAAGCGCGTGGATTGCTCGGCGACGCTCGCATCGGAGCCGTGGAATTCGACAAACAGCATCGGCACTTCCGGCAGGCTCAATTTGGAATAGACATTGACTGCCTTGATCTGCAACGCGTCGAGCAATTCGATGCGCGCGATCGGAATGCCGGATTGAATTGTGTGAATGGCGGCGTTGCACGCCGCATCGACTGACGGAAACGGACAGACGCCGGACGCGATCGCTTCCGGCAGACAGGAGAGCTTCAGCGTGAGTTCGGTGATGACGCCGAGCGTTCCCTCCGCGCCGACAATCAGGCGCGTGAGATCGTAGCCGGACGACGATTTCTTGGCGCGGCGCGACGTGGTCATCAGTTCGCCGTTCGCCGTCACCACTTTCATCGCCAGCACATTGTCCTTCATCGTGCCGTAGCGCACGGCATTCGTGCCGGACGCCCGTGTCGACGCCATGCCGCCGAGCGACGCATCGGCGCCGGGATCGATCGGAAAGAACAGGCCCTGACTGCGCAGATATTCGTTAAGCGCCTTGCGCGTAATGCCGGGCTCGATGATGCAATCGAGATCCTCGACGTGTACCGCCAGCACCTTGTTCATGTCGCGAAAGTCGATCGACACGCCGCCGAACGGCGCGTTGACGTGGCCTTCGAGCGACGTACCGGTGCCGAACGGAATCACCGGCATGCCGTGGGCAGCGCAAAGGCCCACGATCTGCTGCACTTCAGTAGTGTCCTGCGGGAACACGACGGCGTCCGGCGGCTGGTTCGCAACCCAGGTGAGCGTATTGCCGTGCTGCTCGCGCACAGCCTGAGACGTCACGACGCGATTGCCGAACGCTGCCGTCAGCGCAGCAATCGCTTTCCCGGCCGCCGCCGCGCTGCGGGATTTGTCGGCGGCAATATTACGCGAGGCCATACGGCATTCCTCTGCCAGGTCCGGAGAATGACCGGACGTTACCAGAGGAAACGTCGGGATTGGAATAAGCAGGCAAAGTGGACGCGAGGCGCTGCTCTGGCGTAACGTGTGCCACGAACTTCCCGACCTTGGAGCAATACATGAGCGGCCCCGTAATTGCTGTGACCGACAGCGTGTTCCCCACCCTCGATCCGGCGAAGGCCGCGCTGGCACGCCTCAACCCGACCTTTCGCATGTCGAAAAGCAGCGGCGCCGACGACATTCTCGCGGTCGCCAAGGATGCCGACGCCATCCTCGTCACCTATGCCAAGCTTCCCGGCGAGTTGCTGCGGCAGTTGACGCGCTGCAAGGCGATCGGGCGCTTCGGCCTCGGCGTCGACAATATCGACCTGCCGGCCGCCAAGGAGAAAGGCATCGCCGTCAACTACGTGCCGGATTACTGCATCCGCGAAGTGTCGGATCATACGATGGCGATGCTGCTGGCGCTGATCCGCAAGATTCCGCTGTCCAACAAACTGGTGCAGGGTGGCCGCTGGGAAATGCCGGCCGTCGTGCCGATCCGCCGCATCGAAGGCACCGTGCTGGGGCTCATCGGCTTCGGCAATATCCCGCGGCTGGTGGCGCCGAAAGCACAGGCCTTCGGCATCAAGGTCATCGCGCACGATCCTTACGCCAAGCCGGACCTGTTCAAGACCGCGAACGTCGAGGGCGTCGATCTGGATACCCTTCTGAAAACCTCCGACTACATCTCGGTCCATGCACCGCTGCTGCCGGCAACGCGCGGGCTGATGAACGCCGCCGCGTTCGCCAAGATGAAAAAAGGCGCCTACGTCGTGAATACGGCGCGCGGGCCGTTGATCGACGAACCGGCGCTGATTGCCGCGCTCGACGCAGGCCAGGTTGGCGGCGCGGCGCTCGACGTGGTGGCAACCGAGCCGCTCGCCAAGGACTCAAGGCTGCTCGGGCGCGACAACGTCATCGTCTCGCCGCACACCGCGTTTTATTCGATCGAGGCGCTGGAGGAATTGCAGACAAAGTGCGCCGCCGACGTGGCGCGCGTGCTCAGTGGCGAAAAGGCGATTTATCCGATCTCAGCCTGACATGCTCGATCGCATCGATCTTGAACCGGTTTTCTTTGCACCCTTCGTCTCCTCGGTGATGCGGGTCGAGCCGGCGTGGATCGATTATAACGGCCACCTCAACATGGCCTATTACAACGTGTTGTTCGATCGCGCGGTCGATGAAGCCTACGAGCTTCTCGGCATCGGGCTCGACTATCTCAACACGCAGAGACATTCGACCTTTACCGCCGAGGTTCACGTTCGCTATTTGCGCGAATTGCACCTCGACGATCCCGTGCGCGTGACATTTCAACTGCTCGACTACGACGCCAAGCGCGTCCACTATTTCGAGCAGCTTTTCCATGCCAGCGAGGGCTGGGTGTCGGCGACTTCCGAGAACATGAGCCTGAACGTCGATATGGAGGCGAAGAAGGTTGCGCCGTTCAACGACGCGGCCACGCGCGCGCTGGCAAGGATGAAAGCGGCGCATTCGCGCCTGCCGCGTCCGGAAGCTGCGGGCCGGAGCGTCACTATGCCGGGCAAGCCCTGACCGTCAGCCGGCCTGCTGCGTCTCGACTTCGAACGTGACCCGATGCTGGATTTCTTCCGTCAGGATGCCGGTGCAGGTCGCATGCCGCACGCCCGGAATGACGCGCACGTCGAATAATTCGGTGACGCCGCCTTCGAGCCTGATCCATTCGACGATGTTGCCGGTCGCAAGCTCGACGACTTGCACGCCGCACCACGGATCCGCGTCGCGTTTCTTCAATTCGCCGTCGAGCGCGAGCCCCGCGAACGATCCGTCACGCGGCAGCGACAGCCCGACCAGCGCGTAACCGTCATGGAACGCAAGCCCGCGCATGAACCCGGGACAAAATGTATGCGGTGTGAATTCTCCGTTCGCCGGGTCGACGGTTCCCAGATAGCCCGCACCCGAATTCAGCACCCAGAGCCTGTCCTGATAGAGCCGCGGGCTGTGCGGCATCGACAGTTTCTCGCTGACGACACGGTTGTTCGTCACGTCGATCACGCAGCCGCCTTCCGCGCGCCGGTCGCGCCAGCCGTTGACGACGTCGCTCTTGCACACCGCCGTAACATAGGAGGGCAAGCCCGCTCGCATCGCCAGCCCATTGAGATGGCAACGGTCTTCCGGCGCGAGTTTGGAAATGAAGGGCGGCTTCCAGAAAACACGGAAGGAATGAGTGGGACTCAGCGTGGCGAGGCAGGAATAGAGTGTGTTGACGAAAACGATGCGGCCGTCGGTCATGACGCCGACATCGTGCGCATCGAGATCGCCGGTCGTGTGCGCCACGCGCGGTACGTAATGGCGGTCGGCGCCCTCCTCCGTCTGCGCGCCGGGCGCGAGCACGTTCTCAAGCCGCCAGAGCTGGAAGAGCGTCGCGACCAGAATGCGCTGCGGGTCGGCCCATAACCCCATGGCGCGCGCGAAGTATCGTTCATGGAACGAGACGCGCTCCTGCCTGTCCACGCCGACAAGATAAAGACGGCCGCTTTGGTAGGAGCTGAAGGCGACCGTCGCGTTATGGCGGACCAGCCAGGACGCCAGCCCGCGCGAGCAACTGATCTTGACCGGTTGTTGCCGGGCGGCCGTGGCGGCTGCGGCATCAGGCCCCTGGGGGTCGACGGCGGGCCCCTCCTGTCCGCCTCCGGCGCTGGTCGGCTTGTCATCCATACGGATCAATAACTTGCGCTAAAAGCTGCGGCATGGTGCTAAATCCCACATCAGCGAGGTAGCATTTCTGGCAACGAATGTGGGAAATGACTGCTTTCCGGTTGCGGTCGTTATAGACTAGCGGCTTGTTACGGTCGGCCAAGTGCCGGATCGAGTCGGCGGACATCAGATCGGCCGATGTTGGGGGTTGGGGTAAGTCAGTGCGGGCGTTTAGCCGTTCTCGCGGTTCTGCCGCGTGTCCACGACGGGACGCCGGCGCGCATCCGGTTGCGGGAGAGCAACCGCGCGCACATAGAATCTCATCCATACAGATGCCGCTCGGGCGCATCACCGCTAGCGGTCGATACAATTACAATGCGCTGGCAGGCGACGGCTCGGACACGTTCCGGGCATTGAACGAGAACCGCAACTGGCGCACCGCTTTGCTGGGTACGGTCGCGAGCGGAGCGTTGTGGCTGATGATGCCGCGGCCCGCGAGCGCAGGCCCCACGACCTGCGCGGTCAGTGCCGGGGTCGCGACCTGCACCGGCGACCAGTCGGCCGGCATCGCGAGCGGCGCGGATTTCGACCCGGCCACCGTCAATACGCTCAACGTCAATACGTTGACGACCAGCATCGCGCCGGCATCGGGCACGGCCGGCATCTATTTCAAGCGCGCGGGTGCGGGCGACACGATCACGATCAACAGCAGCACGACGCCTTTTTCCATTTCGGTGATCGGCGCCAACGGCATTTACGCGTCCACCGACGGCGCGGTCACGATCAACCATACCGGCGACGTCTCGGCCTCCTCCGGCCGCGGAATCTCCGGATATTCGGCTTCCAGCACCGTCAGCATCACCAGCAGCGGCACCCTCTACAACGGCATTACCGCCTCGGGATACAGCGGCGTCACCATCAATCATACCGGCGACTCGTCCGGGGCCTTCGGCATCGGCGCCACCGCCACGAACGGCCCAATATCAATCACCGTGAACGGAAATGTAGCCGGGGCCTACGCCATCTCCGGAAATTCAGCCAGCGGCGACATCAACATCCAGCACACCGGCAACGCCGCCGGATTGGTCGGCGTCTACGCCTACGCGCACAACGGCGCCGTATCCATCCAGAACACCGGCACGATCCTGGGCTATGCCGGCATCACTGCAAACGGAAGCGCGGGCGTCACCATTACGCAGACCGGCGACGTCAGGGCGACGCAAAGCAACGGCATCATCGGATATTCCGGCGCCGGCGCGGTATCCATCACAGCACAGGGCAAGATAACGGCCTACGGCACCGGCATCGGCGGTAACGGAGATGCCGGCGTCACAATCAACCACACCGGCGATATCACATCGCGCCATGCGGCCGGCATCGCGGTCTATTCGTACGGCGGCAGCACGTCCGTCACCGGCACCGGCAATATCAAGGCTGCCGGCCCCGGGATTTATGCGTATGGCTACAACAGCGCGACCGTTACACACAGCGGCGCCATCACATCGACCGGAAGCCATGGCGCTGGAATTGTCGCCATCGGGTACAACGGCAACGCATCCATCAATAATAGCGGCGACGTCACGGCAAGGCATGGCGTCGGACTCACAGCGTATTCGCAATACGGGTCGGCGTCCGTCACCCAGACCGGCAAAATAACCGCAGCGGTCGCCGGAATCGTAGCGTCCGGCTACACAAACGCCACCGTCATTCACTCTGGCGACATTGCCGTGAATCACGGCATCGGGATCGCCGCAGAGGCGGGCCACGGCGCGGCATCCGTCAGCAGCAGCGGCAACATAAACGCCGCCTTCGGAGGCATTGCCGCACACGGATTTAGCGGTGTTACCGTCGCCCATACCGGCGACATCACAGCGAGTCACGGCTCAGGCATTGTAGCCGGCGCGTTAAACGGCGCCGCGTCCGCCACCAACACGGGCAACATCACGGCGGGTAACGGCGGCGGGATCGCTGCATATTCGCTGCACGGCGCAGCAACCACCATTCAAACCGGCAATGTAACGGCTGTTGCCGGCGGAATCGCGGCCGCGGGCGACGCCAGTGCCACTGTTATCAGCACCGGCTGACATCGCCGTGAGCCACGGCACCGGCATCAACGCCTATGCGTACCACGGTGTGGCATCCGTCACCAGCAGCGGAAAAATCACGGCGTATGTCAGTGGCATTCAGCTCTTCGGATATTCGGCGGCGACCGTCTCGCACACCGGCGATATCACAGCGACAAATGGCGTCGGTATCGCGGCGAGCGCCTACAACGGTCCGGTCACGATCACCGCTACGGGAAACATAACGGCGTTCAGCGACGGTATTCACGGCTCAGCATCGACCGGCAGCACTTTCGTCCAGCACACGGGCGACATCGTGTCCGCGAACGGCAACGGCGTCTACGCCTCGTCGCTCGGTGGCTCGACGACCGTCGTCAACAGCGGAAACGTCACGGCAACGAGCGGCAACGGCATCATCGCGCTCGCCGGCGGCGGCAACATTAACGTAACGGTGAGCAACGGCACCGTTTACGGCGCCAGCGCCGGCATCCAGTTCGCTTTCGGGACCACGAACACTCTCACGATCGCCTCCGGCACGACGATCACCGGCGGCGGCCATGCGATTTTGACCAGCACCGGCGACGACACCGTGAACAATTCCGGCACCGTCACCGGCAACGTCGATCTCGGCAGCGGTGCCAATGCCTTCAACAATCTCGCCGGCGGCCTCTTCAATATCGCGACCGCCGATGTTGGCGTCGGCAATGCGCTGACCAACAGCGGCAC
>JBARCH010000219.1:0-1938 GCA_049793875.1 Pseudolabrys sp. | reverse complement strand
GGTGCGCCTGAGCGCGATCAATCCGATCAGATAGCCGACGACGGCGGCCACAATCGTGCCCGCAAACAGCGCCGGCACCACGTAGGGAAAATTCACGATCGTCAGTAGATAGGCCGCGACCATGCCGCCGGTGCCGAAGAACGCGGATTGGCCGAACGAGAGCAGGCCGGTGAAGCCGAACAGGATGTCGAAGCCGAGTCCGAACACGCCCCAGACCAGGATGCGGTTGATCGTGGTCGGCGTAAATCCGAGGTGCGGCAAGATGAACGGCGCGGCGATGAGCCCGGCGGCCGTGAGTGTCTCGACAAGAAAGGGGCGTTTCCTGACCATCGGAAGGCGGCTCACTCGCGGCCGGCCGTGCCGAGCAGACCGTAGGGCCGCAGCACCAGCACCAGTGTCATCGCCACGAAAAGCATGACGTACGAATAGCCGGGGTTGAACATCGAGGTGATGCTGATGATCTCTCCGGCGATGAGGCCGCCGAGGATGGCGCCAGGAAAGGAGCCGACGCCGCCGATCACCACGACCACGAAGGTCTGCACCAGGATCGCCTCACCGACGTCAGGGGCGATCGACACAACCGGCGCGTTGACGATGCCGGCAAAGCCCGCCGCCATCGCACCGATACCGAACACCAGCATGAACACCTTGTAGACGTCGATGCCGAGAGAATCGACCATCACCGAGTCTTCAATGCCTGCGCGGACGATCATGCCGATGCGCGTGCGATAGAGCACGATGTAGAGCGCGAGCAGCGCAAACGCGACAATGCCGAGCAACGCAATGCGGTAGGTCGGATAGAACATGAAGCCGAGATTCATGATGCCCACGAGCGGCGGCGGCGGCGGCACGGCTCTGGAGAGGCTGCCGAAAAAGAAGCGCACGGCCTCGACGAAGACGATGCCGAGCCCGAAGGTGACCAGCAACTGGTCTTCATGCGGTCGGCTGTAGAACGAGCGGATGATGAGCCGCTCGACGATAACGCCGACCAGCATCACAAAAAGTGCACCCGCGAAAATCGCGACAATGAACGATCCGGTATAGGTATAGGCCACCCATCCGGCGTAGCCGCCGAGCATGAACATCGCGCCGTGCGCGAGGTTCAGGACGCCAAGCGTGCCGTAGATGATGGTCAGACCCGAGCTAATGAGCGCGAGCAACGCCCCGAGCACCAGCCCGTTGAAGCATTGCGAGATGAAATTGCCCCAGTTGATCACGAAGCCAGCCTCACGCCTTCAGTAAAACCGAATATGCCATCGTCAAATAAGGTACCGGCGCCGCTGGCGGAAATGCCGCCGGCGGCGCCGAACCATGCCGTCAATCTCAGGTATAATCGCCGAGCTTGCAGCCGAACGCGTCCGGCTTCTGCATCAGCGGCGCACCCGGAACGACATCGAGGACTTCCCAGTAATCCTCCTTGTTCTTCATGGCCTTTGGCGCCTTACCTTTGACGATGATGACCGGACGGACACACTGGTGGTCCTGCGGACGGTAATGCACGTCGCCCACGAGCGACGGGATCGTCTCGCCTTTCTCGTACTGCTTGATCACGTCCGGCGGATAGAAGCTGTCGGCCTGCGTGACCATGCGCGCCCAGTGCGCAAAGCTGACATAGCCGTTCTCCGCGCCCCATTCCGGCTTGTAGCCATACTTCTTGTCGAAGGCTTCGACGAACATCTTGGCCAGCGGATACTTGTCTTCCAGCGTCCACCAGAAATCGGTGGCCGCATAAACGCCCTCGGTGAGCTCCGGACCCACTTCCTTCGCGAGGAATGGAATCTGGTAGGGGATCACCATCTGCATCTTCGGCGTCACGCCGAACTGCTTGCACTGCTGCACGGACAACACCGCGTCGCGGCCCCAGTTGACGTTGATGATGACGTCGGCGCCGGAGTTGGCGATGTTGGTGATGTACTGGCTGAAATCCTGCGTGCCGAG
>JBARCH010000218.1:0-2637 GCA_049793875.1 Pseudolabrys sp. | reverse complement strand
GGCTCCGGGTGCAACACCGGCGGCAGCGGCGGCAGCAGCGGCTGCGGCAGCAGCGGCGGCAGCGTCGGCGGCGGCCTTGAGCTCTTCCGCGTAACCGGACGGCGGCACGACGGTGACGAGCGTGATGTCGCCTTGCGCGATCACGCGCACGTTCGGCGGCAACGTCACATCGCTCAAGTGCTTCGAATAGTTGATGTCGAGGCTGGCGATATCGACGTCGATCGATTCCGGAATGGCGTCAGCCGGACACATCACCTCGATGGTGTGCGTCACGATGTTGACGGCGCCGCCGCGCTTCACGCCCGGCGATTGGTCGGTGTTGAGCACGTGGATCGGAATATTCACGCGGATGGTCGCGCCTTCCGCAACGCGGAGGAAATCCACATGAACGGGGAAATCCTTGACCGGGTCGAGCTGGAAGTCGCGCGGGATGACGCGATGCTTGGTGCCATCGATGTCGATATTGTACAGCGTGGTGAGAAAGCGCCCGCCGTAAATGCGGTGGCGCAATTCGGCATGGTCGAGCGAGACCGGCATCGGGGGTTTGTTGTCACCATAGATCACGCCCGGCACTCGGCCGGCGCGACGTTCCGCCCGGGCGGCCCCCTTGCCGCTCTTCGGACGAACCGTCGCCTTCAATTCCTTGACGGTCGCCATAATCGATACCTCTATCTAGTTGAAAGGGCGGCATTTTCAGCCGCCCACCTGTCGCAGCAAGCCTCCAGGGGTGCCGGGGGCCGCGATCGGCGGGGTTTATAGCGGCGGCGGTCCGAAAGGGCAAGAAAGCCGTTTTTCCGGTAGTGTCCTAATTTGATTTTGGACTACGATCACCATTCATAATCCGTCGCAATTCTCCTGAAAAAATGAGCCCTGCAACAAATACTAATCCCGATCCTATAAGGGTCCACATTAGTTCCACGTTCAACTGTTGATCGGCTTTGGTGATGTAAACCGCAATTCCCTTCGCAGAATAAGGTATCGTTCGGTTGATCTCGGGCTGTGGCTGTCTTGGCCAAGTGACATATGTATTTTCCAAAAGGCCATAATAAAACCAAGCCGGAAGCAATATAATTGCTGCGGCGATATAGACCGCCCTGAAAATTTTCTGGGTTTTGGACATGGGGTCAGTCTGCCAATTTAATTTGAGGTTCGCTCCACCAATTCCTCTAGCGACCATAGCCGATCAGCCACACCAGCGGCCATAGCGATGCTGCATAGTCCCGCCGATCACATCGCCACTAGAGGCGCTCCGCGCCGCTATCATTGACGAGCATAAATCGGGAGGATCCCATGGAAGTCAGTAAGAAGGGCAATGCGATCTATGTCAGCATGGGCATGTGGTTGGAGAAGGACGGATCAATCCACCTAACAGCGCCAGGAGTTCCGGGATTCCATGTTGCGGTAAACAAAGAGCCGGAACGGCCAAATGGGCATCCTGCCCTGTTTAAGAGGCTCGCGAACTGCCTGCGGGAAAATGGAGCCCCCGCCCCCGAGGATTCAAATTAGAACACTACAGTTTTTCCGACCATTCCGGGCACGGGCGAAAGCCGCGAGGCTGGAATCCGGGCGCAAGCGCCAAGCTTCCTTCGGGCGTCCGGGTCGCTCAAGCGCCGCCCGGACCGGCAGAGGCTAATTCCCGCCCTTGCTCTCCAATGCCTCGATGCGCGCCTTGAGCGCCTCGTTTTCTTCGCGCGCCAGCCGCGCCATTTCCTTCACCGCCTCGAATTCCTCGCGCTGCACGACATCGAGATCGCGCAGGATGCGCTCCGCCTGGGTGCGGAACAGCGTGTCGAATTCCCGCCGCACACCTTGCGCCACGCCGGCCGCATCGTTCATCAGTCGCGCCATCTCGTCGAAAATCCGGTTCGAGGTCTGGGTCATCGCTCGTCTCCACGCATCGGCTTTACAATGACTATCCGCCCATCGCGCTGCAAGTGCCGGGCAACCTGATATGCTTGACAGCACCAGCCGGCTGCCTGCGTCACCCCATCAGCGGATTCAGTAATGCCTCTTTTCGTCATTCCCTATCCGGCCTTCGATCCCGTGCTCGTCCATCTCGGGCCGCTCGCCATCCGCTGGTACGCGCTCGCCTACATCTTCGGCATCCTGCTCGGCTGGGCCTACGCGCGCGCCATCATCCGCTGGGACACGGTATGGGGCGGCAAGGCGCCGATGACGGCGCTCGACTTCGACGATTTCATTTTGTGGGTCACGCTCGGCATCATCCTCGGCGGCCGCACCGGCTATGTGCTGTTTTACAATCTGCCGCTCTTCATGGCGCATCCGATCGAGATCCTGCGGTTGTGGGACGGCGGCATGTCGTTCCACGGCGGTTTCACCGGCTGCGTCATCGCCGTCGTCCTGTTCGGCTGGAAACGGAAGATTCCGATCCTGTCGCTCGGCGACGTCACGTGCGCGGTCGGGCCGATCGGCCTGTTCCTCGGGCGCATCGCCAATTTCATCAACGGCGAATTGTGGGGACGGCCGACCGACGTACCCTGGGCGATGGTCTTTCCCGGCGGCGGCCCGATCCCGCGCCATCCGAGCCAGCTTTATGAAGCGACGCTCGAAGGCCTGGTATTGCTCGGCGTGCTGGCGCTGGCGATCCGCTTCGGCGCGCTGAAGCGGCCGGGCCTC
>JBARCH010000217.1:0-16975 GCA_049793875.1 Pseudolabrys sp. | reverse complement strand
GCGAAAGATGCGGACGCCTTCCTCACCAGGCGCGGATTGATCCTGCGGCAGGTGACCGCTTACAAGCTGCCGAATGCGTTGCGCATGACGGTCGGCAGCGAAGAGGCCAATCGTCTGGTCGTGCAGGCGCTCGGCGAATTTTTGGGGAAAGCCGCGTGAGCGCGAAGGCCCCCCTCTTCAACCGGCTTGCTCTGATCGGCGTCGGCCTCATCGGCTCGTCGATTGCGCGCGCCGCGCGTGTGCAAAATGCCGCCGGCTCGATCGTCGTCACCGCGCGTTCGCCGGCGACGCGCCAGCGCGCCGCCGAACTCGGCATCGCCGATCAAGTGGTTGAAACCAATGCCGCCGCGGTCGAAGGCGCCGATCTTGTGATCATGTGCATTCCAGTCGGCGCTTGCGGTGCGGTCGCCCGGGAAATCGCACCGCATCTCAAATCCGGCGCGATCGTCTCCGACGTCGGCTCGGTCAAAGGTTCTGTCGTCCGCGACGTCGCCCCGCATCTGCCGAAAGGCGTGCATTTCGTTCCGGCCCATCCGGTCGCCGGCACCGAATATTCCGGTCCCGATGCAGGCTTCGCGGAGCTGTTCGTCAATCGCTGGTGCATCCTGACGCCGCCGGAGGGCGTCGATCCAAAGGCGACCGAAAAGCTTGCGCAATTCTGGCGGCTGCTTGGCGCCAACGTCGACACCATGGCGCCGGATCATCACGATCTGGTGCTCGCCATCACCAGCCATTTGCCGCATCTCATCGCCTACACCATCGTCGGCACCGCCGAGGAATTGCAGTCGGTAACGCGTTCGGAAGTGCTGAAGTTTTCCGCCGGTGGTTTTCGCGACTTCACCCGCATCGCCGCGTCCGATCCGACGATGTGGCGCGACATCTTTCTCGCCAACAAGGATGCCGTGCTGGAAATGCTCGGGCGGTTCAACGAGGACGTCTCGGCGCTCACAAAGGCGATCCGCAAGGGCGACGGCGACGCGCTGTTCGACCACTTCACGCGCACGCGCGCGATCCGCAAGGGCATCGTCGATATCGGCCAGGATTCACCCGCGCCCGATTTCGGCCGCCCGCATTCGGGCCTGGCGCCGCTGCCGAAGCCATACGCTGCGGACGGGGATTAGAATAAAGCCGGCGCCTTGCCGACCGGAATCGGGCCGAGAAACATCGTTCCGTCGTCGATCCTAAGCGGCAACTTCACCGCGCGTTTGCCCTCAAGCACGGTCTGCTCGCCAAGCAGATTGATGCCGGCGCCCAGATTGGCGCCCGCTTGCTGGCGCGCGACATTGCCGAGTCCCGGCATCAGCCGGTCCAGCGTGCCGGCGAGCCTGTCCACGGTCGGCGAATTCTGCACGAAACGATCGGCGCCGATGCTTTTGAGAAACGGCTCAAGCCCTGTAATCGTAACGGTCAACTGACCCTGCAAGTTTCCCTGCGGATTGATCGAAACCGTACCACTGCCGACCGCAACGGTCTCGCCCTGCTGCACGCGCGCCTTGTTGATGTCGATCCGCCCGTTGGCGGCCTGGATTTCGTGAAACCGGGCCGGCCACGACTTGGGCGCGAAATCCTTCATGCCGCGCAGCACCACGTCGATGTCGCTATCGATCGGCGTCGCCGCGAACGGGTTCAGCCCCGGCGCCGCCATTTGAGTCGTGCGCAACGTGACTTCGATCACGGGATCCTTGCTCGCCGAGCCTTCGAGCATGTGGCCGAGAATCTCGATGTGCTGCGCCTTGATCACGCTTTCCCTGGATGAACCGTTCATGCGGTCGAGCGACGGGCCGTCGAGCACGACCGATATGCTCTCCGGCGACGCCGGTGTGCCGCGGGCGCGCGACTGCGCGCTTTTCCAGCTGGCGATGAAGGCCGGCGGCTGACCGGGCGCAGCGACCGTTAACGGGCTCGCGTACTCACTGGTCAGCAATGTCGGCTGGAATACTTCCGCCGCAACCAGGACGTTCGCGACCTTCAATTCGAAGGGTGGCTGATTGTCGCGCAGCACCGCGCCGGCCTGGTCGCAATTGATTTCGATGCGGAAGGGATAACCGCCGATGGTTTGCTTGCCGCAACTATAGATATGGCCTGCCTTGGCCTCGCGCGCGCGCCAGCCCTCGATGGTTTCCGTGGCCTTGTCGGACGCATAGCGCCAGAGCCAGGTCCAGCCGCCGATCAATGCCAGGACGATGAAGAGCCATACCGCGTAGCGCCGCCCGGTGCGGCGGCGGGATTGGAAACTGTGCGGTTCGCGGGCCATCGGACCTGTCAAAAAGCGGGCGAATACGGCGTTTATGCGCCGGGCGGGCGGGGCTGCCCGGCGGGTTGCACCCGGACTTCGCTGCTGTTACGCGAGCCGGAATCGGCAGCCTCTGTCAACGCCACAGCTATCTCCCGGTTCGAATGAGCACAAGTATCGACCCCAGCGATGGGGACCTTTGGGTCTTCGGCTACGGCTCGCTGATGTGGCGGCCGGGCTTCGACTATCTCGAGCGGCTCAATGCGCGCCTGATCGGGGAACATCGCGCGCTTTGCGTCTATTCGTTCGTGCATCGCGGCACGCCGGAGCGGCCGGGCCTGGTGCTCGGCCTCGACCGCGGCGGCAAGTGCAGCGGCATCGCCTACCGCGTGGCGGCAAAAAAACGCGCCGCGACGATCGCGTATCTGCGGGCGCGCGAGCAAACCACGCTCGTCTATCGCGAAGTGTGGCGGTCGGTCTGGCTGACTGGCGACCCGCGCCAGCGCGTGCAGGCGCTGTGCTACGTCGTTGACCGCGGCCACCGGCAATATGCCGGCCGTCTTACGCTCGCCGAGCAGCTTCATTATGTCCGGCAAGGTCACGGACGCTCGGGCCCGAACCGCGAATACGTTCTGGCGGCCGTGAAGGAGTTGCAGACGCTGGGCTATCGAAACGACGACCTGCGGTTGCTCGCCGATCAGTTGAAGGGCACGCACGAGTCGCACGCAAAATCGTCAGGCTGACGCGCGCTCGATTTCCCGTTTGCCTTCCTCGATAAGAGGCTGGGTCGCCGCTTCGAGCTCGCTTTGCAGCCGGGCGAAGAACGCGTGCTTGTCCATGCCGGGCGGGATGGGATCGAGAATCTCGACCAGCACCGTCCCCGGCACGCGCCGGATCGAACGGCGCGGCCAGAACAATCCGGAATTGAGCGCAACCGGCAAACACGGAATGCCGGCCGCGGCGTAAAGATGGGCGACGCCGAATTTGTATTTCGGCTCGGCGCCGGCCGGACGCCGCGTGCCCTCGGGAAAGATGATGAGCTGGCGTCCCTGCTTCAATTCGGATATCGCGCGCGCCGTCATCTTCACGAGCGTTTGCGAACCGGCGGCGCGATCGACCGGCACCATGCGCCCCTTCCAGAGCATCCAGCCGAAAAACGGAATCCAGAGCAGTTCGCGCTTGAGGATGAACAACGGATTGTCGAAAAGCGTCAGCAGCACAAATGTTTCCCAAGCCGACTGGTGCTTGGCGGCGACGATCAGCGGGCCTTTCGGAATCTTTTCCAGGCCGCGGAATTCGACCTTGATGCCGGCGATGATGCGCAGCAGCACGAGATTGGTGCGGCCCCAGGACTGCGCCACCGCCAGCACGGACCTGTACGACATGAAAAATGTCGGCAGCCCGATCACCAGGTACACAAGCGTGTTCAGGTAGAACGCGATATTGAATGCGATTGATCGGACCAGCACTTTTATCTCACAACTATGATGCGGTGTCCGGATCGATGTGCATGCGAACGACGGCGAACAGGTATTTCAGATATTCCGACAATATCAAACGTGCCGTGGCCGCGTTTGCCCACCACGGATTGCTCTTCATGTTCTCGGAAACCACCGGGAACGGGATGAGCGTCAATTCAGGCCCCTGGTGCTCAAGCTCCGCCATGGCGCGCGGCATATGCCAGCTCGACGTTACCACGATCAGCGAATTGAAGCGGTGTTCTTTCGCCCAGCGCTTGGCCTCGATGGCGTTGCCGACGGTATTGAGCGCGGAACGGTCGAGATCCACGCAGCAGGCGAACAGGCGCGCATAAAGCGGCGTCAGCCGGGCAATCTCGCTCGCGCTGGTGCTGCGGTGGACGCCGGTGATCAACAGCCGCTGGCCGCGCTCGTCGGCGAGCAATTCGATGGCGTCGGGGATGCGCGAGGCGGCGCCGGTCAGCACGACAATGCCGTCAGCCTTGCGGTCGAGCTTGATTTCCTCCGACGATATTCCCGACGCAAATAAATAGTAGCCGACGATCAGCGCAAGGAAGCCGATGACGGCAGCCGTCATCGTCAAAAAGCCGATCCAGCGCGCGAGACGGGTCAGCATGTCAATCGATCGACTGCAATGTGCGTTTGACGGTGTGACGCGACGTCCACGCCGTCACCATCGCGATCAGCACGACCTGCACCAGCACGGCGACATAACCTTCAAACCCAATGGAAAACGAGCCGAACATCGCCTCGGTCTGCACGCCCCCGGCCGTGCCGGCAAACCACCGGCTGATCAGCGAAGCCAGCGCAAACAGCACAATGGCCGCGCCGCCGCCGATCGCGCCGCCTTGCAGGCCCAGCACCAGGAAATGACGCTGAAAATGCCCGGCGATGAATCTGTTGCGTGCGCCGACGAAATGCAGAACTTCAATCACCGGACGATTGGTCGCCATGGCGCCGCGCGTGGCAAAGGTGACGGACAGCATCGTTGCGGCGAGCATCAGCAGCAGGATGCAAATGCCGGCGGCGACCGCCGTGCCGGCCATCGTGCGCATGCGATCGATAAAGCCACGATGATCGTCGAGACTGGCGCCCGGAATTTGCTCGGCAAGCGTGCGGCGCAGTTGCGGAATGTCCGGCGCGGCTCCAGCGGCAATCTTGACGACGATCAAGCGCGGTACCGGCAACTCGTCGAGCGTCAGCCCGCTGCCGAGCCACGGCTCCAGCAATTGCGCGGACTCCTCTTTCGTATAAGGCCGCACATCGGCGATGCCGGGAAATGCGCGGGCAGCAGCCGCGGCCTTGTCGACTGAGGCATCGAGATCGCGGCCGGGCGCCGGGCTGACCTGGATCGTCACTTCGCGCGATACATCGGCCTGCCACTCACCGGCGGCGCCCTGCACCAGCACGACCGCGCCACTCGTTAGCGAGGCCAGAAACGTCATGATCGCGACGACGGCAATCAGCGCGCGCCCTGAAATCGAATTGCGCGGCACGATCGGCGTGTCGAACCGCGGCTTGGAGCCAGGCCCGCGCGGCGCCGCACTCAGGTCGTTCATCGACGCATCCGTCATCGTCCGCCTCAGTCGTAAACGTGCAGCCGGCCGTCATGCAGCACGAGCCGCCGGGCATCGTACTGATCCATCAGCGCGATGTCGTGTGTCGCGATCAGGACCGACGTACCGGATTTGTTAAGCTCGACGAACAGGCGCAGCAGCCGCTGCGCCAGACTCGGGTCGACGTTGCCTGTCGGCTCGTCCGCCAGCAGCAGTTGTGGCCGCGCGATCACCGCCCGCGCGATTGCCGCGCGCTGCTTCTCGCCACCGGAGAGCACCGGCGGCAGCGCCCACATGCGTTCGCCAAGCCCGACCCAGTTGAGCAGCTCGATCACCTCGTCGCGGTAGCTATCCTCGGCGCGCCCCATCACGCGCAACGGCAGCGCGACGTTTTCATAGGTCGTCATGTGGTCGAGCAGACGAAAATCCTGAAACACGATGCCGACGCGCCGCCGCAGCGTGGCCAGCGCGTCGCGCGACAGCGTCGCGACGTCGTGGCCAAATTGCGTGATCAGGCCGCGGGTCGGCTTGAGCGAAAGGAACATCAGCCGCAGCAGCGAGGTTTTGCCCGCGCCCGACGGCCCAGTAAGGAACTGGAAGGAATGCGGCTCAATGCGGAACGAGAGGTCGCGCAGCACCTCAGGCCCCAGCCCATAGCGCAAACCTACGTTCTCGAATCGAACCAAACCCGTCTCCGTCCCTTGGGTGGCAGGCTGGAAAGCCCTCGGCCTGCCGTCTCTCACCACCCCCGCAAGAATCGCGCTTTTACAGCAATATCACGGCCCCGCCAGAACCGCCGCCTTCCCGAAGACGCAAGGAACTTACCCGCAAACGGGCTCCATGGTTTCCGGTCCGTTAACGGACAGCTGGTACCGTTCGGGTGGCCAACTATGCGCTTTTCATGCTGATCATTTGTCCGAACTGCGCGACATCCTACTCTATCGACCAGGGGTCGCTTGGCCCTTCCGGCCGAACGGTTCGTTGTGCGCGTTGCAAGACTAGCTGGTTTGCCGACGCAAAGCCTGCGCAGCAGGCCGACGTCAGCGCATTCGTCGATCGGGTGATTGCCGAAGCCGAAGCGCAACCGAACAGCCCCTCCAACGAGATTCCCGCAAAGGCCGTCCGGCCCGAAGCACCCTCGCCAGTTGTCGCCAAAAGCACGCCGCCCCCCGAGCCGCCCACGCCGCAAGCGGCGCAAGACATTTTGCCTCCGGCCGAAAGCAGCCCGCCGATCGACGGCAATCTCGACATACGGCCGGGCGAGGAAACGGTTCCGGTCACCGAATCGCCTTCGCTGGTGCCGCTGATCGAGCAGGAACCGCTCCCCGAGCCGGCAACCGAAACGGCGGAAACAGATCAGGACGACATCGAAACCTTCGCGGCGCGCCGCGAGCGGTTGCAAAGCAGCCGCAAGCTCAAACAGAACCGTTCGCGCTGGACGGCAATCATTCTTGTCCTCGTCGCCATCAATGTCGCCGTGATAGGCGCGCGCGACGAAGTGGTGCGCTTCCTGCCGCAGACCGCGTCGCTGTTTTCGATGATCGGACTGCCGGTCAACTTGCGGCATCTTGCCTTCGAGGACGTGAAGGTATCGCGCGAGACGGCCGAAGGCGTCGCCGTGCTGTTGATCGAAGGCAATATCGTCAGCAAATCGGCCGGCGCAACGGAGGTGCCGCGGCTGCGCTTTGCCGCACGCAACGCAAAGGGACAGGAACTCTATACGTGGACCGCGCTGCCGAGCCGCAGTATTCTGGGGCCTGGTGAAATCCTGCGATTCCACAGCCGGCTCGCTTCGCCTCCAAAAGACGCAAGCGATGTCATGGTGCGCTTCTTCAACAGCCACGACAAAATCGGCGCGGTAAAATAGGCGCGCAGCTTGATATCCTGCGTTGAAAATCAGAAGCCCTGCAGCAAGCGCTCGATATAGTCGAGCTCGGTCTGCGGCCGTGCCGGATCGGCGTAGCGTTTGCGTAGCTCTTCGAGAATGCGGCGCGCGCGTTGCGCATCGATCTCGCCCGGCACCTTCACTGTGATGTCGTCGCCGTATTGACGACCGCGCATCGGCCGGCCGAGCGGATCGGTATTCTGTTCCGCGCGCTGGCGGCCGTTGCGTCCGGGCTGCCCCGGTCCGGGACCCACGCCGCTCTGTTGCATTTGTTGCGCCAGGCCTTGCGCGCCTTTGCGCATCGCCTCGATGGCACGGCCCTGCGAATCCACCGCGTTATCCGAATCGCCCTGCCCGAGTTCGCCTTCGGCCTGACCCATGGCGTCACCGGCATCGCCGAGCTGGCCCATCTCGTTCTGATCGTCACCCTTTTGACCGGGCTGCTGGCTGCCGAGACCGCGCTGGCGCAACTGCTCGAGCAGCTTCTTGAGCCGGTCCCGCAGTCCCTGCTGGTCCTGCTGCAGATCGCCGAATTGCCGGCGCTGGCCGGGCTGCTGATTGCGGCGCGAGTCCTGACCTTGCTTGAAGGTGCGGTCGCGTAATTGCTGCTGCTTGCGGATCATGTCGCCGAGTTCGTCGAGCGCGGACATCATGTCGTCGTCGCCGTCGTTGGGGCCAGCATTCGGCTGCGCCGTTTGCAGGTTTTCGAGCATCGACTGCAATTGCTCGAGCAATTGACGGGCAGCTTCCTTGTTGCCGCTTCGCGCCATGTTTTCCAGCCGGTCGATCATGTTCTTGAGATCTTGCTGGCTGAGCACGCGCGTGTTGCGGTCGAGCGGACGGGAAAGTTGTTGCGGGTTGCGCTTCATCTGTTCCGCCAGCGCCTGCAGGAATTTGTCGAGCGCCGCGCGCAACTGGTCGGTCAGCCGCTTTATCTCCTCGTCAGGTGCATTGCGCTCAAGCGCCTGACGCAACGATTCCTGCGCCTGCCGGAGCGCCTGCTCGGCTTGCGACATGTTGCCGTCCTCGAGCTGGACGGCCATGTCCCACATCCGTCCCACCACCTCGCGCAGCGCATCGTCGTTTCCGGCATGGGCAAGATCGAAATAGATCGAGCGCAAGCCGAGATAGATGCCGACATTGGGCGTGAACTTTTCCGGCGCAAAGGTCAGCGCGTCGAGCGCGGTGAGCACGATCGGCCTGGCATTGGCATCGAGCGCGAGATTCCGGCGCTGTTCGATCAGCGCGCGCGCGATCGGCTTCGTGAAGATGCGTTCCGGCAACGTGAAGGAGCGCGGCTCGCTGCGGCCTTCATTGCCGGCTTCGTCACGCGCGATCAGCGTCATCGTCACATCGGCACCGGCCCAGGGATGTTCAGTGAGATCGTGCGTGGTCTGCGCCGTGCCGGCACGCGCGCGCTGCCCCGGCAGGGAAAGCGCGAAGTCCGGCGCCGCGAACAAAGGATGCGGCGTTTCTGCACCGGCCTTGGCTTCGTCCTTGCGTGCGAACGTCGCTTGCGCCTGCGTCACGCCGTAGTCGTCTTCTACCCTGTAGTCGAGCCGCATGGCGCCGCGCGCAAGCCGTTCCGGATCGCGGATCAACGAAATGGCGGGAGCACGGTCGGGAATAGCGCTGAAATCCCAGACAACGTCGGCGCCGCCGACGCCACGCAGGACTGCGCTGCCGTTATTTTTGATGGCGAAGTGGCGCTCCTCGGTGCCCTTCGGGAGTGCCACGCGCGCATCGGCTGCGACATCCTCAAGACCGCCATGCTTGACGAGATCCAGGCGCACCTGTCCGGTGGCGCGGACAACGAGCTGGCTGCCGACCGGTACCGCGATCGCGTTCGCTTCCTTTGGCGGCGTTTCGCCTGGACGCAGGCCGGGAAGCATGATCGGCGCGCGGCCGGTATAGAGCGGCGGATTCACCCACGCATCGATGCGGAAATTCGCAGGCGCGACCACGCCGTGCCAGTCGAATGCCGCCGTGATGCGCTTGATGCGCTCACCGCTCGCGGCAAAGAAAGTCGCGAACACCAGCATGAGGACAAGCGCGCGCAGCGCCATCGGATCGCGTGCCGACAATCGCGGCGTGGGCCAGCCGGCTTTCAGCTTGCGCGCCGAGAACAGCGCACGCTCGATATGCGCGCGCCAAAGCGCCTGCGTCACCGCGTCGTTCGGATTGCCCGCAATCTCATCGGCAACCGCGGTCGCAGGCCGATGCGGTTCGCCGCTGCCGCGGTCGAGACGCCGTAAACCGTCATTGATCGTCGGGACGCGGAGCAGCGCGAGCGGAATCGCAGCGGCGAGCGTGACGATCAGAAACAGGAACAGGCCGATCGCACGCCCGAGCGGCGGCAACACGACCCAAAGTCCAGCCCAGGAAAACGCGAGGAACAACCCGAACGCTGTGGCGAGCGCCGCCAGCGCTGGCCACAGACGCTCCCACAGGATACTGCCGCGCGCGCGTTGAAGCGCTCGCTCGAGCAGGCGCCTGACCGGCCGGTCCTCGCCGGGTTGCTGCTGATCCAAGGTATCCAAAAACCGCTCCGTCGCACTCGCGGTCGAATCTACCCGTTAACACGCTAACACGCGGCAGGGTCCGGAACCACGTGCGCTTATAACCAAGGCGGAATGCGATCGAGCGCAATCAATTGGTCAACTTCAAGGCGGGGGCGCACAACGGCCCATTCTGCGCCTTTGACCAACACTTCCGGCACCAGCGCACGCGTATTGTAGGTTCCGGCCTGCACCGCCCCGTAAGCGCCGGCCGACATGACCGCCAGCAGGGCGCCGGGCTGCGGTTCGGCGAGTTCGCGGTCGAGTGCCAGGAAATCGCCCGATTCACAAACCGGCCCGACGACGTCGGCGCGGACGCGCGCAGCGTCTTTCTTCGGTTCCTGGACAGGCCAGATTTCGTGATGAGCATCGTAGAGCGTCGGCCGAATAAGATCGTTCATCGCGGCGTCGACGACGATGAAAGTCTTGGCCTCGCCGCGCTTCACGAACAGGACGCGCGTCACGAGGATTCCGGCATTGCCGACGATCAATCGGCCCGGCTCGAAAATCAGCCGGCAGTCGAGATCGCGTGTCGCGCGCTTGACCACCTTGGCGTACTCGTCCGGGTGCGGCGGCGGCTCGTTGTCGTCACGGTAGGGAATACCCAACCCGCCGCCGAGATCGATATGCGTGATCGTGTGGCCGTCCGCTCGCAGCGTGCGCACAAAATCGGCCAGCAGCCTGAACGCGTCGCCGAAAGGATCGAGATCGGTGATCTGGCTGCCGATATGCATGTCGACGCCGGCAACCTTGAGTCCGGGCAACTTGGCGGCATGCGCATAGACGTCGCGCGCGCGGCCGATCGGAATGCCGAATTTGTTCTCGGCCTTGCCGGTTGCAATCTTGTGGTGGGTCTTGGGATCGACATCCGGATTGACGCGCACCGACACGTGCGCAGCACGGCCCTTCGAGGTTGCGATGGACGACAGCAATTCCAGCTCAGGTTCGGACTCGACATTGACGCAAAGGATGCCTTCGTCGACTGCAAGCGCAAGCTCGTCCGCGGTCTTGCCGATACCGGAGAACATGATCTTGTCGGACGGCACACCGGCTGCGCGCGCGCGCTTGAGTTCACCCCCTGAAACGACGTCAGCGCCGGCGCCAAGTCTCGCCAGTGTCTTGATCACGGCCTGATTGGAGTTCGCCTTCATCGCGTAGCAGACGAGTGCGCGGACATCGGCAAAGGCACCGGCGAACACCTGATAGTGCCGCTCCAGTGTCGCCGTCGAATAGCAATAAAAGGGCGTCCCAATCGCGGCAGCAAGCGCGTCGAGAGTCACCGCCTCGGCGTGAAGTACGCCATTACGATAGTCGAAGTGATGCATCGCTCGCTCAGTCGAGCAGAGCGTCGAGAGGAATACGTTTATTCTGTCCTCTGGGCGCAACCGCCTGTCCGTCCGACGTCACGCCGGCCCTGTGATCGTCGCTTCGCGTGCCAGACGCGGCGGCCGGCCCCATCGGCGACAGCAAACCGCCGGAGGTCGGCGCTTCCGGCTGGACCGGCGCCGCAGCGCTCGGCGGCGGGTCAAGCGGGCCTTTGCGGCCGCATCCGGCCAGCGTGAGCGCGGCAACCAGCGTGCCAAGCACAGCCAAAGCCGTGAATGGGCGGACACAAAGGCGGTTCATGGAGCGCGCTTCCTGCATGGGCAGACCATAGCAAACGGGACAAACAAGGCGAAGTCAGGATTTCTCTTTTTCCAGCTTCCTCAGCCATTTCTTCGCTTGCATACGGACATTCCGGGGCGCGGTGCCGCCATAGCTCATCCGGCTTTTCACCGAGCGATCGACCGAAAGCACCGTGAAAACGTCATCGCTGATGCGCGGCTCGATCGCACGCATGGCCTCGATGGGCAAGCGGTGCAGCGCAACGCCCTCCTCCGCGGCTTTGGCGACGATGCGTCCGGTCACGTGATGGGCCTCGCGGAACGGCATCTTCAATGCGCGCACCAGCCAGTCGGCAAGATCGGTCGCGGTGGCGTAACCCTCGCCCGCAGCCTTCTTCATGCGCGCGGCGTCAGGTTCGATGTCGCGCACCATGCCGGTCATCGCAGCGACCGAGAGGCTCAACGCGGAGAGCGCATCCATCGCACCCTCCTTGTCCTCCTGCATGTCTTTGGCATAAGCGAGCGGCAGACCCTTCATCACCATCAGAAGCGCGGTCAGCGCACCGACGACGCGCCCGGTCTTGGCGCGGACCAGTTCGGCAGCATCGGGATTGCGCTTCTGCGGCATCATCGAGGAGCCGGTCGTGAACGCGTCCGACAGTTTGACGAGACCGACAAGCGGAGACGTCCAGATCACGATTTCTTCGGCAAGCCGCGACAGATGCACCGATGCGATCGACGCGGCGGAAAGCGTTTCCAGCACGAAGTCGCGGTCGGAAACGGCGTCAAGCGAATTTGCCGTCGGCCGGTCGAAGCCGAGCGCACGCGCGGTCATGTCACGGTCGAGCGTAAAAGAAGTGCCCGCGAGGGCGCCGGAACCGAGCGGCGACTCGTTCAATCGCTTGCGAGCGTCGGCAAGCCGGCCGCGGTCGCGCGCCGCCATTTCAACGTAAGCCAGAAGATGATGACCGAAAGTCACCGGCTGCGCGGTTTGCAAATGCGTGAGGCCCGGCATCACCGTGCCGGCGTGCGTGTGGGCCTTCTCGACAAGCGCGCGTTGATAGCCGGCGAGTGCCTTGTCGATCGTGTCGATGCTGTCGCGCACCCAGAGACGGAAGTCGGTCGCCACCTGATCGTTGCGCGAGCGCGCGGTATGCAATCGGCCGGCGGGCGCCCCGATAAGGTCGGTGAGCCGGCTCTCCACGTTCATGTGGATGTCTTCCAGCACCCGCTTGAACTCGAACTTGCCGGATTCGATCTCTGACAGGATCGTGTCTAGACCGTGAGCGATCTTTTTCGCATCGTCCGCCGCAATGATGCCCTGCTTGGCGAGCATCTCCGCATGGGCCTTGGACGCGGCGATGTCCTGGCGGTAAAGATGCCGGTCGAAATCGATGGAGGCATTGATGTCCTCCATGATGGCGTCGGGACTAGACGTGAACCGCCCGCCCCACATCTTGTTGCTCATGACACATCCACCGAAATCCGACCGGCCATGAACGAACGACCTGCGGAAACGACAAAACGCCCGTCACGCCGCCTGTTTGCGATGATCGCGGTGGCCATCCTGGCCGGAATCGGAGCCGGGCTGGCCGGGGTATACGGGATTGGCGGGTTCCAGCGCAATGCAGGCGACCGGGCATGCCGTCCTGCGGTTAACCTGGCCCAAAAAATCGCCCCTTTGGCGACCGGCGAGGTTGCCGCGGTCAACGTGGCCAAGACGCCGCTCCGGGTGCCCGACCTCACCTTCAAAGACGGCACCGGACAAAAGGTCGCTCTCGATCAATGGCGTGGCCGTACGGTCTTGCTGAACCTGTGGGCGACCTGGTGCGTACCCTGCCGCAAGGAGATGCCGGCATTGGACGCGCTCGAGCAGCGGCTGGGCGGCCCCGATTTCCAAGTGGTCGCGATCAATATCGACACCCGTAACCTCGACAAGCCCAAGGCATGGCTCAAGGAAATCGGCGTCCAGAAACTTGCCTATTACGCCGACCCGAACGCCAGGGTCTTCCAGGATCTCAAGGAGGTCGGCCGCGCCTTCGGCATGCCGACGACACTCCTCGTCGATCCGGCCGGTTGCGAGATCGGCAGCATCGCCGGTCCCGCCGAGTGGGCGAGCAACGACGCCATCAAGCTGATCGACGCGATTCTGGCGAAGAAGTAGCGGACGCCCGCCTCAGGCGGTGATGTCGAGATTCTGGCCGACGCCGGGACCGACAAGACTCGCGATATTCTTCTGCGCGGAGTCCAGCAGTTGCACGACGGATGCCGCTTGATCCGCGTTCATGCGCAGCATCTTCGCCGCGACGGCCATTTGCGTCTGGCTCGCCTGGGCGCCGACCATGGCGGCTGCAATCGATGTAGGGTCCATCCCACCCATTTCCTACCGCCCGCCCGTCAATGAAAGATAAATGCCCTCACCTTGACACCAAGGCGCATGCGCCTATACTTAACCTTATGGTTTACTATTCACCGAACCGGCTGGATCGCACCTTCGCCGCGTTATCCGATCCGACGCGGCGGGCGCTGCTCGCGCAATTGAGCGAAAAGGAAAACATCTCGGTCAGCGATCTTGCGCGGCCGTTTTCGATGTCGCTGCCGGCGGTGATGAAGCACATCGACGTTTTGTCCGACGCCGGACTCGTCGATCGCACCAAGACCGGGCGAACGGTCGCCTGCCGATTGCGGGCGGCCCCGATGAAGGAGGCCACCGAGTGGCTCAATCGTTATCAACGCTTCTGGTCCGAGAAACTCGATCAACTCGCCGCATTTCTGGAGAACGATTCATGGCCAACGCAACAAAACCAAGCCTCACCATCAAGCGCCGCTTCGCCGCGCCGCCGGAAAAAGTCTTCAGCGCGTGGACCGATCCGGAAAAAGTAAAGCACTGGATGGGCCCTGGCGAAGTCAAAGTGTTGCGCAGCGAAGCGGACGCACGCAAAGGCGGCCGCTATCGCTGGGTGATGCAATCGCCGGACGGCGAGGAACACGACGTCAGCGGCGTCTATCGCGAGGTGATCCCCAACGAGAAACTGGTGTTCACCTGGGCGTGGAAAACGACACCGGAGCGCGAATCGGTGGTGACGCTGACATTCAAGCCTGATGGCGACGGTACGCTGTTCACCCTCATGCACGAGCAGTTCTTCGATGACGACGCGCGCAACCGGCACGAACACGGCTGGACCGGCGCAATGGAAAAACTCGAGAGGTTCGTCTCCGCTTAGGAAATGGGAGTCGCACATGGCACGCACATGGTCGCACGGAAGCTTCTACTGGAACGAGCTAATGACCCGCGACGCCGAGAAGGCGAAGAAATTCTACGGCGACGCCATCGGCTGGACATTCGAGGCCATGCCGATGCCGGACGGCACTTACTGGGTCGCGAAGATGGGCGACCAATATGTCGGCGGCCTGTTTCCGCTGACGGATCCAAAATTCGACGGCGTGCCGGAAGGCTGGATGTCGTATCTCGCCGTCGATGACGTCGATGCGCGCGTGAAGAAAGCGCAAGCCGGCGGCGCGCAACTCATGCGCCCGATTTTCGACGTCGCCGGAGTCGGGCGCATCGCCATCCTGAAGGAACCTGGCGGCGCCGGCATCGGTTGGATGACGCCACCGAAAGCTTAAGCGCGTTGTTGAGGAGTCTTGTCATGCAACACACCGTCGTCTCACAAAGCGAATGGCTCGCCGCGCGCAAGGCGCTTCTGGCCAAGGAAAGGGAATTCACCCACGCCCGCGATGAGTTAAGCCGCCAGCGGCGTGCCTTGCCGTGGACGAAAGTCGACAAGAATTATGTGTTTGAAACGCCGGACGGCCGCAGGACGCTGGCCGACCTGTTCGGCGGCAAGAGCCAGCTCATCATCTATCATTTCATGCTCGGCCCCGGCTGGGAGCAAGGCTGCCCGAGTTGCTCGTTCCTCGCCGACCACTTTGACGGCGCCACGATTCATCTCGCCCAACGCGACGTAACGCTCACCGTTGTGTCGCGCGCGCCGCTTGCCGAGATCGAAGCCTACAAGAAGCGTATGGGCTGGCGTTTCAGATGGGCGTCGTCATTCGGCAGCGACTTCAATTGCGACTTCCACGTGTCGTTCTCGAAGGACGAACTGGCCAGCAAGAAGGCCAACTACAATTACACGACCGGGGAGTTTCCGAGCGAGGAAGCGCCGGGCATGAGCGTGTTTTACAAGAACGAAGCCGGAGAAATCTTCCACACTTACTCGGCCTATGCGCGCGGCCTCGACATTCTGGTCGGCACCTACAATTTCCTCGATCACGCACCGAAAGGCCGCGATGAAGCATCGCTGCCCTGGAGCATGGCCTGGGTGCGCCGGCACGACGAATACGAGCCGGCACCGATGACGCGCGCGGGTTCGTGCTGCGGCTGATCGCGCATATTCGACAACGGCAAGAACGGAGTATCAGCATGATTACAGTGAGTGCATTTCGCTGGGTACCGGATTTCGCTCGCGGCCTGGTCCGCGATTTGAGAGTGCGATGGGCACTGGAAGAAGCCGGCCTTCCCTACGAATCGAAGCTGATTGGGCCCGAGGATCAAAAATCCGAAGCCTATCGCGCGATGCAGCCGTTCGGACAAGTGCCTGCGTACAAGGAGGGCGAACTGGTGCTTTTTGAATCTGGCGCGATCCTGCTGCATATCGCAGAGCGATCGGAAGTCTTGATGCCGCCGGACGCCAACAGCCGCGCGCGCACGACGGCGTGGATGTTCGCGGCGCTCAATTCGATCGAACCGCATATTCAAAACCTGACCGCGATCGACCTGTTTCATGCGAACGACGATTGGGCGAAAGCCCGCCGGCCAGGTGCGCTTCAGATGGCGGAGAACCGGCTAAAATCGTTGAGCGACTGGCTCGGCAGCCGCGGCTATCTGGAGGATAACCGCTTCACCGTCGCCGACCTGCTGATGACCACCGTGCTGCAAATTCCGCGCCATTGCGATCTGCTCGCGCAGTATCCCACGCTCGACGCCTATCGCTTGCGCTGCGAGGCACGGCCGGCCTTCAGGCGGGCGCTCGATGCGCAGATGGCCGACTTCACTGAAAAAAACCCGGCAGTCGCCTGAATTCGGCGGCTTCCGCGTTCAGACAACGGTCGCAGCGTCTACCGGGTCGGAACGGGCTTATCGCCGCGATAATCGTAGAAGCCGCGCTGCGTCTTGCGGCCAAGCCAGCGGGCTTCGACGTATTTCACCAGCAGCGGGCATGGCCGGTATTTTGAATCTGCCAGGCCCTCGTGCAGCACCTGCATGACTGACAGGCATGTATCGAGGCCGATAAAATCGGCAAGCTCGAGCGGGCCCATTGGATGGTGCGCGCCGAGCCGCATCGCCGTGTCGATCGCCTCGACGTTTCCGACGCCCTCGTAGAGGGTGTAGATCGCCTCGTTGATCATCGGCAGCAGGATACGGTTGACGATGAAGGCCGGGAAGTCCTCGGAGACCGCGATGGTCTTTCCGAGCCTGGTGACGAACGCCTTGCTCACCTCGAATGTCGGATCGTCGGTAGCGATGCCGAGAATAACCTCGACCAATTCCATGCGCGGCACCGGATTCATGAAATGAATGCCGATGAAGTGCTCGGGACGGTCGGTCGAGGATGCAAGCCGTGTGATGGAGATCGACGACGTGTTGGTGGCAATGAT
>JBARCH010000216.1:0-15029 GCA_049793875.1 Pseudolabrys sp. | reverse complement strand
TGAGCCAGCGGTTTGCAGGTTCTTCTGTCATGGATTTTCCGTTCAAACAGATTTAATGCGGATCGTCGCCCGTTCGTTCCGCGTGCAACTGTCAGGCAAAAGCGAGCCGCACGCGGCGGTTCTGCTTGCCCTTCTTTTCGATCTGGATGACGCGGACCGGGCCGACCTCGCTCGTCGAGCGTACATGCGTTCCTCCGCACGGCTGGAGATCGAGGTTTGCTACTTCTATGAGCCTTACGCGGCCCGTTCCCATCGGCGGTTTGACGGACATGGTCTTCACCATGCCCGGATTTTCTTCAAGCTCCGCATCGCTGATCCATCGGCTTGTGACGGCCGCATTGGCCGCGATCATGGCCGAAATCCTTGCGGTAATGTCGTCTTTATCAAGGCCCGCTTCGGGAATGTCGAAATCAAGCCGGCTCTCGCTTTCACCAACCGAACCGCCGGTTACGGGATAGGCCAAGACGGCGGAAAGCAAATGCAGCGCCGTGTGCATGCGCATGCGCGCGTAGCGCTTGTCCCAATCGATTTCGGCGGTAACGACTTCGCCCGCACTCACCGGCGGCGAGCCCGGCGCGGGAACATGGGCGATTTCGGTCTTGGCCTGATCGGTATAGACGGCAGTTGCGATCGGAATGCGCGTGCCGGAGGCCGTGGTCAGCGCGCCCGTATCGCCGGGCTGTCCGCCGGACGTGGCATAGAAAATCGTGCGGTCGAGCACGATGCCGCCTTGATCAGTTATGCCGACGACCCGGGCTTCGCAGTTTTTCAGGTATGAGTCCTCGCGAAACAGGCAATCCGTCGGCATTGCGATCATGCCTTCAGGTTTTCTCGAACGGCGGCTTGATGTCCGATTTGCGCTCGAGCCATTCCGGTATCGGAAGTTTCTTCGAGCGCAGGAAGTCCGGGTTGAACAGCTTCGACTGATAGCGCGTGCCGAAGTCGGCAAGAATGGTCACGATGGTGTGGCCGGGCCCGAGATCCTCCGCCAGCCGGATTGCACCGGCGACGTTGATGCCGGACGAGCCGCCGAGGCAAAGGCCTTCGTTCAGCAGCAGGTCGAAGATGATCGGAACGGCTTCTTCGTCCGGGATGAGATAGGCTTTGTCGACCTTCATCTGCTCGACGATTGAGGTTACTCGTCCAAGTCCGATGCCTTCGGTGATCGATCCGCCTTCCGTCGCTTTCGCTTCGCCATGCGCGAACAAATTATACATCGCCGCGCCGCGCGGATCGGCGACGCCGATCGTGATGTCCTTTTTCTTTTCCTTTAGATAGGTGGACACGCCGGCAAGCGTGCCGCCGCTGCCGACCGAGCAGACGAAGCCGTCGATCTTGCCACCCGTGTCTTCCCAGATTTCGGGGCCGGTCGAGACGTAATGCGCCTTGCTGTTCGCCGGGTTATTCCATTGATCGGCGAAGATCACGCCGTTCTTTTCCGACTTTCTCAGTTGGTCGGCCAATCTTCGGCCCACGTGCTGATAGTTGTTCGGATTGCTGAAAGGGAGGGCGGGCACCTCGACCAGCTCCGCACCGAACAGGCGAAGGACGTCTTTCTTTTCCTGGCTTTGTGTTTCCGGGATAACGATGATCGTGCGATAGCCCCGTGCATTGGCGACCACGGCGAGCCCGATTCCCGTATTGCCGGCGGTGCTCTCGACCACGAGCCCACCCGGCCGCAGGTCGCCGTTCTTTTCGGCCTCCAGGATCATCTGGCGCCCGGCACGGTCCTTGACCGAGCCGCCCGGGTTCATGAACTCGGCTTTGCCGAGAATGGTGCAGCCGGTCGCGGCCGAGGCGGCTTCCAGCTTGATGAGCGGCGTGTGGCCGATCGCTTCAACGATACCGTCGCGTACTTGCATGACGCCCTGAACCTAGTGGAGCGGCCGAAACCCGACAAGGGCGCGCAAGGGTGGGTTTGACGCGCTTTTGGCTGCGATTTTCGGTTTTTGCGCGATCCGCGAGGCGGGTTACACAACCACCCGCCGTAAATTGTCGGGGATTTTGGAAACATCCTCGAAACCATAACGCCGCATTCGATTTCGCTATGGCAGCCTCTTCACCAGTTATTTGGATGCCCCCGATATTCGTGGCTGCGAGGGAAGCCCGGGGAATCCGCGTTTGGCGGAAAAGAAACGCAGTCGTAATCGACGATGAATCTCGACATCAATACGCTGTTCATGGTCACGATCTACGTGGAGGCAATCCTCGGATTGCTTCTGCTGTTCGCGTGGGTCCAGAACACGGCGATCACCGCCGTCGCCTGGTGGGGCTTTGCCCACTTGCTGCGCGCCGCTTCCGTCGTCTTGTTCGGCACCTACGGATCGGCTCCCGATCTCGTTTCGATCGATCTGGCCAACGCCCTGTTGTTCATGGCCTATGCCGTGACATGGACCGGCGCACGCGTGTTCGACGGCCGCCCAGCCGAGCCGGTCTATCTCGTTACAGGCGCAGTGTTGTGGCTATTGGTGTGCCGGCTGCCGATCCTTGCCAATGCACCCGAAGCGCGGGTGCTGATCGCCTCCGGCATCATCACGGGCTACATCTGGCTGACGTCGTATGAATTCTGGCGCGGCCGCGGCGAGCAACTGGTGTCGCGCTGGCCGGCAATCTTCCTGCTATTCGCGCACGGCGCGTTGTTCCTGCTGCGCACGCCGCTGATCGCCGTACTGCCGTGGTCTCCGGAAAATCACGTGTTCGGCAGTGTGTGGCTGACCGTGCTTAGTTTCGAAGCGCTCCTGTTCACGATTTCGATCGCGTTCATTCTGCTGGCGATGGCGAAGGAGCGCACCGAATTGCGTCACCGCACCGCGGCGATGATTGATCCGCTTACCGGCATGGCGAACCGCCGTTCCTTCCTGCAGGACGCCAGCGCGCTCGCCAAGCGTTATGCCGGCGACCCGCGTCCGACGGCGGTTTTGGCGATAGACCTCGACCAGTTCAAATCGATTAACGACCGCTTCGGCCATGCGGTCGGGGACAGGGTGCTGGAAGTTTTCGCGAACGGCGCACGCCAGGTCGTGCGGTCGTCGGATCTGATCGGCCGGCTTGGTGGCGAGGAGTTCGCGGCGGTGTTTTATGACGTCAGCCGAGACAAGGCGGTTGCAATGGCCGAGCGTATCCGCTCGACATTCGCGAATTCCGCCATGGCAGTGGAGGGCCGCCCGGTACATGCGACGCTGAGTATCGGCATCGTGCACTGCGAGGGCGCGGTGCTCGATCTCCAACATTTGTTGGCGCAGGCGGATCAGGCGCTCTATTTCGCGAAGGAGAATGGCCGCAACCGCGTTGAAGTCGCCTCGCTTGATCTGGTGCTCGATCGCGCCGCACTGGTCACAGCCGGGCCTGTTTCACCTGCCGCCAAGACGGCCCAATCCGCGGCCTGACAGGCGTCTTTTCGATCAGACATTCCACTGTAAATTACCGCTGCGGCGCGGCGTGCGCTGCGGCGTCGATCCGGATTGACCTCAGCCTTGGAATTAGGCCACTTTACGCCGTGGGCAGATTTAGCAGCCCCGAATTAGTGGGATTTCAAACTAATTCAAGGACGTATGGGAGGACACGATGCGGATTTTACGATGGCTCGGGCTTGCGACCCTTGCCCTCACGGTGGGCGGAACCGCCCAGGCTGAAACGGTCAAGATCGGCGTTGTGCTGCCGTTCAGTGGCGCCAATGCCGACCTCGGGCACCAGATCGACAAGGCGTTCGATCTTTATGTCAAACTGCACGCCAAGGACATCGCGCCGAACAAGGTCGAGATCATCAAGCGCGACGAAGGCCCGCCGACCGGCGCCAAGGCGAAGACCACCGCCACCGAACTGATCACCAATGACAAGGTGAAGATACTCACCGGTTTCGTGTTCTCGCCGTCGGCGATTGCGCTTGCCCCGGTCGTGACGCAGGCGAAGGTGCCGATGGTCATTGCCAATGCCGGCACGGCCTGGATCACCAATCTGTCGCCCTACATCGTGCGACTCTCGTTCAGCATGTGGCACCCGGCCTATCCGATGGGCGCTTATGCGTACAAGGACGTCGGCTGCAAGACTGCGGCGGTGGCCTATACCGACTTCCCGCCCGGCAAGGATTCGGTCGAGGCGTTCAAGACCGGCTTCGAAAAGGCCGGCGGAAAAGTAACGCTGTCGATCCCGATGGGCTCGCCGGTGCAGGTGCCGGACTTCACGCCGTTCTTCCAGCGCATCAAGGACGCACACCCGGATTGCATGTACGTCTTCATCCCCTCGGGCGCGCATGCGACCGGCGTGATGAAGGCTTACGGCGAACTTGGCCTGCGCAAGGCCGGCGTCAAGCTGATCGGCCCGATGGACCTGATCCCCGACAACAAGCTGCAGGACATGGGTGATGCCGCGATCGGCACCATCGTGATGGGCCACTACGCGGTCGATCTCGCCAACGCGCAGAACAAGTCGTTCAAGGAAGAGTGGCACAAGGCTTACGGTCCGGACTCCTATCCGGACTTCATGTCGGCGGCAGGCTGGGACACCATGCACGCCATCTTCGACACGATCAAAAAGCTCAACGGCAAGGTCGACGATGGCGCCAAGGTGGTCGATGCGCTCAAGGGTTGGTCGGCGGACGGTCCACGCGGTCACGTCATGATCGATCCGGCCACGCGCGACATCGTGCAGGACGAGCACGCGATGGAAGTCTATCGCAAGCCGGACGGCAAGCTCGGCGAGAAGGTGCTGAGCACGATCAAGGCGGTGAAGGACGAGTGCAAGGTCCTCAAGGTCGGCCGTTGCGGATCCTGATCGCCTGATCGGCGCCTGACGACAATCAGCGCCGCCGCGCATAAGTACGCGGCGGCGTTTTTCTTCCAGCGAGGTGGGGCTCGTGCCGCAGTACGCCAATATTGCCGTCAGCATTTTGTTCGACGGCCTGGCCTACGCCATGTTCCTGTTCATCACGTCCGTCGGCCTTTCGGTGACGATGGGACTGATGAATTTCGTCAACCTGGCGCATGGCGCATTCGCCATGGCCGGCGGCTACCTCGTCGTCTCGCTCACGCGCAGCCTTGGCGTTCCCTTCATTCCGTCGTTGATCGTCGCATCCGTCGTGGTCGGCGCGGTCAGTGTCGTGTTCGAGCGCGTGCTTTACAGGCGGCTCTATCGCGCCACGGATCTCGAACAAGTGCTGCTCACGATCGGGTTGGCGTTCATGGCGATCGCCACCTACACGTATTTTTACGGACCGATACCGAAGTCGGTGCCGTTGCCTCGCTGGCTTGAGGGCGACGTCAATCTCGGCTTCCGGACATTCCCGAGCTATCGCGCGTTCCTGATCGTGGTCGGGCTCTTTCTGGTGGCCGTGCTGTGGTACGGCTTCGAGCGCACCAATATCGGCGCGAAAATCCGCGCCGCCGTCGACAATCGCCGCATGGCGCAATCGGTGGGCATCAATGTCGACCGGTTGTTTACGCTCACGTTCGCGCTCGGATCGGGGCTTGCTGCGCTCGGCGGCGGGCTTGCCATCCAGTTGCTCGGGCTTAATCCGAGCTTCGCCGTCATTTATCTCGTGCTGTTCCTGATCGTCGTCGCCGTCGGTGGGCTCGGCAGCCTCAAAGGCACGCTGCTGGCGGCGCTGGTGCTCGGCATTTGCGATACCGCGGGCAAATATCTCTTTGCCGACGCGGGTGGCTTCTTCATTTACGCGATCACCGTGCTCGTGCTTCTGGTCAAACCGGCGGGGTTTTATGGCCGCGAGTGACATCATGAATGCGCCGACCGCATCGGAAAGCGCCCGCGAGCGCGCCGCGCAATACATCGTCAGCCGCCATCGATTCCGGCCGACAGAGGCGCTGCCGTGGCTTTTCGCCATCGCTGCCTATTTCATTTTCCCAGACCGCATGACGTTCGCCAGTCAGGTCGCGATCATGATCATGTTCGCGCTCTCGCTCGATCTCATCCTCGGTTATGCCGGCATCGTCACGCTCGGTCACGCCGCGTTTTTTGGCATTGGCGCCTATACGGTGGCGCTGATGTTGGCGCGTTTTGGCTGGACCGAGCCGATCAGCGGGCTGTTCGCCGCGGCAATCGTGACGGGGTTCTTCGGCTTTATTCTCGGCTGGTTCACGCTGCGCTACCGCGGCCTGACGCTGATCATGCTCACGCTGGCGACCGCGATCATGTTGCAGGAAACCGGCAACCTGCGCTCGGACATTTCCGGCGGCTATGACGGGTTGCCAGGACTCACGTTCAAGCCTCTGTTCGGTGTCTTTAATTACGATCTCTACGGCCACGTCTATTATCTCTACACGATGGCTGTGCTGGTCGTTGTGTTCTTCCTGGTGCGTCGCATCGTCTATTCGCCTTTCGGGCAGGCGTTGACCGGAATCCGGGAGAATGTGCGTCGCATGCATGCGGTCGGCTCGCCGGTGCATCGGCGGCTGGTAACGGTCTATACGATCTCGGCGGCAATCGCGGGCGTCGCCGGCGCGTTGTTCACGCAGACCAATGCCTATGTGACGTTGACGGTATTCGATTTCGACAATTCCGCGAAAGTCATGGTGATGCTGATCCTCGGTGGCACCGGCCGGCTTTACGGCGCCTTTATCGGTGCGATTATTTATCTGGTGCTGGAGGACGGTCTCTCCAAGTTCAGCCCGACCTTCTGGCAATTCGGCATCGGTTTGTTGCTGGTTCTGGCCGTGCTGTTTGCGCCGCGCGGCGTGCTCGGCCTGTTCGAGAATGATGCCGCTTACCTGTCGAAAAGGTTCAAGTCGTGACCGCGCCGGCGCTTCAGGTCCAAGGCATGAACCGCAACTTCGGCGCGTTAAAGGTGACACGCGACGTCAACCTGTCGCTCGAACGTGGCGCCCGCCGCGCGCTGATCGGACCGAACGGCGCGGGCAAGACCACGCTGGTCAATCTCATCACCGGTGTGCTTCCGCCGTCATCGGGAAAAGTCTTGCTCAACGGCGAGGATATCACCGCGCTGTCGCAAGCGCAGCGCGCGCGACGGGGCATCGCCCGCACATTCCAGATCAATCAACTGTTCCGCGGGCTGACTGTGCTCGAAAACCTGAGTTTGGCGATCGGCGAGCGCGACGGTCATTGCAACAATCTGTGGCGCGCGACCGGCGGCAGCCGCGTCGTGATCGACGAAGCGCTCGATCATCTGGCGTCGCTGCGGCTCGTTGACGATGCGCTCAAGCTGGTGCGGGAATTGCCCTATGGCCGCCAGCGGCTGGTCGAGATTGCGATTGCGCTGGCGCAAAAGCCGCGCGTGCTGCTGCTGGACGAACCGGCAGCGGGCGTTCCATCCTCGGAGAGCCATCTCATTCTCGATGTGGTGGACAGCCTCGACCAGGACATCGCCGTGCTGATCATCGAGCATGACATGGACGTCGTGTTTCGTTTCGCGCGCAGGATTACGGTGCTGGTTGCCGGTGCGATCTTCACCGAGGGTACGCCGCAAGAGATCATGGCGAACGAGCAGGTGAGGGCGGTCTACCTCGGACAGGAAGGCCATCGTGTTACGGGCGGTGCGCGCCATGGCTGAGAGCAAGAGCGTGCTCGAACTCGATGGCGTGTTCGCCGGTTACGGCGAGACCGTAGTGCTTGAAGATATCAAACTCGCGCTTGCGGATGGCGGAACCCTGTCGATCATCGGCCGTAACGGCGTCGGCAAGAGCACGCTGCTGACGACAATCATGGGCCACACGACGCTGCATGGCGGCGCGGTGCGCCTGCACGGCATGGAAATTTCCAGCTTGGCGGTATACCGCCGCGTGGACGCCGGGCTCGGCTATGTGCCGCAGGAACGCGAAATTTTTCCTTCACTGACGGTGAAGGAAAATCTCGACGTTGCGGTGCGCCCCGGCCTCTGGACGCTGAAGACAGTGTTTGAATTATTCCCGCGGCTGGAGGAGCGTGCCGGCAACCGCGGCAACCAGCTTTCTGGCGGCGAGCAGCAGATGCTGGCGATCGGCCGCGCGCTGATCGGCAATCCGAGCGTGCTGCTGATGGACGAGCCGTCGGAAGGCCTCGCGCCCGTGATCGTTGAGGAATTGGCGCGGGCCGTGAAGAAGCTGACCGAGACGGATATGTCGCTGATCCTGGTCGAGCAGAACACGCGCCTTGCGCTCGAAATCGCGCCGCGCGTGGTGGTGATGGATCGGGGGCGTATCATGTATGACGGCCCCAGCAAAACCTTGCAGGACGATCCGGCCACGCTCGAGCAGCTTATCGGCGTTACACGGGCGTAAACCACAGAGCCTTTTCGGATTGGGGCGCTGCCCACCCGCAGCGATGTGCATTGCGTTCCGGCGCAAGCTCTTGCATAGCGTGGCGCGAACCAATTCCGCAGCGAGTAGCTTCCCATGAAACGCAGCAACGATCGCATCCTGACCACCCATGTCGGCAGCCTGATCCGCCCGCCGGCGTTGCAGGAGTTCCTGCGTGCCAGACAGGCGCGCAAGCCGTACGACGAGAAGGCATACGCGAAATGCCTGGCGGACTCGGTTGCCGATGTCGTGAAGCATCAGGCGCAAAGCGGCGTCGATGTCGTGAGCGACGGCGAATTCGGCAAGTCGATAAGCTGGTCGCAATACGTGCTGGAGCGCCTGAGCGGATTCGAGCGCCGGCCGATCAAGATCGATACGGCCAATCCGTTCAAGCGCGGGGCGGACCGTGAGCGCTTTTCCGAATTTTATGCCGAGATGGACGCGCATGACGGCGTTGCGACCACGACGGAATCGATTTGCGTCGGCCCGAGCAAATATACCGGGCAGGCAGAGTTGCAGCGCGACATCGACAACTTCAAGGCTGGCTTGCGGGGCGTGAACGTCGCGGAAGCGTTCCTGCCGGTGGCGGCGCCGGCGAGCGTCATCCCCGATCGCAAGAACGAATATTACAAGAATGACGACGAGCTTCTCGCCGCGATCGGCGAGGCGATGCACACCGAGTACAAGATGATCGTCGATGCCGGCTTCATCGTGCAACTCGACGACGCGCGCAATGCCGTCACCTACGACCGCATGGTGCCGCCGGCAAGCTTCGAGGATTACCGGCGCTGGCTCGCGCGACAGGTCGACGTCATCAATCACGCCATCGAAGGGCTGCCGGTCGATCGCGTACGCTATCACGTCTGCTGGGGAAGCTGGCCGGGGCCACATACGACCGACGTTCCGCTGAAGGAGATTGTCGATCTTATTCTCAAGGTGAAGGTCGGCGCCTATGTGATCGAGGGCGCCAATCCGCGCCACGAGCACGAGTGGAAAGTATGGAAGGACGCCAGGCTCGCGCCGGGCCAGATTCTGATCCCGGGCGTCATCAGCCATGCCACCAACGTGGTCGAGCACCCCGAGCTGGTATCGGAACGCATCGTGCGCCTCGCCAAGTTCGTCGGGCGCGAGAACGTGATTGCCGGAACCGATTGCGGCTTTGCGCAAGGGCCGTTCCACCGGCGCGTGCATCCTTCCATCATGTGGGCGAAGCTTGAAGCGCTGGCGGAAGGCGCCCGGCTTGCGAGCAAGGAACTCTGGCAATAGCTTTAGTGGTGTCCCGGTGACCTCACGCCGGCCGACCCGGAGCACGCCAATGAACGTCAGCGCCCAGCATTCCAACGGCATTGCGGTTCCGTTCGACCGTGCGCGGCTCGATCGTTTGATGGATGCGGACGGCATCGACGTCGTGGTCGCGACCTCGAAGCACAATGTGCAGTATCTGCTCGGCGGCCATCGCGCCGGTTTTTTCGATTACATGGATGCAACCGGCGTCACCCGCTATCTGCCGGTGCTGGTCTATCCGAAGGGCGCACCGGAGAAGGCTGCCTATATCGGGCATCGGCTCGAAAAATTTCAGCGCGAAGTCAATCCGATGTGGACGCCGGAGACGCAGACGTCCACGGCAGGCTCGGTCGACGCCATGCAGAAGGCGGTCGAGCACATGCGCAAGATCGGCCTTAGGCCGAAGCGCATCGCCGCCGAGTTCGGTTTTCTTCCCTACGACGCCTCGATCGTGTTGCGCGGCGCGTTTCCCGACGCCGAATTGGTGGACGCGCTGTTCGTGCTGGAGCGTCAGCGCCTGAAGAAATCCCGTGACGAACTGGCGAAATTGAAAATCGCATCGGAAGCCGTGCTGGAATCCATGAAGGCCGTGATTGCCAATCACGGGCCGGGCGCGACAAAAAGAGATGTCGTCGAGGCCCTACGCCGCGAGGAAACCAACCGCGGTCTGACTTTCGAATATTGCCTGATTACTTGCGGCACCAGTCTCAACCGCGCGCCGTCCGACCAGAAATGGGAGAAGGACGACATCATGTCGATCGACTCCGGCGGGAATTTCCAAGGGTATATCGGCGACATTTGCCGCATGGCGATCCAGGGCGAGCCGGATGCGGAACTGGTCGATCTTTTGGGCGAGATCGAAACGATCCAGCGCGCGGCGATGAAGCCGATCAAGGCCGGCGCGATCGGCCGGGAGATTTATGCCGCCGGCGACGCGTTGCGCGCCAGATCGAAGCACCACAACCACATGGAATTCCTCGCGCACGGCATGGGGCTTGTCAGCCACGAAGCGCCGCGGCTCACCGATCACGGTCCGGTGCCTTATCCGGCGACCGATGCCGGCATCCCGCTTGAGGCGGGTTCTGTCGTGTCGGTGGAGACCACGCTGCTGCATCCCGCGCGCGGCTTCATCAAGCTCGAGGACACGGTGGTCGTCACCGACACCGGCCACGAGGTTTACGGCGAAGGCGGACGCGGCTGGAATCGCGGCGGCACCGCGGCGCGCTAACGGCGCGTTCTGGCGTCGGCCTGCGCGGCGAGAGCGGTCAATTTTTCCGACACCGTCACCGGATAGGCCGCGGCATCGAGTTGCTGCAGCAATTTCGGCAGGCGCCTGAGTTCACACGCGGCATGGTCGCGCACAGCAGCGAGTGCGGGCGGCGGCGCAATGCGCTTGCCGTCTTTCACGACCTGCGCGATGAGCTGCTCGCCGGCCTGCTTATCGCTTTCGACCGACAGCGTATCGCCGTCCATTGCCCCGTCGGGCGCGTAGTTGCGCCATACCTGTTTGCGGCCCGGCCAGGTTTGCTTGCCTTCCGACAGCTTGCGGCGCGGCGTGCCGTCATATTCCTGCAGCTTGTAGGCGCAGTCGAGCGTGGGTGCGTCCTGCGAGGTGTCGAGATTGGCGCCGATGCCGAAGCCATCGATCGGCGCGCCGGATTTTTGCATGGCCATGAGCACGTCTTCGTTGACGCCGCCGCTGACAAAAATTGTCACGTCTTTCATGCCGCCGTCGTCGAGAATGCGACGCACCTTTCGTGCCATCTCGGCAAGATCGCCGCTGTCGATGCGCACCGAACGCAAGGTGGCGCCGATTTCCTTGAGCTTCGGCCCGAGCGCGACGACTTTGCGCACGCCTGCTTCGGTGTCGTACGTATCGATCAGCAGCACGAGATTATCCGGCCGCGCCCGTGCGAAATTCTCGAACGCGGCGGCTTCGTCCTCGTGCACCTGCACGTAGGAATGCGCCATGGTTCCGTAGATCGGAATGCCGAACAGTTGTCCGGCCTGAATGTTGGCGGCCCCTGCGAACCCGGCGATATAGCTCGCGCGCGCCGACATCAGCCCGGCTTCGGCGCCGTGCGCGGAGCGCAAGCCGAAATCGACAAGGGTCTTTCCGTTGGCCGCCAGCACCATGCGCGCGGCCTTCGACGCAATCATCGATTGAAAATGCAAAATGTTGATCAGCCGCGTCTCGACCAGTTGCGCCTGCGCCAGCGGCGCAGTGATGCGCAGGATCGGCTCGTGCGGGAAGAAGGCCGTGCCCTCCGGCATTGCGTGCACATCGCCGGTGAAACGGAAATTGCCAAGATAGTCGAGCAGGTTTTTCTTGAAGCGGCCGGTCTTTGCCAGCCAATCGATATCTTCCGGTGAGAATTGCACGTTCTCAAGATAGTCGAGGGCGGTGTCCAATCCGGCGGCCATCAGGAATCCGCGCCGTGCGGGCAATCGCCGCACGAAAAATTCGAACACCGCTTCCCGGTTCTCGTCGCGATCCAGATAGGCCTGGACCATGTTGAGTTCATAGAGATCGGTGAGAAGCGGACTGATGGTGGGTGTCATGGTGGGGTGTCACCGGCCGTCGTCCGACGCGTCGCTTAAGGATCGCAGGTTGCAGCCTGCCGTGCCGTGATGGCGGAAATGGATGGCTCCCCGGGCCGGATTCGAACCAGCGACCAACCGGTTAACAGCCGGTTGCTCTACCACTGAGCTACCGGGGAACGGTAGCGTGAAGGGGCGTATAACAAAGCCATTAAGACTTTGCCACCGCAGGATTGCGCAAACCGCGCAACATCGGTTTGCAGAAAGAGAAGTGGAGGCCACGCCCGGAATTGAACCGGGGTACGCGGATTTGCAGTCCGCTGCGTAACCACTCCGCCACGTGGCCGTTCGCGAAAGGCTATATAGGAGGCTGCCGCTCTCCACAACTCGTTACCGATGCTTGCCTTTTGCGCCCTGTTGCCGCAAAAAAGCGGTGCAATCCGCAAGCGCAACTCAGGAACCGGAATGACCGATTTTGCCACCGCGCGCCGCATGATGGTGGACGGGCAGGTCCGCACCAGCGACGTCACCGATCTGCGTCTGATCATGGCCATGCAGGAAGTGCCGCGCGAGCGTTTCGTGCCGCCGGCTTCCGCGGCCTTGGCTTATCTCGATCTCGATCTCGATCTCGATCTGCCGATCGGGGAAGGGTCGCGCCGGTTGCTCAAGCCGATGGTATTGGCCAAATTGATCCAGGCTGCTGATCTCGCACCAACGGACCATGTGCTCGATGCAGGTTGTGCGACCGGCTATTCAGCGGCCGTCCTCGCGCGTGTCGGCGGTAACGTGGTTGCGCTTGAACAGGACGCGGAGTTGGCGCGTTTCGCGGCCGATGCGCTCCGTGGCGTTCCCAATGTGACGGTCGTCACGAATGAATTGGCGGCAGGCTGGCCGCAAAGCGCGCCTTACAACGTGATCTTGCTGGAAGGCGCGACCGAAATCGTACCCCAGCAGCTCTTGCACCAGCTTGCCGACGGCGGACGACTGCTGTGCGTGCTTGGCAGCGGTCCCGGCACCAAGGCGATGCTCTACCAGCGAAGCGGGACGGACATCGGCGGGCGGACGATTTTCGACGCTGCTGCCGCAGTTTTGCCGGGTTTCGCGAAGACGCCGGTATTCGCGTTTTGATTTTGAACCCTTTTTGGGGTTCCATTCAGTTGCCGGATAGTTGCGGTTCCCTATTTTCTGTGGGCATTAGATCGGCGTGATATTTTAAAGGGCGGATTGCCCCCCTATGGTTTGTTATTCGGGGTGCTGACAAGTAATACCTTGTGGTGGGTAAAGGGATTTTGCGTATGAGTTGGAAGGGGCGTGTGAGCCAGCTCGCGATCGCGACGATTGCTGCCAACGCAGCATTTGTAGCGGCTGCAAAAGCCGATTCGCTCCAACAGGCTCTCATTCTGGCCTACCAGAACAACCCGACGCTGAATTCGCAACGCGCCGCCGTTCGTGCCGCCGACGAAGGCGTGCCGCAGGCGCTCTCCGGCTACCGGCCAAGGGTAAGCCTCAACGCTGTCGGCGGTCAGCAGTCGGTGTCCTCGACATCAAAAGTCGTCGGTTCGACCGTTCCTCCCGGTGCGCCAGCAACCTATTTCACCCAGAGCGGCTACAGCGGGACTTATGGCGCCGGCGCCACCGTAACGCAGACACTCTTCAACGGCTTTCAGACTGCCAACAGGACGCGCCAGGCGGAAAGTACTGTCCTTGCGGCTCGCGAGACATTGCGGACCGGCGAACAGACCGTGCTGCTCACTGCGGTCACCGCCTACATGAACTTGTTGCGCGATACTGCGATCCTCGATCTGCAGCGGCGCAACGTCGAGGTGTTGCAGGAGCAGCTTCGGCAGACCCGCGATCGTTTCAACGTCGGCGAAGTGACACGTACCGACGTCGCGCAGGCTGAATCGAGTTTGGCGGCGGGACGCTCGCAGGTGCTCGGCGCGGAGGCGACATACAAGGCTTCTGTTGCAACTTATCGGCAGGTGATTGGTGTCAATCCCGGCAAGCTTGCGCCCGGCATGCCGGTCGATCGTTTTTCGCCGCGCACGCTTCCGGCTTCGGTCGCGACCGGCATCGCCACCAATCCGCAGGTGACGACGGCGCAATACAACGTCGATAGCGCGCAGTTGCTGGTGAAGGTGGCGGAGGGCGCGCTCTATCCGAATTTATCGCTGCAAGGCAGCTTTCAGAAAAACTGGTTCCCGGTGGGAAGCCTGAGCACGGATCAATCCTATACAGCCTCGGTGCTGGGCCAGTTGACCGTGCCGATCTATCAAGGCGGCGCGGAATACTCGGCGATCCGCCAGGCCAAGGAGACGCTCGGCCAAAAGCGCATCGATTTCGATACCGCGCGCGACGCCGTGCGGCAAAATATCGTGCAATCATGGGGGCAGGTCGACGCGACCAAGGCGAATATCGAAGCCACGGAAGCGCAAGTGCAGGCCGCGGAGATCGCGCTCAACGGCGTGCGCGAGGAAGCCCGCGTCGGCCAGCGCACCACGCTCGACGTTCTCAACGCGCAGCAAACGTTGGTAAATGCGCGTGTTGCGGTCGTGACCGCGCAGCACGACCGGGTCGTTGCTTCCTACACGCTGCTGGCCTCGGTCGGGCGCCTGTCGCCGCAGGTGCTCGGCCTGCGCGTGCCGGTCTATGACGCGCAGGTGCATTACCATCAGGTGCGCGATAGTTGGGCCGGCGTGCGCACGCCGGACGGGCGCTGATCGAAGCGCATGATTTTCCGGCAGCCTGTCTCCACAAGTCGTGGATGACGGCAACGTGCCACCTGCCAAACTTGCATCCCACTGTCGTATAACGTCTTGAGGCAGCGATTCGTCTGATTCTGCGGCTCGCAATGGCCGTATGCGGCGTGACGACGGGGATTTGAGTCCATGAGCCAACCGGCGAAGGCAGAGGAGCCCTCGATGGAGGAGATTCTAGCCTCCATTCGGCGGATCATTGCCG
>JBARCH010000215.1:0-3111 GCA_049793875.1 Pseudolabrys sp. | reverse complement strand
CTTTACCCTGGCGACGAGATCCGCAAAGCCGGATGGTGATTGCGCGTCGGCGGCCTGCGCGGCCGATGTCGGCGCGAAGGCCAATATGTTGAAGTTGCCGTTGACGCCGCCGGCCAGCACGGCAATGCCGAGTACGGCGACGGAGCCGAGCAGCGCGAGGCGGCGGCCGGTGAGTATTTTCGTTTTGCCGGGTCGAGATGCGTTGGATTCGGGTGCGGTCATCGGATGATCTCCTTGAAATGCGAAGGGGTGAAGGCGCGAGGCCTCTCGCGTGGATAACGCACGAGATAAAGGCATCCGCCTTACGGCGACCTGTCCCGAAGATTTAAAGTTCGTAATCGTGGACGTTTCGTAATGCGCGGCGTAACGAATGCCGTGCGCCACGCTAAATTTCATCCACGACGATCCGACGTCTCGCTGCGATTCTGGGTCTTTTCGCGCTGGGCCTCACGCTCGCGGGCGGCACAAAACGCGGCTGGATCTGGCAGGACGCGCAGTCGTGCCATAGCGACCGGGTTCACCAGGGCGCGTACTCATAAATCGAAGCCGGTGAGAAACGGTCGGCCAATGTCCGCTTTGCTCCCGGAAGCTGACATTGGCCGCGGCTCCGGCACGCCTGCATTACGTCAAGAGCGGATGTTTCCTGCCGGTCGACAAGCGGAAGGCTTGCCTTGCCAGCGAGCGAGTTGTTCAATGAAATCCGGCGGCGAAATGTTGGGCCTTTGTAAAAAGGATTACCCATGAATAATTTTGAAAAAGTTGCCGCAACTGTCGACGAATTGACCGCCCTCGCCAGAGATACAAACGTTCGCCTGATTGTCGTTCGAGGCGAGCTGGCGAAGGCGCCATCTGTTCGTCTTTCTCCCGGGCAATCCCTGCGCGGTGACGGCGATCAGGCAAGGATTGCTTTCGCCGATGGATCCGACGGTTTGCAGCTTTCTTCGGACAACCGTGTTCACAACATCCATCTTCATGCTTCACCGGACAAGCGAGCGATCTTCAACGACACCGCGGTGAGCAGTCTTGGCCGCATCGAATTGCGCGGCGTGACGACGACAGGCCGTGTTCAGATTCTGGCGCGCGACAAGGTGCGCGGCGGCCATGTCGATGTGAACGGCCTCGACATCATCGCAGCGGATGCCCGCGCGGAGAAAGAGCGGCCGCACGGATACGGCGTGTATGTGCTTCACGGCGCCTTCACGCTCTGGAACATGCAGTCCGACGATAGCGTGGTCGTCAGTGCGGACCTTGTCGGCCTTTCGGCCGGCCGCGACGGGGCTCCGGTTCGCGGCAGCGGCATTTTCGTCAGCGGCGCCGGCGACAAGGGCGGCCGGCTCAACGTGCGGCGTCTGGAGACCGATGCGGTCTACAGCGATGGAGGAATTGCACCCGGCACGCCGGACCAGATCACCGGCGGCGTCTTCACGGTTTACGGCGCCCACGTCGACGTCGTCCGCAATCGTGGTCCGGTCGTCACTTATGGCGTCAACGATATGGTGCTCGACAATTGGGGTGTGGTCGATCGCTGGACGGCCGAAGCGAAAATAACGTCGTATGGCCCGAGCGGCATCGGGTTCGTCAACTTCGGCATCGTGCATGAGCTGAAAGTCAACGCGCCGATCGAAACCTTCGGCCAGGGCGCGCGCGGCTTCAACGTCTATACCGGCACCGTGAATCTTGCGGAGTTCGACCGCGTCATCACCCACGCAGACGGCGCAGTCGGCATTCAAATCAGCCAGCCTGTCGGCAAGATCGTCGTGCATCGCGGCATCGAAACGTTCGGCGGCGCGGGACCTTCGCTGGTCAAGGGCGTCGTTATCAATCTCTCGGCCATCGCCTTGAGCGTCAAGCCCGGCGGCTCGGCGCGCGAGATCGAGATTGCCGGCGGTGTCAAGACCAATGGTTCTGGCGTGTCTCCGATCGAGCAGCATGGCGCAATCGATTCGCTGCGCATTACCGGTGGCTTCATCGCGGCAGGCGGCGGCTTCGATAAAATCTGAAGCGGCTGCTGTTGCGGCGACGGTATTTATTTTTATGCCTTCTTTATTTTGTCTGTTGCGGACCAAGCGCTGACGCGCGACGCGGCGAGCCCACAGCTTCCGAGGCTCTCTGCGGTCTGCTAGCGTTTGCGCCGTCCGGAGTTCATCTAGGCAGTCAGCGGCTCGCCGATGGCGCGCCCAATCCCGCATGAGGCAGAAAAATCATGAAGCGCGTATTTGGAGCATTGGTGGCTGTCGTGATTGCCGCCACGATATTGCCACCGGCGGTCGCCCAGGATTACGGCGCCATCGTCTCCGCGCCCGACCGCAGCGATGCCGATCGCAACACCGACAAGCGGCGCGACCCGGTGAAGCTGCTGAATTTTGTCGGCGTGAAGGAAGGGATGAAGGTTCTCGATATGGAAGCGGGCGCCGGCTATACCACCGAGCTCCTGGCGCGGGCTGTCGGCCCCACTGGCGTCGTCTATGCGCAGGACTCAGCCGATGTCATCGCGCGACAGGTCAAGGACAAGTTCGATCTTCGTGCCCGGAAGCCGGCGATGAAGGGCGTCATCCATGTCATTCGCAACTACGACGATCCGCTGCCGCCGGACGTGCGCAATCTCGATCTGATTACGTTTTTCTTCGCCTATCATGACATGACGTATATGCAGGTCGACCGCGCGGAGATGAACCGCAAGCTGTTTGCGGCGCTCAAGCCTGGCGGTTATCTGTTGATTGCCGACCACTCGGCGAGAAGCGGCGACGGCGCGTCGGTTGGAAAGACCTTCCACCGCATCGAGGAAGCGGTATTGCGCAGGGAAGTCGAAGCGGCCGGGTTCAAGCTTGTCGCCACAGGCGATTTCCTGCGTCATCCGGAAGATAAGCGCGACGTCATCGTCTTCCATGCGCCGACACCGATCGACGAGTTCGTGCTGAAGTACCGGAAGCCGCAGTAGATGGCGGCCGAATGATTCGCCCGCGCGCGCCGGGTTTTCCATCGGTCCCGACTTCTGAAAATAATCCTAGGAAAAAACTCCTTGACAGCGTGAGGTAGTGTCTCAGTTTGAATAGGAAAGTTTTCTTGCCAGTGCATCGGCGTTGGCGAACACCGCGCCGCGCTTATCTTCGA
>JBARCH010000214.1:0-6430 GCA_049793875.1 Pseudolabrys sp. | reverse complement strand
GCTCAGCGCACCGGCAGCGCCGAGTGCCGTGCCACCCTTGACTAGGGCGCGGCGCGTAAATCGGTTCATGGTCGTTCCTCCGTTTGCGTTTCAGGCAGTGAGACGTTTGCCGGTCGCCTGGTCGAATAAATGGACCAGCCGCCGGTCGGGTCGGAGCCGGATCTTGTCGCCCGGCTTGAATTGGTGACGTTCGCGGAATACCGCGACGATATCTTCGCCGCCAAGCCTGGCGACGATCTGAATTTCAGAGCCGGTCGGCTCGACGACCTGCACTTCGGCTTCGGCGCCGTCGTCGGCGATGACGAAGTGCTCGGGACGAATGCCGTAGATCGCCGGCCGGCCGTCGGAGCCAAGCGGCGCGGTGTCGACCGGAAGGCGCACGCCGCCCGGCCCTTCGAATTCAGCCTTGCCGTTGAGCCGCAAATTGCCGTGCAAGCAATTCATCGCCGGCGAGCCGATGAACCCGGCAACGAAAAGATTTTCCGGATGATCATAGAGCTCGAGCGGCGCGCCGATCTGCTCGACCAGGCCATCATGCATCACCACGATCTTGTCGGCCATGGTCATCGCTTCGATCTGATCGTGCGTGACGTAAACGGTGGTCGTGCGAAGCCGTTGATGCAGTTCCTTGATTTCGGTGCGCATCTGAACGCGCAATTTGGCGTCGAGATTCGACAATGGCTCGTCGAACAGGAAAACCTGCGGGTCACGCACGATGGCGCGGCCCATAGCGACGCGCTGGCGCTGGCCGCCTGAGAGCTGGCGCGGAAAGCGTTCGAGATAAGGCTCGAGACCCAGAATTTCCGCCGCACGCCGCACACGCGTTTCGATGTCGCTCTTGAGCGCGCCGCGCAGTTGCAGCGAGAAGGCCATGTTGGCCGCGACGGTCATATGCGGATAGAGCGCGTAGTTCTGGAACACCATCGCGACGTCCCGCTCTTTCGGCGGCACGTTGTTGACGACGCGATCGCCGATCCGGATTTCGCCCGCGGTAATGTTTTCAAGGCCGGCAACCATGCGCAGCAAGGTGGACTTGCCGCAGCCCGACGGCCCGACCAGCACGACGAATTCTCCGTCGTTGATGGTGACGGTGACGCCGTGAATGACCGAGGTTTGGCCGAACGCCTTGCGCACGTCGCGAATGACGACGGACGCCATTTGCTCCTCCCGCCGGCTCAACCGCCGGTCTGATGCAGTCCGGACGTTGCTCTATTTCATTTCACGCCCGGTTCCCGCGGACTACGAACGCACTATAGCAAGGAACGGATTATGTAAGAGGCCTTTCGAACTCCCCCGCCCGGCCTGCGTGTCGCACAGCACAACACTGGGCGGCACAATCGCAACGATCAGAGCGCCATGCCGCCATCGACCAAATGCGGCTGGCCGGTAATGTAACTGGACTCGTCGGAGGCGAGAAACACAGCGAGCGCGGCCACTTCCTCTGCCGTGCCGAGCCGGCCGATGGGTTGCCGGGCGATGAAATCCGCGCGGGCGCCCTCGACCGATTGCCCGGTCTGCCTGGCGTTCGCTTCGACACGGCCGTCAAGCGACGGCGATTGAATGGTGCCGGGGCAGATCGCGTTGACCCGGATACCCTGTTTGATGAAATCGGCGGCGACGGCCTTGGTAAGACCGATGATCGCGGCTTTGGACGCACCGTAAACGTAGCGGTTCGGCACGCCGCGGATCGAAGATACCGCGGATGAAATATTGACGATCGAACCGCCTCCGTTCTTGAGCATCGCCGGCAGGAACGCGCGCAGCACGCGATGAATCGATTTCACGTTGAGGTCGAAGGAAAAGTCCCAATCCTTCTCCGAGCATTCGAGCACGCTGCCCTGATGCACGTAACCGGCGCAATTCACCAGGATATTCGGTGCGCCTGTATCCTTGAGAACCGTACGCGCAAACTCATCGACCTTGTCGGTCGCGAGGACATCGAGCGCAAAGCATTTTGCTTCCGTGAAGTCCTTGAATTTCTTGTCGTCGAGATCGGTGGCGATGACCTTGGCGCCTTCCGCAACGAAGGCTTCCGCAATTGCGCGGCCGATGCCCTGACCGGCGGCGGTAACGAGCGCAAGTTTTCCTTTAAGCCTGTTGCTCACGATGAATGACCTTTTGAGTTAGTGATTGTCTCTTTGAGTTAGTGATTGTCTCTCGGAACGCTTTTCTGCGCGATCCGCTGAAATTTAACGGCCGGTTTGAGCACCATGCCGTCAGCGAGTTGATCGACCATGGCGCGCTGGATGTCCTGCCATGGCGTCTGGCTCGCGGGATAAGGAAAGCCGCCCTGCTTTATCAACGCTGTGCGCCGCCGGGAAAGTTCGGCTTTCGAGATCAGAATATCAACCTTGCCCTTGCGCAAATCGATCCGCACGCGATCGCCTGTCTTCAAAAGCGCCAATCCGCCGCCGGCCGCCGCTTCCGGTGACGCATTGAGGATGGACGGCGAGCCGGAAGTTCCGGATTGACGCCCGTCGCCAATGCACGGCAGCGACGTGATGCCCTTTTTGATCAACGCCGCAGGCGGCTGCATGTTCACGACTTCCGCCGAGCCCGGGTAACCGAGAGGACCGACGCCACGCATGAACAGGAACGTATCCGCATCGATCGCCAGCGACGGGTTTTCGATACGCTTGTGGTAGTCCTCCGGCCCTTCGAACACGATCGCCTTGCCTTCGAAGGCATCGGGATGTTTCGGGTCGGACAGGTAGCGTTTGCGGAATTCCTGGGAGATCACGCTCGTTTTCATGATCGCCGAGTCGAACAGGTTGCCGCCGAGAACCTTGAAGCCGGCCTTTTCCAGCATCGGCTTCCTGTAAGGCTTGATGACGTCGGCATCCTGCACCTGCGCCTTGCGGACGTTTTCGCCCATCGTCCGGCCATTGATGGTGAGTGCGTCGGCGTGAATGCGTTTGGCCTTGAGCAGTTCGTTCATCACGGCAGGCAACCCGCCGGCGCGGTAATACTCCTCGCCGAGATATTTCCCGGCCGGCTGCATGTTGACGAGGAGCGGTACGTCGTAGCCGACCTTTTCCCAATCCTCGATCGAGAGTTTCACGCCGATGTGGCGGGCGATGGCGTTGATGTGGATCGGCGCATTGGTCGAGCCGCCGATCGCCGAGCACGCCACGATTGCGTTCTCGAAGGCCTTGCGCGTCAGAATGTCTGAAGGCTTCAGGTCTTCCCGCACGATCTCAACCGCACGCACACCGGTTTCATAGGCAATCTGCGCGCGCTCGCGATAAGGCGCCGGGATTGCGGCGCAGCCGGGCAGCGACATGCCGAGCGCCTCGGCGAGCGCGTTCATGGTCGAGGCCGTGCCCATAGTGTTGCAGTGGCCGACCGAGGGCGCCGACGACGTGACGATGTCGAGAAACTCCTTGTAGTCGATCTTGCCGGCAGCGTGGTCCTCACGCGCCTGCCAAACCACCGTGCCGGAGCCGGCACGCTCGCCCTTCCACCAGCCGTTGAGCATCGGCCCGCCGGAAAGCACGATTGCCGGAATGTTCACGCTCGCCGCCGCCATCAGGCAGGCTGGCGTGGTCTTGTCGCAGCCGGTCGTCAGCACCACGCCATCGAGCGGATAGCCGAACAGCACCTCGACGAGGCCGAGGTAAGCGAGATTGCGGTCAAGCGCCGCCGTCGGCCTTTTGCCGGTTTCCTGAATCGGATGGATGGGAAATTCGAAGGGAATACCACCGGCTGCACGGATGCCGGCGCGCACACGTTCGGCCAGCTCGATATGATGACGATTGCAGGGGGAAAGATCGGAGCCGCTTTGCGCGATGCCGATGATCGGATTGCCGGAATTGAGCTCCCCTTTCGTCAACCCGAAATTCAGGTAGCGCTCGAGATAAAGCGCGGTCATGCCGGGATTGTCTGGATTGTCGAACCACAGTTGGGACCGCAACCGACGCGCCTTATCCGATTTCCTGCCCGGCTTGCCGCTCATGCCAATCTCCGTTGCGCGTCGTGCTAATCAATGATCAAAGCAATATCCGCTGCCGCAACACATTGAACCCTACACCATGTAACTTATGAAGCCCCGCCCCGGCCGCAACCGGAGAATCGCGTAAAAGCGCGTTGAATTCTGCCTACCCAACAAGGGAGAAGTCTTGTGAAGCTGGTGCTGTTCCAGAAGCCGCAGAGTGCCGATATCCTGCCCGGCCTGCTCACCGACCGCGGCGTCGTCGATATCTCGACCGCGGTGCAGAAAAGCTACACGCCGCAACTCACCATGCAGGGCATCATCGATGGCTTCGACCGGCTCCGGCCGGCGCTGGAAAAGCTCGCAAAGGATGGCGGCGCTGTTCCGGTTGACAGCGTGCGGCTACGCCCGCCGTTGCCGCGACCCGGCAAGATTCTCGCGTGCATCGCCAATTATTGGGAGCACGCGCAGCGCGAGGCGCGGCCGCTCAACATGTTTATGAAAAATCCGGATGCCGTTGTCGGCCCTGGTGACACGATCACATTGCCGGAATTCACCGTGCCCTGGATTTTCATGCACGAGGCCGAGCTTGCGCTTGTCATCAAAGGCCCGGCCAAAATGGTGAAGCCGAAAGACTGGCAAGGCGCCATCTTCGGCTACACCGCGATGATCGACGTTTCGGCGCGCGAACAGGGCCGCAAGACATGGCCGGCATCGCCGCTCACAAGCTGGCTCGGAAAATCGTTCGATACCTTTGCGCCGATCGGCCCCTGCATCGTCACCGCCGACGAAGTGAAAGACCCCAACGACCTGATCGTGCGGTTCTGGAACGACGGGCAACTTCGACACAACTACAATACCGACGACATGGAGCATCGCGTGCCGGCGCTGGTCGAGTTTGCGACCACGGTGATGACGATGAATTCCGGCGATCTCATCGCCTGCGGCACCAACCACGAAGGCTTGGGCGCGCTGCAGAACGGCGAGACGGTCGATATCGAAATCCAGAATATCGGCAAGATGATGTTGAAGGTTTCCGACCCGCTCAAGCGCACATGGGAGCGCGGCGTCTATATGGGCGCGGACTCGACAAACCCGGATGCGGTGAAGCGGCACCGGCCGCAATAACTAGCGGCGGTGCGCGCCCGCGCTCCAGCCTAGCGGCGCGAGATATTTCGCGCCGACCTCGTTCGGCTCGTCCTCGATCGGCGTCGCCATCATGCCGTTCCAGCGCGACAGAAAGCCGGCGACCGAGATGACGCCGACGATCTCGACGATCTGCTCCTCGGTCCAGTGCTTTCGCACTTCCAGGAACATTAAATCGGTCACCGCATCGCCTCCGGCAGCGGCGGCAACGGCCAGGTCCAGTGCGCTTTTCTCGGCCGGTGTGAACAAAGTGCTCGTCCGGAAATCCTTTGTAGCCAACAGCTTCTCCTCGGCGATCCCGAAATGCAGAGCGCCACTGGCCGTGTGCGCCATACTGTAAGGGTCAGCTGCGGCGCGGCTCGCGACATGCGCAACCAGTCGCTTGAAGCCACGATCGACCTTGCTTTCGGGCTCCCAAATCGCGCGTTGAAGTTGCACGAACGCCTTGGCGAGCTTCGGCTTGCGCTGCATCGTCAACACGCTGTTCGGCACGAAGCCCAGCGTCTTGAAGAAGGAGTCGAACTCCTCCTTCATGTCCGGCGTCGTCTCCGGCGGCAGCGGATCGAGCCGCGGTGATTTTGTTTTCTGGTTCATGGCCGCGGCCACGCGCTCTTACATCATGTTCTGCAACAGCAGCAGCAATCCGCCGGCCACAGCAAGATTGGCGAGAAAGCCGTTCTGCATCCCGCCTCTTTTCATCGGGTCTTCCATTTCCCAGAAGCGCAACAGCAACAGCGTCGCCAGAATCGTGAAGGCGATGAGGCAAAGTACGCCGACCGCTGGGTGCCAGTTGATCAGGACGAGCGCGCAGCCAATGAACTCAAGAACAATGCCGGCCCAGAACGCCTGCCGCGGCATCGGGCATTTGAAGATGCCGAGGCGCTTGACGTGATCCTCGACGTGATGCGCCGACAAATTTCTGAGTCCGACGATGACGAAGAACGCGACGATCAACAACCGTCCGGCGGTGTCGTAGATTGAAGCGTCGTTCGGATAGAGCCCGTGCATTGTCATTTCTCCTGGCTGCTAAGCGTAAACAATGGTCGACTGATGCTTGGCACGCACCAGTGCAATGGCGATTCCGCCGATGATCGCAGGAACGGCGGCGATCACATAGGCCGTCTCAATGCTCAGGCCGGTCGCGACCAGCGCAGTGCCGAACAACGCACCGGCAATCGCGCCGACGCGGCCCCAGCCGACCACCCAGCCCACCCCGGTCGAGCGGATCGCCGTCGGGTAGACCGTCGCGGAATAGGCCGAAAGCACGATATTAGCGCCGACCGTCAGCACGCCCGTAACAAAGGTGATGGCCAGCAAGCCGTACCAGTTACGGGCAAGGAAGCCGATACCTGC
>JBARCH010000213.1:0-4176 GCA_049793875.1 Pseudolabrys sp. | reverse complement strand
CTCCGCTTCGCGAACCCCGCGCGCTTGACTCACGCCCCGCGTTTTGGGAAAAGCAAAAAGTAAACAGTCGTTTGTTTATTGTCAATTCATGACATGAAAATCGTGCCAGCATTTGTTTTGCGGGGTGCGTGAAAGCGATAAGAAAAGCGATGAGTAACACAGCCCCCACCGCGGCCGGCAAGCAGAAAAACCGGAAGACTATCCTGACCGTTGCGGTCACCGGCAACCTCACGACCATCGAGCAGCACCCCGGCCTGCCCTGCACGCCCGAGCAGATCGCCAACGCGGCGCTCGAATCGGCGAAAGCGGGTGCCGCGATCGCCCATCTGCATGTGCGATACCCCGATGGACGGCCGAGCCTCGAGCTTGCGCATTATCGCGAGACGGTCGAGCGCATCCGCGACAAGAATTCCGATCTCATCATCAACCTCACCACCGGTCCCGGTGGACGTTTCGTGCCGGGCAAGGACGATCCGAAGATCGCCGGACCCGGCACCTCAATCATGCATCCGCTCAGGCGTGTCGAACACATCGTCGAACTCAAGCCCGACATCGCGACACTCGACCTCAACACCATGTGGTCGGGTTCGGCCGCCGTGATCAACACGCCCGACAACGTCACCATCATGGCGAACGAAATCTACAAGGCCGGCGCCAAGCCCGAACTCGAAGTGTTCGATTCCGGCGACATCCAACTGGCCAATGCGTTGCTGGCTTCCGGCGTTCTGAAAAGCCCGCCGCTGTTTCAAATCGTCATGGGCGTGCGCTACGGTTTCATCTCGACACCACAGACCCTGATGTATGCGCATTCGCTGTTGCCGAAGGACGCGATGTGGGCCGCCTTCGCGATCGGCCGTTGGGAATTCCCGATGCTGACGCAGGCCTGGTTTCTCGGCGGCCATGTCCGCGTCGGCATGGAAGACAATGTCTACATCAGCAAGGGCAAGCTCACGCCCGGCAACGCGGCGCTGTGCGAAAAAGCCGTGCGCATCCTCGACGATCTCGGCGCCGAACTTGCAACCGCCAAGGAGGCGCGTGCGATCCTCGGGCTGAGAGGGGCTTAACTCAATTGGAAAAAAGCCGACCAGCCTTCATCACGTCGGCATAACACCTGGAGGAGGAATTAGCATGAACTGGAAGAACCGGATTTTCACAGCGGCCGCCGTTCTGGCGACCGCCGCCATCGCCGCCCTGCCCGCCTCCGCTGCGGGCTATCCGGACCATCCGGTCAAGGTTGTGGTCCCGTTCGCCGCTGGTGGCCCGACCGACGTGATGGCGCGCTTGATCGCGCAGAAGCTTTCCGACGCCTTGAAGCAGCAGTTCTACGTCGAGAACCGCGCCGGCGCCGGCGGCAATATCGGCATGCAGGAAGTCTCCAAGGCCACGCCCGACGGCTACACGATTTTGGTGGCGAGCTCGAGCTACGTGGTCAATCCCAGCCTGTACGCAAGAAACCCCTACGACGCCTTCAAGGATTTTGCGCCGGTAACGCTCGCCGCGGCTTCGCCGAATGCGCTGGTCGTGACATCCAATTTTCCCGCGAAATCGGTGAAGGAGCTGATCGACCTCATCAAGAAAAATCCCGGTAAATACACCATCGCCAATCCCGGCATCGGCACGACGCCGCAGCTTGCGGCCGAACTGTTCAAGCTGTCGCTCCAGCTTGACGCCACCAGCATTCCGTTCGGCGGCGCCGCCCCCGCAATCCAGTCGGTCGTCGCCGGCCATACCCCGATCGGCTTCACCGCGCTGCCGCCGACGTCGCCGCAAGTGAAGGCCGGCACGCTACGTGCGCTCGCTGTCACGACGGCGAAGCGTTCGGGCGCCTTGCCGGACGTGCCGACGCTCGCCGAAGCCGGCGTCAAGGGCCAGACTTCCGAGACCATGCAAGGCATCCTGGTGCCCGCCAAGACCCCGAAAGCGGTTGTCGACCTGCTCAACCGCGAGATCGTCAAGATCATGGCGATGCCGGATGTGAAGGAGAAATGCACCCAGCTTGGCTTCGATCCGATTGCCGACACACCGGAAGAGTTCGCCGGCTATATCAAAAGCGAAGTGGATAAGTGGGCCAAGGTCATCAAGGACGCACATATCAAGCAAATTCAGTAATTGATACGCTATGCGTTCAGAACAAAACTGGTATGGCCGGGCTTGTCCCGGCCATTTCGTTTGAGAAACGGGCGAGACTTCAATGCGCATCACCGATATTCGCGAGACTGCGGTACCGCTCAAATCGACGCTCGCCAATTCGAGCTTCAATTTCTCCGAAATGACGACGTCGGTGGTTGCCGTGATCACCGACGTTATGCGCGGCGGCAAAAAAGTTTGCGGATTCGCCTTCAATTCGACCGGACGCTACGCCTGCGGCGCGCAGATGCGCGCGCGCTTCATTCCACGCATCCTCAAGGCCGATCCGGATTCGTTGCTGAACGGCGCTGGCGACAACCTCGATCCGGAAAAAATTCTCGGCGTCATGATGCGCAACGAAAAGTCCGGCGGGCACAGCGAACGCTCGGTCGGCATCGGCACGATCGAGGTCGCAATATGGGACGCTGTCGCCAAGATCGAGGGCAAACCGCTGCATCGCGTCCTCGCCGAACGCTACAACGGCGGCAGGATTACCGACAAAGTATTCTGCTACGTCGGCGGGGGCTGGTACGCACCAGGCAAGACGACAAAGGATTTGCAGGACGAGATGCGCCGCCATCTCGACGCAGGCTATACGATGGTGAAGATGAAAGTCGGCGGCGCGTCGTTGTCCGAGGACATCAGCCGTATCGAGGCGGTGAAAGCGACAATCGGCAATCGCGGCCAACTCGCGGTCGACGCCAATTCCAAGTTCGAGCGCGACGAGGCGATCGCCTACGCCAAGGCGATGGCGCCTTACAAATTGCGCTGGTACGAGGAGCCGTGCGATCCGCTCGATTTCGCGTCGCTCGCAGCCGTGTCCGATGCTTACGGCGGCGCACTCTCGACCGGTGAGAACCTGTTCTCAACCCAGGACGTTGAAAACCTGGTGCGCTTCGGCGGCCTCAAGCCTGAGCGCGGCGACGTCATCCAGGTCGATCCACCGCAGGCTTACGGCATCGTGCAGTACGCGCGCACGCTCGACATGCTCGCGAAGCACGGCTGGCCGCGCTCCGGCCTCTTTCCGCACGGCGGCAACCAGATGTCGCTGCACATTGCCGGCGGTTTCGGACTCGGTGGCGCGGAATCCTACCCCGGCGTGTTCGGTCCGTTCGCGGGCTTCGCCGACGATGCCAGACTCGAGAATGGCTATCTCAACCTGCCCGATCGTCCCGGCATCGGCTTCGAGAGCCAGGCCGCGCTCTACGCCATCATGAGGGATCTGGCCGGATTGTAAGGCTCAATCGATAAACGTCAGCGGCCTTGCCACCGCTTCCAGCGGCTTTCTCTCGGCATTGACGCCCCAGCGCCAGGCGACGGCGCCGCCTCCGATCATCAGCACGGCGCCGAGCAAGTAGCCCGCGAAGACGCTGGCACGCGAATGGGTGTCGATCAGCGCACCGAACAGCAACGGTCCCGCGACACCGCCGATACCGGTGCCGACGGCGTAGAAAAACGCAATGGCAAGCGCCCGGATTTCGAGCGGGAATGTTTCGCTCACGGTGAGATAGGCCGAGCTTGCGGCCGACGACGCGAAGAAAAAGATAATCATCCATCCGATCGTCTGTGTTTCGGCGGTGATCACATCGCGCATGAACAGATAACCAACGGCAGCCAGCAACAGGCCGGAGACGATGTAGGTGAAGGCGATCATCACGCGGCGGCCGCGCGTGTCGAACAGCCGTCCGAGCAGCACCGGTCCCATGAAATTTCCGGCGGCGAACGGCAGCAGATACCAGCCGATGTGATCGGACGGGATCGAATAAAAATCGGTCAGAATGAGAGCATATGTGAAAAAAATCGCGTTATAGAAAAACGCCTGCGACGCCATCAACGCGAGGCCGACCAGCGCCCGCTGCCGATGCACGACGAACAGCGTGTGCGCGACTTCGGACAGCGGCGTCGACTTGCGCGCGCGCAGATGGACGCGCGGCAAATCCTCCGCCGGCGGCAGGAACGCGAAGCGTGCTTCGATGCCCGCGACAACGCGTTTTGCCTCATCGGCGCGGCCGTGCGTCATCAGCCAGCGCGGGCTTTCCGGAATCCAGA
>JBARCH010000212.1:0-4697 GCA_049793875.1 Pseudolabrys sp. | reverse complement strand
GGGCTTTTCCGCGCGGTACCGGGCGCGCGTGCATTCCGCCGGCATCTCGCGACCGAGGCGGTGAAGCCGGGGGCCGACGCCCGCGTCATAGCTGATGCGCTGGCACGGGTGCTGGACACGGGTTCCGATTTGGCGCACATCGCGGCCTGAATTTTAACCTGCCTTACCGCCTTTCCGGGGAATCATGCTGCTGGGGTATCCGATCGGCGAGATCGCTTGGCTCGCGCTATGGATCGTTTGCGCCGGCGCGCTGGTCGGCGTGCTGGCCGGTCTGTTTGGTATCGGCGGCGGCGCCGTCATCGTGCCGGTGCTTTACGAAGTTTTCCGTGTGCTGGACGTACCGGAAGATGTGCGTATCCAGCTTTGCATCGGCACATCCCTGGCGATCATCGTGCCGACGACGGTGCGCTCTTACCTCGGTCACAAGAAAAGAGGCGCTGTTCTCACCGACGTGATGCGGACATGGACCGTTCCGGCGATTGTCGGAGTCGCGATCGGCTCGGTTGTCGCGGCGTTCGCGCCCGCACCGGTGTTCAAGCTTTCCTTCGTCGTGTTCGCGAGCTTCATCGGCACCAAGATGTTGTTTGGCCGCGAAAGCTGGAATCTCGGTACGCAATTGCCCGGTCGCGGCTTGCTCGCCGTTTTCGGTTTCATTACCGGATTGTTCTCTTCGCTGGTCGGCGTCAGTGGAGGCGCGGTGTCGAACGCGGTCCTCACGCTTTACGGCCAGCCGATGCAGCGGGCCGTGGCGACGTCTGCCGGCATCGGCGTACCGATCACCATTGCCGGGACGATCGGTTACATGATCGCAGGCTGGAAACACATGGCGGTGCTGCCGCCCTTGTCGATCGGATTCGTTTCGTTGATCGGCCTTGTGCTGATGGCGCCGGTTTCGAGCTACACCACGACTTTCGGCGTGCGGCTCGCGCATTGGCTGCCGCGGCGCAAGCTCGAGATCGCCTTCGGCATCTTCGTGCTGCTCGCCGGGCTGCGGTTTCTGGTCAGCTTGCTGTGATCGCGCTGTCCTAGGGACCGCCGCGCAGGCGCAGCTTGTCGCCGCGCACTTCCCAACTATCCAGCCGGTTGAGGAAGCTCATACCCAGCAGATTGTTCTTCAGTTGCCCGGCCTGCGCGACCAGCGCGGGGACGGAACGTTCGGTCAGGCCGCCGATGGCGAGCCGGTCGAGCGTAACCGGCGCGGCGCGCGTCAGGCCATTCGCGGTCTCGACGTTGACGGTATAATTCAGCACTTCAATCGGCAAACCGGCGGCTTTGGCTGCGCCGCGCGTGAGCACCACCGAACTCGCGCCGGTGTCGAGCACCATCGGCACACGCGCGCCATTGATATGCGCCGATACGGAGAAGTCGCCGCCATGACCGCGCACGACCTCGACGGTGCGGCCGTGGGTCACGACGCGCCCGGGAATCAGTTCAGCCAGCACCCGGTCGACGACGTCGTGGAGCTCAAAACGGTAGGTATAGCCGACCACCAGCAGCAATATGATCGCACCCCAGAACAGCGCCGCTTCCAGCGCTTTCGACAGCCGCTCGCGGAAGAAGATGAGCACCAGCCCGCCGACAAATACCGCCATGGCGACCTTGATTACCAGCGAAGCAAAATCGCGCCGCAGCAGGTTGGCGATCGGATCGAGATCGTTGCTTGCAATCATCACGGCGAGCGACAGCGCGACGCCGAACAGAAGCGACCAGGTCAGGCGGCGGCTCACGGTGTCACCCCGCCGTCGCTTCGGGAAGACGGGCGGCCGCAAGTCGCGCGGCGAGTTGCCCCATGATCAGCGTACGGTCCTCGGTAGACATCAGGGTCCAGCGCGCAATTTCCTCGATCGTGCGTCCGCATCCAAGGCAAAGCCTGGAACGGGGGTCGAGCGTGCAGGTTTTGACACAAGGGGTTTCGATTGCCGGCATACGGTCAGTTGAGTGTTGAATCGGCAGCGAACATAAGCGCCGCCGCCGGGAACGCAATCGGGTGATTAGCCGCAAGGGTGGAGCTTAGGTTCCGACGCTGAATAGCGGCCGTTTGAGCAGTTTGCGCCGTTCTTCGCGGGCAACCTCGGCGCCGTCGCCCACGGGCGCGACCGGTGGCGCCGTTTCGGTCATGGGCGCCATGGCCGCCACCACGCGCTCGGGCGGGAACGTCACGATGACTTCTGTGCCGATGCGCAATTTGGACTTCAGCGAGAATGTGCCGCCGTGCATGTCAACGAGGCTCTTGGCGATCGGCAATCCAAGCCCCGCGCCCTGTTCGGCGGATTTGATGGAATTCGAGCCTTGGCCGAAGGATGCGAGCACGATCGGGATTTCCTCCTCCGGGATGCCTGCGCCGGTGTCCTTGACGCTCATGAATTGACCACCGGATGCCGTCCATCCGGCCTTCAGCCAGATGTCGCCGCCTTGCGGGGTGAACTTGATGGCGTTGGAGAGCAGATTGAGACAGACTTGGCGCAACGCGCGCTCGTCAGCCCATAGACGCGGCAAATCGTTCTCGAACATTTCGTGCAGCGTGATGCCGCGATTGGTCGCGCGCAGTTTGAGCAGATGATGGCAATCCTCGACGATGCCGACCAGCGACACCGATTCCTCGTTCAGTTCGTAACGGCCGGCCTCGATGCGCGACAGATCGAGGATTTCGTTGATCAAGCCGAGCAGATGAACGCCGGAGTTGTGGATGTCGGCGGAATATTCCTTGTAGGCGGGGACGGCGTGTGCGCCGAACACTTCTGTTTTCATTACTTCTGAAAATCCGAGAATGGCGTTGAGCGGCGTACGCAACTCGTGACTCATTTGCGCGAGAAACCGTGATTTGGCGATGTTGGCTGCTTCCGCGCGCCGGCGTGCCTCGTCGGAAATCGCCTTCGCCTGTTCGAGTTCGCCGATCAGTGCGTCTTTTTCGGCGCGCGCTTCCAACGTCGCCAGTGTCGTCGAATACAGGCGGTAGGCCAGTAGCGCGAAATAGCCCTGCGCCGTTAGCGCCATGGTGGCCAGGATGTAATTGCGAAGATTTCCATGCAGCGCAAAATTGAGCGCGATCGCAGCCGTCACCGGAAACGTCGCGGCGACGACCGCCATGGGCAGGCTGGACGCCAGCATGCTGGACACCGCCACCACCAGCAGCATGACGAACAGCATGAACGTGCTCGAGCTTTCGTCAATGCCGACGGGATGGATGAGAATGAACATCCAGGCCAGCCCGTAGAACAGATCGAGCATGATGAAGCGCAGCCGCCAGGCTTGGGCCGAGGCCTCTGCCATGGGCTGCGCGAGGAATTGACGGCACTTGGTGACGATGACCGCGTGAATGACCAGGACCGATGCGGTCCACGCGCCCGCGGCCATGGCGCCGGTCCAAAGACTCGAGAGGAAGCCGATGGTGGCGACCAGAAGCAAAATTACCAGCGATGCCGAGAGCCGGTTCTGCGCATATTGACGCAACAACTCATAATCGAACGCCGGCCTGGTGCCGCTACTGGAAGTCAGCCGGTCGCGAGCATCGCGCACATATTGGGCTGCAAGCCGGCGTTTCACCGGCGAGGTTTCCGGCGGCGCCGCCAGGCTGGGTTGGTCGTTGGCAAAGGTCATTTTCTGGCGGCTTTACGCAGGAACGTGAGGCGCCAACCTTGCTCACAATCCTTAAAACCAACCTTAAGAGCACGCTAAAAGAAGAGGTTAACGTTTGTTAGCTGTGCCTTTGACAGGCTTTCAGCCCCATGATCGGCTGGAATTCAAGGAAAATGGCCGGGAGGCGCTTCGATGAAGCTCTATGACAGCGGCAGGGCGCCTAATCCGCGCCGGGTAAGGGTGTTCCTGGCCGAGAAGGGCATCACGGTGCCGACCGAGCAGGTCGATATCATGGCCCGGCAGCACAAGACGCCGGAATACACCGCAATAAACCCGCTGCAGCGCATGCCCGCGCTCGTCCTCGATGACGGCACCATCATCACCGAGTCGATTGCGATCTGCCGCTATTTCGAAGCGGAGCGTCCGTCGCCGCCGCTTTTCGGTATCGGCGCGAAAGACGTGGCCTTGGTGGAGATGTGGAGCAGGCGGGCGGAACTAAATCTGCTCTTTCCGGTGGGGCATATTTTTCGCCACAGCCATCCGGCGATGAAGCCGCTCGAAGTGCCGCAGGTGCCGGATTGGGCGGACGTGAACAGGCCGCGCGTGATGGAATTTATCGGCATCCTCGACTATCAACTAAGCAGGCACCAATTCGTGGTCGGCGACCGCTATACGGTCGCCGACATCACCGCGCTTTGCGCCGTGGATTTCATGAAAGTGGTGAAGCTTGCGATTCCCGATCGGTTCGCTCACGCGAGGCGCTGGCACGCCGAAGTGTCGGCAAGGCCAAGCGCCGGCGCGTGACCGAAACTAGCGATCGAGCAGCGCGATCAAGCTCGACGTGTCCCAGCGCTTGCCGCCCATCGCCTGGACTTCCGAATAGAACTGATCGACCAGCGCCGTGACGGGCAGGTTGGCGCCGTTCTTGCGCGCTTCGCCAAGACAGATACCGAGATCCTTGCGCATCCAGTCGACCGCGAAGCCGTGGTCGAATTTTCCCGCCGCCATGGTCTTGTAGCGATTTTCCATTTGCCACGATTGCGCGGCGCCCTTGGAAATCGTCGCGATCAGCTTCTCGATATCGAGACCTGATTTCTTCGCGAAATGGATTCCCTCCGCGA
>JBARCH010000211.1:0-2828 GCA_049793875.1 Pseudolabrys sp. | reverse complement strand
GCCGACGACAAGGCCGTGCTTGAGGCACTGCTCGCGAAGGCCGACGTGTTCGTGCAGAACCTGAAGCCGGGCGCTCTGGCGAAACTCGGCTTTGCCATCCCGCGCCTGCGTAAGGATTATCCGCGGCTGATCTGCTGCTCGATTTCCGGTTACGGCGAGAGCGGGCCTTATGCGCAGCGCAAGGCCTACGATCTGTTGATTCAGGCGGAATCGGGATTGTCATCGGTGACGGGAGGACCGGAGGGTCCGGCTCGCGTTGGCGTCTCCGTCGTCGATATTGCGGCAGGTCTCAACGCTTATGAAGCGATCCTCGAGGCGTTGCTCGCTCGCGCCCGCAACAACGAGGGCGCGGATATTTCCGTTTCGATGTTCGATGCGATGGCGGAATGGATGACGATACCGCTCCTCAATGAGGAAGGCGGCAATCCGTTCAAGCGCGTCGGCCTCGCGCATCCGACCATCTCGCCCTACGGCGTGTTCAAGACGCGCGATGGGGCCGACATTCTCATCGCCATCCAGAACGACCGCGAATGGCGGGTGCTGGCCGATAAGGTGCTCGGCAATGCGGGACTTGCCGACGATCCGAAATTTGCCACGGTGCCAAAACGGCTCGCTCATCGCGTCGAGACCGACGCGCATGTTGCCAAGGCATTTGCGGCCGTCGATGTCGCGGCGCTGATGAAGAAGCTGGAGGCCGCCGACATTGCGTTCGCGCGCGTGAACGACACCGCCTTGCTGGGCAAACACCCGCATTTGCGGCGCATCGCCGTCGATGCGCCGAGCGGGCCGGTGAGTTTGCCGGCGCCGGCATGGCGGCAGGCCGGTGAGCAGCGCCGCTACGGCGCTGTGCCGTCACTGGGCGAGCATACGGAGAAGGTGAAGTCGGAATTTTTACCGAATAGCAGGCGCTAGCGCGGAGTCTGATTGATTGAACGCTTTACCACCTCTCCTTTGTCATCGCCCGCGAAAGCGGACGATCCAGTAATCATAAAATTTTCAATAGTTTACTGGATGCCCCGCTTTCGCGGGGGCATGACAATGGAGAGACTGTGCAACGGCATCACACGAGACCATCTGAACGGATTTTTCCTTAATCCATCGCGTGGACTTCGTCCGTTTTCGGCGCGCCGGGTGTCTTCTTTGCCGTACTGATGATCATCACCAGCGGAATCATGGCGAAGGTCAATATCATCAGCAGCTTGAAATCGTTGAGATAGGCGATCATCGCCGCCTGCTGCGTCACGATCGCGTCTATCAGCGCGCGACCCATGTCGGTCGACGTGTTCAGTATCGAATGAACGTCGGGCATCTGCAATGCGTCGTTGAACGGCGTCACCGATTCGGCAAGACGGGCGTGCATTTCGGTCGTCTTGCTGGTCAGGTTCGCGATCACCATCGAGATGCCGATCGAGGAGCCGATGTTGCGCACCAGCGTCAGGATCGAGGTGCCGGCGTTGCGCAAATGCCCGGGCAACGTCAGGAATGCGGCGGTCGATATCGGCACGAACAGCAATCCCAGGCCGATGCCCTGGATGATGCTGCTGACGACGATCATTTCCTGCGTGGTGTCGAGCGAAAACCCGGTCATGTAATAAAGCGTGCCGCCGGCGAGCAACAAGCCGGTGAGGATGAGATAGCGTGTCTCGATCATCTTCATCAGGCGCGGGGCCACCATCATGGTCATCAGCGTGCCGACGCCGCGCGAGCCGAGCAGGTAGCCAGCCGTCTGGATCGGATAGCCGAGCAGGTTCTGCATGAACGGCGTCACCAGTGCCATGGTGCCGAACAGCACCACGCCGATCGCCACCATGAACACGGTGCCGCTGACGAAATTGCGGTCCTTGAACAGTTCGAAGCGCACGAATGGTTCCGGCGTGGTCAGGGAGTGCGCGAAGAAATAGTAGAATCCGGTCACGGATATGATCGCTTCGATCCAGATCTCGGACGAATCGAACCATCCTACCTGCTCGCCGCGGTCCAGCAGCAATTGCAGCGAGCCGATGCCGATCGCGAGCGCGATGAAGCCGAACCAGTCGAAGCGCAGGCTTTCGTTGCGTTTCGTTTCAATCATGAACAGCAGGATGCCGGCCACGGTGATGACGCCGATCGGCAGGTTGATCAGGAACACCCAGTGCCACGAGTAATTGTCGGTCAGCCAGGCGCCGAGGGTCGGGCCCATGATCGGGCCAAGCATGACGCCGATGCCCCAGATGGCCATCGCCGAGCCGCGCTCTTCCTGCGTATAGGCGTCGAGCAGAACCGACTGCGAGAGAGGAACAAGTGCTGCGCCGGCCATGCCTTGCATCAGCCGGAACAGCACCATCTGTTCGATGTTTTGCGCCAGCGCGCACAGGAACGACGCGACGGTGAAACCGGCGACGCAGATGACGAACAACCGCTTGCGGCCGAAACGGTCGGCGAGCCAGCCCATCGGCGCGGTCATGATCGCGGCGGCGACGATGTACGACGTCAGAACCCAGTTGATCTGGTCGAGCGAGGCCGACAGCGAGCCTTGCATGTAGGGCAAAGCGACGTTGGCGATGGTCGTGTCGAGCGCCTGCATGATGGTGGCGGTCATCGCGCAGACAGTAATCAGCATCCGCCGCACGCGCGGCGTAATCGCCGCTGTGGACGCCGGGCTCATTTTTGTTCCTTTGCCATCGCCGAGGAAAATGGCCAGCGGCTGTGGTGTGTGTCGATGTCGACGACGACGCTCATGCCGGCGCGCAGCAGGTGCGTATCCTCATCCTTGTCGAAAGCGATGCGAACCGGAACGCGCTGCACGACCTTGACCCAGTTGCCCGTGGCGTTCTGCGCCGGCAGAATCG
>JBARCH010000210.1:0-10151 GCA_049793875.1 Pseudolabrys sp. | reverse complement strand
GCTTTCCTGCGTCGCTATTTCAGGCGTGTCGGCCTTGGCGGTGATCGTGCCGGCGGCATCTGGCGCGGGCCTCGCCTCGGCGACGGCCTCAGGGGGCGGCGCGAGCGCAGCCATCTGTGTCGGGCGCATGCGGGGAAGGGGGATGTTCGCAACGGCGATGCGCACGATATGCGGCCCCGGCGTTGCGATGGCGATGCGCGGATCGTGCCTGACCACCTTCGGCGGCACGGGGTCCACCAGCGCGATCTGGAAGGACCTGTGGCTCGCGGTCTGTCGCGCTGGCGCTTCGAAGCCGCGGCTGTTGCCGAAAATCGCCGTGCCGGCGGCGACGAACGAGATTGAGAGAAGCGAGGCTGTGGCGATGGCAGCGTTGCGGGTGAGGGTCCGGTCGCCGTGCCGCCGCGGCGAGCGCGTTCGCCGACGCTGCTCAGACTCCGAAACAACGCGGTACGCCATCCCCAACTCCGAGCACGCCCGTCCTGGACACGTCGGCGCTTGGCGGCCCAGCGTGTGGCGGTAAGAGGCCTAACTTTGCGGCTTTTGGTTAAAGGGCGATTAAAAGTTGAGGAATATTGCGGCCGCGCTGGCGTCAGCGGACACCGCTATTTCCCTGAAAATCTGGCCGCGCGGATTTTCGTGTGCATTCCGGCGTGGTGGCGCATTTCGATATCGAGATCGATTGGGGAGCAGTAACGTCGGGGGAGGAGAGTGATTTCGAGAGAATGCACTAAAGGCGCGCGAGCTAAGTAAATTTTCTTAGCTTTTTGACATGATCTTCGGCGGCAATTTTTTCCATAATCGCTTTAATAGCCAAATCGATTGCTGTCCCTACGGAATAGTCCGCGGGAGCGGTAAAGTTTACGCGGCCATCAGCAAGTAGTTTTTTGGCACGACTCTTTGCACTATGGGTGTGAGGTTTGAACACCGCTATCGAGTGACCGCCTTGGTCTTTAACGAGACGAAAACATGGAATGTCGGTTTCCCCATCGCCGATGAACACTATATTGCTGAACGGCACGGATCTTTTTTCGGGGGAGACGTATTCATTGACTTTGTCATGCTCATAGACGTTGTGGACGCCCTTGTTGATGCGAAAGAGATACTGAGTCTTGGTGGTATAATTTAGCGCTAGCGCCGGCCATTTTGCGACGCCGTGGTGATCATAAAGGAATGATGATGCGTACACATTTTTGAAATATCTTTTTATTGAAGTTCCTAAAATCATCTCGCGAATGCCAGACGATATGACATGGTGGGTTACTCGAAGTCCGCCAGCCTTTCCGTATGTATTTATTCTGTCGAACCATTTCGGCACTCCATTAAATAACTGAAGCTTTTTTCCGTAGTCCAAAAAATTTTGGCGGCGCACTTCAACGTGAGCTGCTTCCGCTTTTTCAAGCATTACACGCATGTACATGAGGATTTCGTCGCCCTCATGCTGTTTTGCGAGGGCCTTAACCTCTTTCCAAAAAGACGCCTTTTTCATTCCGATAGCTGGAATGAAATCGCGTTCTTGCATATTGCCTGGAGCTAGCGTTCCATCAAAATCGTAACAGACCGCCAGCGGAATCAGTGATTTCGGCACACAACGCTATGCCTTTTTTCTAGGTGCATTTTCTTTATACGAATTTTGAGCGCGAATATCGCCATTTGAATCTTTTAAATACGCCTCACCACCGGCGCCTCGCGCGAGGCGGCGCGCTTCGCTCCATGCTCCTGACTGGCTATTGTGAATAGAGGATGGATGAGACGCGCCACTCTTCCTTACCTGCCAACCAGTTGTAGTTTTTGACGTCCAAAAACTTGCCATCAAAATCCTCCATTCCGACTCGGCGCTTAAATTGCTGTGAGATTATGTATAGATAAGCGCAGCAGTGAAGATAAGATTGATGAGTTATCACTGATATTCGCCGCCCGATGTTTTGGACGCAGCAAAGGGCGACTGAATGCCGTTATTTCGAAATACGGCTTGCGCCCGCCGTAGTTACTTATCGTAATTTTTGCGGAAGTCGTTGAGCGACTTTGCTCCGGTATCTTTGAGTAGATTTTCGAGTTTCATGTCGCTGCGGCGACCATCGGCAAAATCTTTGCCGTAAGTTTCGCGCAGCGTTTCGATGCGCGCAATGCCCATTTTTTGATGGATATCGCCGTTCTTGTCACGGTGACGCCCGTCGAGTCCCGGTTGTTTTGCCATTTTCGCTCCTTTGAGATAGAACAAACAAAGAATATTGTACTTGTTATGTTCTTCTTGTCAACCTGCTCGGGACTGGCGGTTATCCAACTGGATGTTCGTGCGCTTATTGACCACGAGTGCCGCAATCGCAGTCTCTTACCTTTTCTTCTTCTTCACCACCGCCTTGATCTTCGCGGTGGTGGCCTGGCGCACCTCGGCGGCGCGATCCTGCTCTTCCTTGGCAAGCCGAAGCGCCTTGAGCTTTGCGGTCTTTTCGCGCACCGCGTCGCCCGCGGCTTCGTATTCGGCCATGGCCTTGGTGGCCTCGCGCGCCTGAACTTCCTTCTTATGGAACGCGGCTTGCGCCCGCTCCATGTCCTTTACGTTTTTTGTGTTGTTGCTCACGAGCACCCCGTCGTTGATCCGCAGGTATTGCACTTCATGCAGGTGCCGTTGCGCACCAGCGTGAAGTTCTGGCACTCTCCGCAGGCTTCGCCTTCGTAGCCTTGCGCCTTGGCTTCGGCGCGCCGCTCGGCGGTGACGCGTCCACGAACGTCTTCGGTCTTCGGCTGCGACCATTGCAGGCTTTCGAGCTTCTCGGCCGGCGAGAGCTTCGCCTCCGGTTCGCTCTTGAGCGCGACCGCGCCGGCGACCTCGCCGCGCACGGCAGTGCCGCCGATGGCCGTCACGTTACCGCCGCCCGCAGCGCCTCCGCTGCCGACCACCGACAGTTTGTCGCTGCGCGAGCGGGTAAGGCCCTTTGACACCAGCGTGGCCGGTGCGCGGCCTTCCACTTCGCCTTTGCCGAGCGCGTCGAAGCTGGTTTCGGACGGGTCGACATGGGCGAGGTCGAAGCGCTCCATGTAGCTCACCGCGAGCTCCCGGAACACGTAGTCGAGGATCGAGGTGGCGAACTTGATCGAGTCGTTGCCCTGCACCGGACCCGACGGCTCGAAGCGGGTGAAGGTGAAGGCGTCGACATATTCGTCGAGCGGCACGCCGTATTGCAGGCCGAGCGAAACCGCGATCGCGAAGTTGTTGATGAAGGAACGGAGCGCCGCGCCTTCCTTGTGCATGTCGATGAAGATCTCGCCAAGGCGCCCGTCGTCGTATTCGCCGGTGCGCAGGTAGACCTTGTGGCCGCCGACCACGGCCTTCTGCGTATAGCCCTTGCGGCGGGACGGCAGCTTCTCGCGCTCGCGCAGCACGGTGACGCGCTCGACGATCTTCTCCACCACGCGTTCGGCAAGCGCCGACGTGCGCGCGGCCATCGGAGAGGCGAGGAGCGCCTCGACGGCATCCTCCTCATCGTCGTCGTCGGCGATGAGTTGCGCATTGAGCGGCTGCGAGAGCTTGGAGCCGTCGCGGTAGAGCGCGTTGGCTTTCAGCGCGAGCCGCCAGGAGAGCATGTAGGCTTCCTTGCAGTCCTCGACCGTCGCGTCGTTCGGCATGTTGATGGTCTTGGAGATGGCGCCGGAAATGAAGGGCTGCGCCGCCGCCATCATCTTGATGTGGCTTTCGACCGAGAGGAAGCGCTTGCCGGTGCGGCCGCACGGATTGGCACAGTCGAACACCGGGTAGTGCTCCGCCTTCAGGTGCGGCGCGCCTTCGACCGTCATGGCGCCGCAGACGTGGATGTTGGCGGCTTCGATCTCGCGCTTGCCGAAGCCCAGCGCCGCGAGCAGGTCGAAGGACGGCAGGTTGAGATCTTCCGCCGAAATGCCGAGCTGCTTGACGCAGAACTCTTCGCCCAGCGTCCATTTGTTGAAAGCGAACTTGATGTCGAAGGCCGTCGGCAGCGCCTTCTCGACCCTGGCGATCGCCTCGTCGGTGAAGCCCTTGGCCTTCAACGTCGTGTGGTTGATGGCAGGCGCTTGCGCCAGCGTGCCGTGACCGACCGCGTAGGCCTCGATCTCGGCGATATTGGCCTCGCCGTAGCCGAGCGCGCGCAACGCATCCGGCACCGCGCGGTTGATGATCTTCCAGTAGCCGCCGCCGGCGAGTTTCTTGAACTTCACCAGCGCGAAATCGGGCTCGATGCCGGTGGTGTCGCAATCCATCACGAGGCCGATCGTGCCGGTCGGCGCGATCACGGTCGATTGCGCGTTGCGGTAGCCGTGCTCCTGGCCGAGCGCGAGCGCCCGGTCCCATGCGCTTTTGGCGTGCGCAGAAAGATCCGAGAATTCTTCGCGCGTCAGCGATTTGTGGTCGAGCGGTACCGGCGGCGTCGCAACCTTTTCATAGCCGTTGCGCTCGCCGTAAGCGGCGCGGCGGTGGTTGCGGATCACACGCAGCATGTGCTCGCGGTTTTTCTTGTAGCCGGGGAAAGGCCCGAGGCCCGCGGCGATCTCCGCCGACGTGGCATAGGAGATGCCGGTCATGATGGCGGTGAGCGCGCCGCCAATGGCACGGCCGGCATCGGAGTCGTATCCGATACCCGATGTCATCAGCAGCCCGCCGATATTGGCATAGCCGAGGCCGAGCGTGCGGAATTCGTAGGAAAGCTCCGCGATCTCGCGCGACGGGAATTGCGCCATCATCACCGAGATTTCGAGCACGAGCGTCCACAGCCGCACGCCATGCTCGTAGGATTCGACCTGGAACTTGCCGGTCGTCTGGTCGCGGAAGGTCAGCAGGTTCAACGAGGCGAGATTGCACGCCGTGTCGTCGAGGAACATGTATTCCGAACACGGATTGGACGCGCGGATTTCACCGGACGCCGGGCAGGTGTGCCAGTCGTTGATGGTGCTGTGATATTGCAGGCCCGGATCGGCCGAAGCCCAGGCGGCATGGCCGATCTTCTCCCACAGCGATCGTGCGTCGCGCGTGTGCGCGATCTTGCCGCTCTTGCGCCAGAGCAGGTCCCACTTGCCGTCGGCTTCGACTGCCTTGAGGAACTCGTCGGTGACGCGCACGGAGTTGTTCGAGTTCTGGCCTGCGACGGTGAGATAGGCTTCCGAATCCCAGTCGGTGTCGTAGATCGGGAAATTGATATCGGTGTAGCCCTGCTTGGCGAACTGGATGACGCGCTTGATGTAGTTGTCCGGCACGAAGGCCTTGCGCGCGGCCCTGATCTCGCGCTTGAGCGCGGGGTTTTTATCGGGCGTGAAGCAGTCGTCGCCCGAGCCCTCGCAATTCACGCAGGCCTTCAGGATCGCCTTGAGGTGCTTCTGGTTAGTCTTGGAGCCGGTAACGAGCGCCGCGACCTTCTGCTCCTCCATCACCTTCCAGTCGATGTATTGCTCGATGTCGGGATGATCGACGTCGACGACGACCATCTTGGCCGCGCGGCGCGTGGTGCCGCCCGACTTGATCGCGCCCGCGGCGCGGTCGCCGATCTTCAGGAAGCTCATCAGGCCGGATGAACGGCCGCCGCCGGAAAGCTTCTCGCCGTCGCCGCGCAGGCGCGAGAAATTCGAGCCGGTGCCGGAGCCGTATTTGAACAGGCGCGCCTCGCGCACCCACAGGTCCATGATGCCGCCCTCGTTGACGAGGTCGTCCTTCACCGACTGGATGAAGCAGGCGTGCGGCTGCGGATGCTCGTAGGCGGATTTGGATTTCGTCAGCTTGCCGGTGAACGGGTCGACGTAGAAATGGCCCTGGCCGGGGCCGTCGATGCCGTAGGCCCAGTGCAGGCCGGTGTTGAACCATTGCGGCGAGTTCGGCGCACACATCTGCGAGGCGAGCATGAAGCGTAGTTCGTCGTAGAACGCCCGCGCATCGGCCTCACTATCGAAATAACCGCCCTTGTAACCCCAGTATGTCCAGGTGCCGGCGAGGCGGTCGAAGACCTGCTTCGAGGTCTGTTCGCCGATGGTGCGGTCCTTTTCGGGCAGCGCCGCAAGCGTTTCCTCGTCGGCGACCGAACGCCACAGGAACGAGGGGACGGAATTCTCTTCGACCTTTTTCAGCCGGGCAGGGACGCCGGCCTTGCGGAAATATTTCTGCGCCAGCACGTCGGAAGCGACCTGCGACCAGAATTCCGGCACCTCAACATTGTCGAGCTTGAACACGATCGAGCCATCGGGATTCTTGATCTCGCTCGTCGTGAGCCGAAATGCGATGTCCGCGTAAGCCGACTGGCCTTCCTTGGTGTAGCGCCGTTCAATCCGCATGTTTCTCAAGCCCCTTATGGCCGCGCCGGCGCTTTCCGCAGCCGACGATTATTCCTTGGCGGACCCTGTCCGTCCGCCCGTTTCGTGTTCGCTTCGACGCCTTACGTTATCTATGTCCGGCGCTCAGTTTCGGCACCGGTTACGCTTTGGGTTCCATCGCCCAGACAACAAATCCCTGTCCCAAAACACCATTTCCGGTGCGGGTGAGGACAATTGAGCGTCGTTATGGAAGCCCGGAGGGACTAAAACTCACGCGCACCGAACACACCAAAGCTAAGTGGACTCGCCGTAGCCGTCAACAACAGATAGCTATCAATTCTGAATCAAACACTAAATCTTGTGTCTGAGATGTGAACTTTGGGGACAAAACGCCGCCAGAACCCGGTCAGTATTGAGCTATCGCGGAGTCTCGGAAAGCCATTTTTCTCGATTTGTCCGAATAGGTTTTTATGCCTCGCTCTGTGACAGATAAATGTCGGAAAATAAGGCTTTGCGGGCTTCAAACGGCGGTTTGCCCCCGCCTTGGACACCGGGGATAAGGCTTGGAAAAGACCCCGCTAAGTGGCCCTGGAGTCCGTGATTCTCGAAGGTAGATCAGGCAGTTAGCCCGGTCGCAACGACGCGGCCGGGCGCCGGCCAGGATACCCAGCCCTGTGAATTCAGCTGGCGGACGTCGGTTTTCCTGCGCGCTCGCCGGCTGCGGCGATTTTTCCGGGTTCCTTTCGCCATAATCTGTGGCTGCCTGTGCATCGGCGGCCTCAAAATGGCCGCTGAACTTTTATGAGCCGATCTTGTTATGGACGGCAGCGGCAGCCGCACCGGGGGAGGCCAGTCGAAGCATGCATCTCATTGCGATGATCGATCCGCTCTACTCGGTTTCCGGGTTCGGCGTCGGCCTTCTGGTCGGCATGACCGGAGTTGGCGGCGGCTCGCTGATGACGCCTTTGCTGATTTTGCTGTTCGGCGTCCATCCGGGTACTGCGGTCGGCACAGACCTCCTTTACGCGGCAGCGACCAAGACCGGCGGCAGCCTGGTGCATGGTGTCGCGCGCAGCATCGATTGGCCGATGGTGGGGCGGCTGGCGACCGGCAGCGTCCCGGCGACCATCGTGACGCTGGTGCTGCTGTCGTACCTCGACCTCAACAGTCCCGCCGCGCGCTCGCTCATCACCATCGTCCTATGCGTCGCGCTGTTCCTGACCGCGGGCGTGCTGATCTTCCGCAGATCAATCCTGAATTATTATCAGGGCCGCTTCCCGACGCTCGACCCGCACAAGACCGCGATCGCAACCGTGCTGGTTGGCGCCACGCTCGGTGTCCTGGTTTCGATTTCTTCGGTTGGCGCCGGGGCCATCGGCGTCATGGCGCTGGTGATCCTTTATCCGCAAATGCCGATGGCGCGCATCGTCGGCTCCGACATTGCCCACGCCGTGCCATTGACCCTGATAGCAGGCATGGGCCACTGGATGTTCGGTGCGGTGGACTGGCACATCGTGGGATCGCTGCTGGTGGGCTCGCTGCCCGGGATTTTTCTCGGCAGCTACCTGACGACTCGCGTGCCCGAGCCGGCGTTGCGTATGCTGCTGGCGGCGACATTGATTTTGGTCGCCAGCAAGCTTGCCTATGATCACGTCGAGAACTCGGGTTCCTTGCTCACCGCGTTCACCAGGCACGTGCCGTAACGAACTGCGCCCGCCCGGCGCTAGGCGCTGTCCCCGCGCTTCTGTGACGCGGCGGCTGACGCGACCGCGACAGTTTCCTTCGCCGAGGGGATAACGACGGTTTCGTTGCGCTGGCGCGGCAGCGCGGAAGGATGCTCCCGCTGCAGGAAGTCGATGATTTTTTCGCGCACCAGGCAGCGAAGATCGAATGTCGCGCCGGCGTTGTCGGCGCTGACCAGCACGCGCACTTCGATGACCTTGTCGTTAGCGTCGGTCACCTGGATCTTCGCGGTCTGCCCGTTCCACGTCTTCGCTGCGGTGACGATTTCCTGCAGCTTCTCCCGGATGATGTCGATCGGCGCCGTGTAATCGAGGTAGAGCATCACGCTGCCGACGAGCGCCGAGCTTTCGCGCGTCCAGTTCTGGAACGGCTTCTCGATGAAATAGGACAGCGGCACGATCATTCGCCGCAGGTCCCATAGCTGCACCACAACATAGGTCGAGGTGATTTCCTCGATCGTGCCCCATTCCTTCTCGACGATGACCGCGTCGTCGATGCGAATCGGCTGCGTCATCGCCAACTGCACGCCGGCGAACAAATTGGTCAGCACAGGGCGGGCGGCGAGGCCGGCGATGATGCCCGCGACGCCGGCCGAGGCGAACAGGCTCACGCCGTATTGACGCACCGGCTCGAACGTCATCAGCGCGGCGCCGACGGTGATGGTCACCACCAGCACGTAGGCGGCGCGCAACAAGACGCGGATCTGCGTGATGTGCTTGCGCGCCAGCAGATTGTCTTCGACGTCGAGCCTGAAGCGCAAAAGATACAGGTCGGCGGTGATGTTAAGCGTGGTAATCGCCGTCCAGCCGATGAGGGCGATGATCGAAATCAACAAGCATCGTCCGATCCAGTGACGGATGTCGGGATCGAACGGCGCTACCGGAAACGCGATCAGCAGCGCGAAGATCAGCAGCGCTAGCCGCGAGACGCCGCGCATCTGCGTGAAAATGGAAAGCACATAGGGATAGCGCGTCGCCAGCGTGCGGCGCACCACTTTGCGGAATATCCGGTGTAACCCGTAGGCGATTGCTATGGCGAGCAGGAGGATGACGGCGGCGACGATATCGTCGGGCAGCCAGTCGAGGAAGTTTCTGATTAGGCTCAATCCCGATCTGATCGAATCCATGCCTGTTCAATATCTCAATGAAAGCGTCTGGAATATGGGCCGGAATGGCGCGCGTGGTCTGGACAAGTGGCCCGGTAAGGTGGCAGAACGCCAGCATCTTCAATGGCTGTCAACGCGAACGGCAATGAGAAGTTTCCTGTTGAAAGTGTTCACCTGGTGGAACGTGCAGACGTTCGGCACGCAGGTATGGACGTGGGCCTACGGCGAGGTGGTCGGCGAGGACGAATTCGGCAACCGCTATTATCGTACGCGCGGCGGCAAGATCGACCCCATGCTTGGCTTCGAGCGGCGATGGGTCATCTATAATGGTTACACGGAAGCTTCCACCATTCCGCCGTCCTGGCACGGCTGGATTCATCACACCGTGGACACGCCGCCGACGCAGGAAAGCTACAAGCCGCGTTCGTGGCAAAAGCCGCACCGGCCGAATCTAACCGGCACGCCGGCGGCGCTGCGCCCGAGCGGCTCGACGCTGGCCGCCGGGCGCCGCCCAAAAGCGACCGGCGACTACAAGGCGTGGTCGCCCGACGGCAACCGCTGATCGGCGCGGATCAGCGTCAAGCGGAGCCGCCCTTTCCACGCCGCAATCACCGTGTTAACCGGGCGCCGCCCAAGGGCGGGGGCGCAATCCTCGCCCGTGGTTACGGAAAATGCCGGCCTGATGGCGAGAATCTTTCTGAGCACTTTCGCGATTGCGGCGACACTTGTCGCGGCACCTGCCTTTGCGCAATTCGGCACCATCTTCGACGACGGGCCGCCGCGCCCGCCAGCCGATGTGCCGGAGCGCAATGCGCCCCCGCCGCCAGGCCGCAATTTTCCGACCGGCGTGGACCGGTTTCCCACTGGCGAGCAAATGCAGCGGCCGCCGCAAGACATTCGCTCGCGCGATATTCGCTCGCAGGACATTCGTTCCGATGAACCGCCGTCGCAGCCGCAGCCTCCGCCGATGAGCCTGCCGCCGTCGAGCAGGCCGGGCTTTGGCGGCATTCAGTCGGAGCCGTTGCCTGCCTTGCCG
>JBARCH010000209.1:0-38427 GCA_049793875.1 Pseudolabrys sp. | reverse complement strand
GTCTCGCGCGCCGACGCGCGTCCGCCGCCGCGGTAATCGTGCAGCCCGTATTTGACGTCGTATGTGTAACCGGCGTGGCCGGGCCGGTATTTGTCCTTGATCTCGGAATAATCCTTCGAACGCTGGTCGACGTTCTCGATCATCAGCATGATCGGCGTGCCAGTCGTGACCTGCTTGCCGTTCGTCTCGTCGGTAAACACGCCCGACATGATCTTCACCGCGTCCGGTTCCTGCCGTTGCGTCGTGAAGCGCGACTGACCGGGCCGCCGGCGGTCGAGATGAACCTGAATGTCTTCCGCCGTTAACGGAATCCGCGGGGGGCAGCCGTCAACCACGCAGCCGATCGCCGCCCCGTGGCTTTCGCCAAAGCTCGTGTACCGGAAAAGATGGCCGAACGTATTGAACGACATGGGATTCCGCTTTCGCAAGGTTGGTAGCCCGCACCTCTGCGGCGGTCAAATACACGCGGGCTGGCGTGCGATGGCAGCTCAAAAGCGCTGGAAGCCACGCCTTTCCGAGAGGCGGCACGTTCTTTTCGCTGAATGGCTATTCATCTCACTGAACGCCGATTAATGGCAACCTGAATAGACATTAACCTACGGAAAAATAAAGGTTTTTTCCATTTTCTCAATTGCCGGCAAAGGCGCGATACGGTAATTAGTTGGCGTTGGACAGGGGGGCAAAAGGCCGAATTCATCGCGACCCCAGCCGGATAAATAGCCCATCAGCTCCTGCCATTCGAATGGGATATGAGGACAATCACATGCGCAAAATTATCGCGTCAGTAGCCGCGCTCGGCTTTCTCGCTGCAACGAGTCTGCCGGCCCTTGCTGTGCAGCCGACCAATGGCGTCGCCAATACCCACACGCTGTCGGCCGCCAAGCACAAGAAGAAGTCGAGCAAGAAGTCTGACAAGAAGATGGAAAAGAAGACGGACAAGAAGTCCAGCCTGATTTCCAACGACATGTCGGCCAAGAAAAAGAAGAAATCGAGCAAGAAATCCGACAAGAAGATGGAGAAGAAGACGGACAAGAAGTCCTAACTTCTTCTCCTGATCGGGTTCGAGCGCGTTCGCCGCGCTCACGCAACGGCCGGACGAAATGTCCGGCCGTTTTCCTTTGCCGTCAGGTAAAGCGTGACATCTGCCCGTCCTTAAAGACGTAGACGATGCCTTGTGCGATATCGATTAACGGCGCTGCCGCCGCGTGCGCAATACCGAGATAGGCGATCAATCCGCGCGCGGTGCCGCCATGGGCGGTGACGACACAGTCGCGCGCAAGACTGCGGTACCATTCGCCCATTCGGGCGGCCACCATCTTGTAGCTCTCGCCATTCGGCGGAACGAAGCTCCATTTGTCCTGCTCGCGGGCGGCTATTCGCTGCGGATCGCTCGAATGAAGCTGCGCAATTGTGAAACCTTCCCAATCGCCGAAGGCAATTTCCACGAGTCGCTCGTCGGTCCGGTAACCGGTCGCACCGAGGCCAAGCGCCGTGCGCAGCAACTCCATTGTCTGCGAAGCGCGCCCAAGCGGACTCGATACATAATCGAGATCGGTAGCGGCAAGCCTGCCACCGGCGAACAGGCCACTCAGGATATGACCGCAGCGCGCCGCTTGCGCACGTCCATTTGCATTAAGGGGAATATCGTGGCGGCCCTGCAGGCGGCCCGCAACGTTCCAGTCGGTCTCGCCGTGTCGAACGTAGTAAACGACCGGCTGCGCCATCGTGGCGTACGCTAGTCTTTGCCGACGGCAATATCAGGAGCATCGGGATGCTTCATCCCGATGATATGATAGCCGGCATCGACGTGATGAATTTCACCGGTCACGCCGCGCGACATATCGGACAGGAAATAGACGCCGGTCTGTCCAACCTCTTCCAGCGTGACGTTGCGCCGCAACGGGGTGTTGAATTCGTTCCATCGCAGAATGTAGCGAAAATCGCCGATGCCGGATGCAGCCAGTGTCTTGATGGGTCCGGACGAGATGGCGTTGACTCGGATGTTCTTCACGCCGAGATCCGCCGCCATGTAACGAACCGAACACTCGAGCGCGGCCTTGGCGAGCCCCATCACGTTGTAATGCGGCATCCACTTCTCGGAACCGTAATAAGTCAAAGTGAGCATCGAGCCGCCATTCGGCATCATCTTTTCGGCGCGCTGCGCAACTGCCGTGAAGGAGTAGCAACTCACCAGCATCGTTTTTGCGAAGTTATCCTCGGTGGTGTCGATATAGCGGCCATCAAGCTGATCCTTGTCCGAAAACGCGATGGCGTGAACCAGGAAATCCAGCGACCCCCAGGCCGATTTAACGGCATCGAAGACGGCGTCGATGGTCCTGCTATCGGTAACGTCGCAGTGACCCACCACGAGTCCGTCGACCTCCTCGGCCAGCGGCTCGACGCGCTTTTTCAGCGCTTCGCCTTGATAGGTAAATGCAAGGTCGGCGCCCTGGTCGTGGCAGGCCCGCGCGATACCCCAGGCGATCGAGCGGTTGTTCGCCACGCCCATGATCAACCCGCGCTTACCACGCATGAGGCCTGAGTTTTCCGCCATTCCGCTCCCCGCGTGCCCGGTCGCCGCCGACTGCCTTCGTATGGCATAGGGTCATGGGGCCATCAAGCAAAGCAGCCCCAGGCCCACCGGCAATCGTTAATTCAATTCGGTTTCCGGAATATACGCTGCAACTCCGGGGTTGTTTTGGGTGATCAACGGTAATGAAAGACGTTCGGCGTAAGCCGTGCGTGGGCCGGCGGTTCGGCTCGCACGCGGAGCGGCAAAGTACAGGAGTTGGGGTTGGCGGGTTTTCGGCAAAGCGTCGAAGCGACGATACCGGCTCTACGGCGTTATGCGCGGGCGCTCACCCGCGATAGCGATACCGCCGACGAGTTGGTGCAAGACACGCTGGTCAGGGCGCTGCGTTCGGAACACCTGTTTCACGGTGGCGACATTCGCAGCTGGTTGTACACGATCCTGACCAACCTGAACCGCAATCGCCTGCGGTCGCTGGCGCGGCGCCCGTTGCTCTCGCCGATCGAGGACAACGACGCGCCCGACATGGCGGGACCGGAAGCAGGCGGGCGTGACATCGAACGGGCGCTCGCCACGCTGGTGGAAGATCAGCGCAACGCGCTGCTGCTGGTGGTGCTGGAGGGCCTGAGCTACCGCGAGGTCGCGGAAGTGCAAGGCGTGCCGATCGGAACTGTTATGTCGCGGCTGGCGCGTGCGCGCGTGCAGATCAAAGCCTATCTCGACGGCGAGCGTCCGACGCTGCGCCGCGTGAAATGAGGATGAAGGTGATACTATGATCGATCCTGATTCACCGGTAACCGTGGACGAACTCCACGCTTTTATCGACGGCGAATTGCCGGATGACCGCCAAGGCGCGGTGTCCAGTTGGCTTGCCACGCATCCGGAAGATTCCGAACTGGTTGCCGCATGGCGCGCGCAAGCCGAGTCAATTCGCGCGCGTTACGGCGCCGTTGCGAGCGAGCCGGTTCCTGAGCGGCTCAAGCTCGAGCAGTTGCTGCGCACTGACCGTCGCGCCGTTCGCTCGTGGGCTGCCGCTGCTGCGGCGGCCGTCGTCGCCGCCTTCCTGATCGGCGGCACCGCCGGCTGGTTTGCCCACGGCGCGTCGGCTGCGGCACCGAACAGCTTCAATACGTTCACGAACGAAGCACTTGACGCTCACAAGCTTTACGTCGTCGAAGTGCGCCATCCGGTCGAAGTGCCGGGCGACGAGCGCGAGCACATGACGCAATGGCTGTCGAAGCGCGTCGGGTATCCATTGACTGTACCCAAGCTGCAATCAATGGGCCTCAAGCTGGTTGGCGGGCGATTGCTGCCCGGACCGACGGGCGCAGCGGCGTTCTATATGTATGAAAGCCAATCGGGCGAGCGCTACACGGTTTATTGCGCGCACTCGGCATCTCCGCAAACCGCCTTGCGTTACCGCGACGAGGCGCATGACGCCGCTTTCTACTGGGTCGAGAACAACATCGCTTATGTTGTCAGCGGGCCGGCCGATCACGACCGACTGAAGAAGGTCACGCGGGCAGTCTGGGAACAGGTCGACGGCCGCAAATCGTAGGGAACATCCGCTCCGTGGACAGGCGGAGCGGTCACTCCATATCCTTATCCTTGCGCGGGTCGTAAGGCTTGCCCTCACGCCAATTGCGCATGAGATTCTTGAGTTCGTCGTCACTGCGCTCGGGCAGCACGATACGCACGGTCGCCAGCAAATCGCCGGCGCCGCCTTTAGTCTTTAAGCCTTTGCCTTTCAGGCGGAACGTGCGGCCGGAATTCGTATCCGGCGGGATCGCAAGCTCGACAGCGCCATCCAGCGTCGGTACACGGACCTTCCCGCCAAGCACCGCCTCGTAAAGCGTAATCGGTAGATCGAGCCGAAGATCGGCACCATCCGGCGTGAATACCGGATGCGGTGCGATCGTCACCGTGATCAACGCGTCGCCGGCGCCGCGGTACCCCGGCCAGCCCTGCCCCTTCAGCCTGATCTGCTGGCCGCTGGTGAGGCCGGCCGGAATCTTGATTTCAACATCCTTGCCGGTCGGCAGGTGCACGCGCGTCTTCACGCCCTTCGCCGCTTCGGGGAGGCTGATGGTAAGAGCCGCCGCCAAATCCTGGCCGGACTGCGGCTCGCCAAAATCTTCCGGCTCGAACTGGCCGCTGAAACCACCGGCCCGCGAACGCGCCTGACCGCCGAACATGCCGCGCAGCAAATCCTCAAAGCCGCGCCCGCCAGCGGCGCCTGCACTGCCTGCGCTGCCTGCACCGCCGGCGCGCTGAAAGCCGTCGGGACCCCACGCGAAGGATTCAAAATTTCCACCGCGGCCAAAACCGCCTGCCCCGGCGCCGGGATGACCGCCGCCAGCGCCGAAGCCTTCGAAGCCGCGGAAACGTGGCTTGCCCTCGGCATCGATTTCGCCGCGGTCGAACGATTTGCGCTTTTCGCCATCGCCGAGAATTTCGTAAGCCGCATTGAGCTCGGCGAAGTGCGAGGCAGCCTTCGGGTCGTGTTTGTTGGCGTCGGGATGCAGCTTTTTGGCAAGTTTGCGGAAGGCGCTCTTGATTTCGCCCTCCTTGGCACCCTTCGACACCCCCAGAACCTCGTAGGGGTCGCGCATTCTCGAGCTTCTCCGGTTGAAAATCCCCGTGCCGCCCGACCTGAAAGCCGGACGACTCGTCCCTCAATGTGGGGCGCAGCCGAGCCGGATGCAACGCAATCGGAGGGAGTTGACGGTCAGGACCGCTTCCACGGCTTCAGCGAGCGCACTTCCCATCCGCCCCTGGTCTGCCGGCAGGCTTCGCCCTGCATCCACGCTTGCGAACTGCCGCGCACATAGCTGGCAAGAAAATCATGGCAGACGGCGCCGTCCTGATTATAGGCCGACGCGATCGGCGTGACGGTGCCGCGCGCACCCGAATTCGGATTTTCCCACGGCTGACTGGCATCCTTGCTGCCGCGATTGAGGACCTCGCTGACCGCGGCACGCGCATAGATGAGATCGTGTTCGGGCGGCAGTTCGCCGATCTCTTTGCTGCCGGGCGGTGGCGTGATCGAGCCGGTAACGTCGGACTTGTCCATGCTGCCGAAGAGAGAGTCGAACTGCGAAGGCAGACTGCACCCGCCGCTTGCCAGGCCCAGCAAAAGTGCGCCTGTCAGCGGCAGACGCCGCCATAGGCGCGCCATGCTGGTTCCACTATAAAGGCACCGTCGAATGCGACGGGCCACCTGACCGGCCAAGCGAGTACCCCACGAAATGTCCGATACGACTCCGATAGAACACCCGAGCTGGTTAACGAGTGGTGATTTCACCGACGCTGATGAGCCTCTGCAGCTATTTGCCGCTTGGCTTCGCGACGCGACGGCATCGGAACCGCGCGATCCCACCGCCATGACGCTCGCCACCGTCGATGCCGACGGGCTGCCGAATGCGCGAATGGTGCTTCTCAAGGGTGCCGATGAACGCGGTTTCGTTTTCTATACGAACATGGGCAGCCAAAAAGGGCGCGAGTTGGACGAACGGCCGCGCGCGGCGCTGGTTTTTCATTGGAAGTCGCTGAACCGGCAAATCCGCGTGCGCGGCAACGTCGAACAGGTTACCGATGCCGAGGCCGACGCTTATTTCGCCACCCGGCCGAAGCAGGCGCAGATCGGGGCCTGGGCGAGCAAACAATCGTCGCCGCTTGAAAGCCGGCTCGCATTTGAAAAGGCGGTTGCCATCTATGCCGCCAAACATGCCATCGGCGCGGTGCCGCGGCCGCCACAGTGGTCCGGCTTCCGCATCCTGCCGCTTGTCATGGAGTTCTGGCACGATCGGCCGTTCCGCCTGCACGATCGCATTGAGTTTCGCCGCGACACGCCCGGTGCGCCGTGGAACAAGACGCGCCTCTATCCGTGAGCTAGCATCGCCCCATGCCGAACGCCGCCACCAACCAGCCGCGCCGCACGCTGCTCCTGACCGGAGCCAGCCGCGGCATCGGCCATGCCACCGTGAAACGATTCTCGGCGGCAGGCTGGCGCGTCATCACCTGCTCGCGTCATCCGTTCCCGGAAAATTGCCCGTGGGAAGCCGGCCCTGAAGATCACATCCAGGTCGATCTTGCCGATGAAGCCAACACAACCGAGGCGATCGCCGAGATCAAACGGCGGCTCCCCGATCACGAGTTGCACGCACTGGTCAACAATGCGGCGATCTCGCCCAAGGCTGAAGCCGGCAAACGGCTTGGCTCGATCGACACCACGGTCGATGTCTGGCGGCAGGTGTTTCGGGTCAACTTCTTCGCGCCGATCATGCTGGCGCGCGGCCTGCTGGATGAACTCAAGGCCGCAAAGGGCTCGGTCGTCAATGTGACGTCGATCGCCGGTTCGCGCGTACACCCCTTTGCCGGCGCGGCTTACGCAACCTCGAAGGCCGCACTCGCCGCACTCACGCGCGAAATGGCCAGCGACTTCGGCCGTCAGGGCGTCCGGGTCAATGCGATCGCGCCGGGAGAAATCGACACGGCGATCCTCTCGCCGGGCACGGACAAGATCGTCGAGCAGATCCCGATGCAACGCCTCGGCACAACCGACGAGATCGCCAAGATCATCTACGTGCTGTGCACCGAAACGTCATCCTACGTAAACGGCGCCGAGATCCACATCAACGGCGGCCAGCACGTCTAGAATCTTCGCGTCAGAGCTTCAGCTTGACGCGAATGGCGATGAGGACGACGAGGCTCAACAGCGATCCGAAGATCAGATAAATGCTCGGCGCAAGGCTGCTCCCGGTAACGGCGATAAGCCACGCCGATATCAGCGGGGCGAAACCGCCGAAAATCGGAACGCTGATGTTGTAGCTGATCGCTATTCCGCTGCCGCGGGTTTGCGTCGGGAAAATCTCCGCCAAAAGCGACGGCAGCGTCCCGCTATACGCGGCCTTGAGCAGACTGAGCCAGCCCACCATCACTATGATTCCGATCAGCGTCGGGTGTCCGATCAAAAGCGCAAACCGGATAGGCCGTCAGCGCAAAGAGAACGCAAACGGCGGCCATGATCGGGATACGGCCGACCCTGTCGGAGAGATGGCCGAAAACGGGGGCGCCGATAGTGAGGAGCAGCCCGCCCAGCATCGTCGCGATAAATCCGAGCGTCTGCGGCATGTGCAACTGCCGTATCGCGAATGTCGGCATATAGAGGATGACGTAGTTCGACGCGGTTGAAATGACGACGGCGCCGATGGCGAGCAGCAAGCGGTCCCACTGACCTGCGAACACGTCACGCACGGGCGTGCGCGTCAGCTTTGCTTCGCGGAATTCGGGCGTTTCCGTCACATGCTTGCGGATGTAAAGTCCGATCGGCCCAATCAGAAGCCCGACGAAGAACGGGATGCGCCAGCCCCAACTCTGGAGCTGGTCGGCTGTGAGTGCGCCGGTCAATATGACGCCGAGCGCCGAAGCCAGCACCGCCGCGAAGCCCTGGCCGAACCACTGGAAGCTGGCAAAAAAGCCTTTGCGCGTGCTGGAGTGCTCGACGAGGAACGCCGTCGCGCTGCCAAATTCACCCGCAACCGCGAACCCCTGGAAGAGTCGCGAAACGAGCGTGGCAATCGGCGCCGCTATCCCGATCGACGCGTAGGTCGGCATGACCGCCATCAGGCCGGTGCCGATCGTCATCAGGACGATGGAAGCCAGCATTGCTGCCTTTCGGCCCGCGCGGTCAGCGTAAGCGCCGAGTACGATCGCGCCGAGTGGCCTCACGAGGTAGGAAATGCCGAAGGTTCCGAGCGCAAGCAGCAGCGACGTCGTCTCGTTTTCAACCGGGAAAAACAACCTGGAAATCGTGACGGCAAAATAGCCGTAAACGAGGATGTCGTACCATTCGAGCGCATTGCCGATGGATGCGGCGGCAATAATGCGAAAGGTATTGGATGACGACGGCTTGGACGCCGACGTGAAATGCTCCACGGACGCGGACATTTATTTCCCCTCGAAAGCGCAGCCGCCTGAACGGTGCAGCTTCCATTATTACGGCGCAAGAGGGGTAGCGGCGCGAACCCACGACTCCTTCAGAGCCACTTCTTCCATTTGAAGAAGAGGTACGGCAGGACCGCCGATAAAACCATGAACACGATTGCGAGTGGATAGCCCAGGTGCCAGTCGAGTTCCGGCATGTGCTTGAAATTCATTCCGTAAACCGACGCGATCAGCGTCGGCGGCATCAACCCGACCGCCGCCACGGAAAAAATCTTGATGATGTTATTCTGCTGGATGTTGACGACGCCAAGCATGGCGTCGAGCAGAAAGGTGATCTTGCTGGCGAGGTAGGTCGCATGGTCTGCGATCGATGCGGTGTCGCGCCGCATGGATTGCAACTGCGTGCGCGTATCTTTCGGCCAGCGCATGCTTTCAGCCTCGGTCCACAGAAAAAGCAGCAACCGACCGATTGACACCAGACTCTCGCGCACTTTCGACGTGAGATCGCCTTTGCGGCCAAGCGACTTCAGCACATCATTGTACGATATCGTCTCGATTTCCTGATCGGGCTCGAAAATAGCGTGAGACAATTGATCCACCTCGGCGCCGACGCGCTCAAGAATATCGGCAGACCGGTCGATGACCGCATCGAGCAAATCCATCAACACGGATTCACCGGTCACGTTCGGCGGACAGGCGCGTGCGAGCTTGTGCTCGATCATCGCGAAAGGCCGCGGCGTATCGTAACGCACCGTGACGAGCCGGTGACCGGCAAGGATGAAAGTAACCGGCGTGGTTTTCGGGCTGGCGGTCTCGGACTGGCTCATCAGCGTCGCGGTCATGTAACGCGCGCCGTTTTCCGAATAGAGCCGGCTGGAAACCTCGATCTCCTGCATTTCTTCGCGAGTCGGGACGGCGATGCCGAGCAGATTTTCGACCAGCCGGTCCTCGTGCGGACTCGGCGTCACCATGTCGATCCAGACCGCCGAGTCCGGCGGAGGCACACCGGGTTCAACGGGGACGCGCTCGAGCGATGTACCGCGCTTGACGTAAACCGACAGCATGCGACCACCCGGCTGGCGAAAACCTGATTGTCATGGCCCGACCGCACTGGCCTGCGCAAGCGGTTAAATGCGCAGCGGCCGGGACAAGCCCGGCCGCGATGCAAGTCGTCATATTGGAAAGCGCCGGTCGTTGCGACCGCGTAGATGTCAGGCTTCGGCGAAACAACCGTAAGCGTTCGACGTCGCCTTCAGGTCCGGCGCGTAAGCGGGGTTGCGCACCTCGCACTTGAAACGGACCGCAGCAGCGACTGCCGAAATACCGATCTCACGATACCGGCCGTCGAGATTGCTGTTTTGTCGGCGGGAGTCCTCGTCGCGCTCCGCGCCCAGTGTTGCGTTCATTTTCTTCTCCGATCCTTCCTTGGCGTCCTCTTGTCATGACTTAGGCATCGAGTGGGGCGGAAATGCGCGGCAAATCGTGTCCTATCGTGACAGATGGCTAACGGCGGCCAGCGAATCCGCAGCCTCGCCGTCCAGTTGCCCGTCGGCAAAATCTCCGACTATTGAAGGGCCTAGATGGTAAACCATTGATTAAGGTGTTGGCGGCAAAGTCAGATTCGTCTTTGCGGCGGCTTTCCACGACGCTTGGCAGCACGGGTGCGACATTCCTGCAACACGTTCACAGGAAGCAGCGTTAGTGCCGCGGAAACCCTGACAACACCGTCGAATCTACGGTTAAAAACAGACTGAAACTGTGTTCGGCCGTGGCGGCCGTGCAATTGGGAATGAGGACGAAAATGGCGGCGCGGGGGGTGTTTTTCGCTCTGGTAGGCGTTGGCGTATTGTTGGGTGGTTGCATGCAGGCAACCCTCGATCCGGCCTCTGAGGCGAACCTGACCCCGCGCGACAAGAAATTGCTCGCCGCAGCGCCTTACGCGGACGTCAACATACCTGAGCCGTACAAGCGGCACATCGTCTCCTATCACCGCAAAGAGCAGCCCGGTTCGATCGTGATCGATTCCGATGCGCGCTACCTTTATTACGTGCTGGATGGCGGCAAGGCGATCCGTTACGGCGTGACCGTCGGCGAAGAGGCCATGGCCTGGTCAGGCGTCGCCAAAGTCGAGCGCATGGCCGAATGGCCGGGATGGACGCCGACCGCGGGCGAGCGGCAGCGCATGGACGTGCCGGCTTATGTCGGCCCCGGCCCGCAGAATCCGATGGGCGCGCGCGCGATGTACCTGTTCCAGGGCAACAAGGACACGCTCTACCGCATTCATGGCACCAACCAGCCGGAATATATCGGACAGGCGATTTCCTCTGGTTGCATCCGCATGACCAACGAGGACGTCATCGATCTTTACAAGCGCGTGAAGAACGGCACCGTCGTGGTCGTGTTGGCGCCACACCAGGGCGACTCGCCGTTCAATCCGCGTGCGCTCACGCGGACGAGCAGCCTGAACTGAATTTCGCGGTAGCGATAAATAAAAACGGCGCCGATGATCTCGGCGCCGTTTTTATTTTTACGCGCCGAATTCTTCACGCACCGAGCTGGATGCGGACGATTTCCGGCGGCACGCCGAGTCGCACCGGGATGAAACTGGTGCCGAGTCCGCCGGACACGATCATGTGGCGGCCGCCCTCGACGATATGCCCGTAGGCGTAGCGTGCGCCGTAAGCAGACGGCACCCAGAGCGGCTGCATCAGTGGGAAGCGGATCTGCCCGCCGTGCGTGTGGCCCGCGAGCGTCAGCGCAACGTTCGGCGGCACCTTGGTGAAAATATCCGGCTCGTGCGCCAGCAGGATCACCGGATCGGCTGTGGTGACACGGGCAAGCGTCGCCGGCAGATCGTCGGCGCCGCGGAAACGGTTGTGCCCGACGATATAGGCGATCTGATCGCCAAGACCTGCGAGCCAGAATTTGGCATTGCCGCTGCCGAGCAGCACGGCATCGTTCTCCAGCACCGGAATGCGGACATCGGCAAGCGCGCGGCGCACGCCGACGATGTCGTGCCACCAATCGTGATTTCCAAAGATCGCCCAGATGCCGAGCGGCGCACGGAGACGTGCGAGTTCACCCGCCCAGGCCGCGTGCGGAACGCGCTCCGTTACAAATCGATGCGTCGCGAAATAATCTCCGAGAACCACAACCAGGTCGGAGCGTAGAGCATTGGCGGAATCGACCACTTGCCGCACGCGATCGAGACCCATGTTCGGACCGCCCGCGTGCAGGTCGGCAATGACGCTGATGGTCAATCGCTGGCCGGCACGCCAACCCGGCGGCGTCAACCGGTAGTCGGTGGTGACCAGGCGGCAGGCCGCTTCGGTCGCGGCATAGGCGCCGGTGCTCGCTGCCGCGAGACCTGCGGCACCGGCAAGCGTGAGACCACTCTTCAGGAAGCCGCGGCGCGACACGACGCGTGGCGGCATGGGAGCAACGAAAACGGCGGGTGCACGAGACAGCATGAGGCCTTCACTATGGCCGCAACGACAAAGAGCATGGGTTAAATCTGCCGGCACGGTTACCAGGACTGCCGCGATTTACCATCTTGCTCCGCGCCGCGTTCACATCTTGCGCGGTGCCGACGATTGCGTGCGTAAAATTTCGGGCTTGGGCGTCGGCAATGGAACATTGGCGGCTGCAACTTCGGCACCGGGTACCGGCGGCTCATTCACATCCCACTCGCAGATGCGATAACCGTTATGCCGCTCGGCCAGATCGAGATGGACGTGGCCGTTGTGATAGCCATCGGAACCGGGGCCGAGCACTGTCGTAAAGCGTGCGCAGGCGCTCGTGCGCAGCGCATTGCGGAAATCAACCGGAACCGTAACATCGGTGAGTTCGATTTTGCGACCGTTGTCGAGTGAAAAACCGCGAAGGTCGATCGCATTTCCCTTGCCGTGCTCGCTCAACTTGGCATTGGCGATGCGGTTACGGCCGCGGCATTCGTAATCGCCGAAATTATCGATACTGCGCAATTTGGCGCCGAGCGCGTCAACCTGCGGCATCACGTCGTCACGGACCCAATCAACCAGCGCCGACGCCATCGAACAGCGCAACATCGGCGGCGGCGTGACGGGTATGCGCCTTTGGTCCGCGAGTTTTATCCCCTCGAGCCGCACCATATCGTCGCCACCGCAACCGCCGGGGCCTTCGATCAACGTGATCGGCGTCACGTCCGCAATCGTTTGCAGCCGCTGCCGGCATTCCGACGGTTCGCTCGTGAGGTCGTCTATGCCGATCGGCGGCGGCTCCGCGGCGGCCGGCGCATCGTCATAGGGAAGCGGGCGTGCCGGCGGCAACGGAACGTCGTCGGCTATGGCGACGCCGCAGTTCAAACCGGCCAGCAGGATCATGGCGATGAGCAAGCGCATCGGGCCGATGTCGGGGAATGAATGCGGCATTTCTGCGGGATATAACGCGCACGGGAGGAGCAGGTTGCGTTAGGCCGCGCGGCAGCTAACCTTGCATCCGGCCGCCGGTTGGCGGCCCAAAGGCGAGAAAAGACCAGGGAGACACGTCAATGCTTGGGTTGATGCAGGATTGGCCGCTGCTGTGCCATCGCATCATCGATCACGCCGCGACCTATCATGGTAACCGCCCGGTTATCACACGCTCGGTCGAAGGACCTGTTTTCGAGACCGATTACGCCCGGATACGCGCCCGCGCGCTCAAGGTCGCGCAGCGTCTCAACCGCGACGGCATCAAGATGGGTGATCGGGTGGCGACGCTGGCCTGGAATACATGGCGGCATCTGGAAACCTGGTACGGCATCCTCGGCATCGGGGCGATCTACCACACCGTCAATCCGCGCCTGTTCGCCGAACAGATCGTGTGGATCATCAATCACGCCGAAGATCGCGTGGTGATCGCCGACCTTACGTTTGTACCGCTGCTGGAAAAGCTCGCCGACAGGCTGCCGACGATCGAGCGCTATATCGTGCTCACCGACGCGGCGCATATGCCGAAGACCACGCTCAAGAACGCAGTCGCCTACGAAGACTGGATCGGCGAGGTCGACGGCGACTTCGCCTGGAAGTCGTTCGACGAGAACACCGCCGCCGGCATGTGTTACACATCGGGTACTACCGGCAATCCCAAAGGCGTTCTTTATTCGCACCGCTCGAACGTGCTGCACGCGTTCATGGCGTCGCTGCCGGATTCCAAGAACCTGTCGGCGCGTGATGTGGTGCTGCCGGTCGTGCCGATCTTCCACGCCAATGGCTGGTCGCTCGCATTTTCGACGCCGATGGTCGGCGCGGCGCTGGTGCTGCCGGGCGCCAAGATGGATGGCGCTTCGATCTATGAACTGCTCGACAAATACAAGGTCACATTCACGGCCGCCGTGCCGACGGTCTGGCTGATGCTGCTGCAGGATCTGGAAAAGACCGGCGGCAAGCTGCCTTATCTCAAGCGCGTGGTGATCGGCGGCTCCGCTTGCCCGCGCGCGATGACGCAAACATTCCAGGATAAATACGGCGTCGAGGTCGTGCACGCCTGGGGCATGACGGAGATGAGTCCGCTCGGTTCGCTCTGCACCATGAAGCCCGAATATGACGCGCTCAAAGGCGAAGCGCGCCTCGACGTCCAGATGAAGCAGGGCCATCCGCCGTTCTGCGTCGAAATGAAGATCACCGACGATTCCGGCACGAAGCTGCCATGGGACGGCAAGAAGTTCGGCAGGCTGAAGGTGCGAGGACCGGCGGTCGCAAAGGCGTACTTCAAGGATGAAGGGCCGAGCATCCTCGACGATGAGGGCTTCTTCGACACTGGCGACGTCGCAACCATCGACAAATACGGCTACATGCAGATCACCGACCGTGCCAAGGACGTAATCAAGTCCGGCGGCGAATGGATTTCCTCGATCGACCTGGAAAATCTCGCGGTCGGGCATCCGAAAGTGGCCGAAGCCGCCGTTATCGGCATCAATCACCCGAAATGGGACGAGCGGCCCTTGCTTGTCATCGTCCTGAAAGAGGGTGAGCAGGCCACAAAGGAAGAGATCCTCGGCTTTATGCAGGGCAAGATCGCCAAGTGGTGGATGCCCGACGACGTGGCGTTTGTGGAAGAGATCCCCCACACCGCCACCGGCAAGATCAAAAAAACGGCGCTGCGCGAGCGCTTCAAGAGCTACGTGCTGCCGACCGCCGCCGCGGCGGAATGACATTGCCCGCACGATGGCGAGCAGCTATCCCTCTCGCCCCATGATCAGCCCCGATATCAGCGCGGCCGCGGTGCCAGGCAGCGTGCGGTTTCTCGGCAAGCGCCGCGACTATTGGCGGCTGCTGGTGCGTGGCGGCGCGCTGCTGATGGTGACCCTTGGCATCTATCGCTTCTGGCTGGCGACAGACGTGCGGCGCTTCCTGTGGTCGAATACCGAGGTCGCCGGCGAAAGCCTGGAATACACCGGCACGCCATTCGAGTTGTTGATCGGATTTCTCATGGCGATCGCCATTCTCATTCCGATCTATGCCGCCATCTTTCTTGCGGCACTCGATCTCGGCATCGTCGGCAAACTGTCCGGCATGCTCGGCTTCGTATTGCTGGCGCTGCTCGGGCAATACGCCAGCTACCGCGCGCGCCGCTATCGCCTCACGCGTACGATCTTTCGCGGCCTGCGTTTTCATCAGGACGGCTCGGCGTGGCGTTATGCTTTCTGCGCGCTGTTCTGGTGGACGATGACGACGATCACGTTAGGCCTTGCCTACCCTTGGCAACAGTCGCGGCTCGAGCGCTTCAAAATGCGCAATACTTATTATGGCGACCTCGCCGGCAGCTTCGAAGGGTCCGCCTTCCGGTTGTTCCTGCGCGGCCTTCCGATGTGGCTTCTGGTTGTCGGACCGCTGGTTCTGGCAGCCGGTGCGCTTATCGAAACCGTTGACTGGCTGGCGCTCGCCAATGTGGCGCAGCAAGGCGGCGACGACGTCTTTGCGCGCCTCGAGGGCGCCAGTCCTGGGTTCGGGCGAGCCATCGTGTTCGCCATGCTGATGGCCGGCGTTGCGGTGTTTGCCTTCGCCCTGCTCTATCCGGCATTTCAGGCGATGGTGTTGCGCTGGTGGACCTCCGGTTTGCGCTTCGGCGATATCGAAGTGCGCTCGCAATTACGCACGCGGCATATCTACCGTGCCTACTTCCGCTTTCTGTGGATCGCCATCCTGTTCAGCATCGTCGTTTCGGTTGCAGCGATTCCGGCAGCCATGCTGATTGGAAGCGTCGGCGACGCCAACTCCTCCATCGGAAAGGAAATCCTGGCGACGGGAATCCTGCTCGTCGGCTACGTGATCGTCGCGCTCGGCTATTCGACGATCTACGGCGCGACCGTGAAACTCTCGCTTTGGCAGTTGGGCGTGGAATCGTTGCAATTGTCGGGCCTCGCTGCGCTCGATCGGGTCACAGCCACCGGCGGACCAAGCTCGGCGTTGGGCGAAGGACTCGCCGACGCTCTCCACGTCGGCGGTTACTGACATGACCGGCGACGGCATTTTCTTCGACGGCATCACCAGCACGCGGCAAAACGTGACGGTCACGCTGGCGGGCGCTGGTTTGCAGATCATGGCTGCCGACGGGCGGCTGCTGGCCGAATGGCCCTATCATGAACTTGAAGAGCTGAATTCGCCCGACAAGGTGTTGCGGCTCGGCCGCCACGGCAACGCCGTTCTGGCGCGGCTCGAAATTCTCAACCCGACATTCGCAGCCGCCATCGACTTGCGCGCCGATAATGTCGACCGCACCGGCCTTACGCAGCGCCGCCAGCGCGCGGGCGTCGTCGGCTGGACCGTCGCCGCCACGGCATCGCTGCTGGTCGTCGGTTATTTTGCGGTACCTGTCATTGCCGAACGCGCTACGCCCCTCATCCCGAATGCCATAGAGCGCAAGCTCGGCGAAGCGGTCGACATCAAATTGCGCGGCATGCTCGACACGCAGAAATCCGGCACGGCTTTCGAATGCGGCGGCGGCGCGCGAGAAAAGGCTGGCCGCGCAGCGATCGAAAAGCTCGTTGGCCGGCTTCAGGATGCCGCCGCGTTGCCATCCGCGCTGCAGGTCGTCGTCGTGCGGCGCAACCAGGCTAATGCCGTGGCTTTGCCCGGATCGAAGATTTACGTGTTCGACGGCTTGATCGCCAAGGCCGACAACCCAGATGAAGTCGCCGGCGTCATCGCGCATGAGATTGGCCACATCGCGCACCGCGACGGCACACGTTCGGTGTTGCAGGCGAGCGGCCTGTCGTTCCTGTTCGGCATCATGTTCGGCGACTTTGTCGGTGGAGGCGCCGTGGTGCTGGCGGCGAAGTCCGTCCTGCAATCGTCCTACACGCGCAACGTGGAGGCCGCCGCAGATTCCTATGGCGTTGCATTGATGCAAAAGGCCGGCGGCAATGCACGGGCGCTCGGCACCATGCTGGGCAAGATCGGCGGCGCTACCGAGCCCGGCATGAAAATCCTGCTCGATCATCCCGAGACCAAAGCGCGTATCGCCGCCATCAATAAATTGGCGCCGGCGCGCGCTACCAAGCCCATGCTCGACGCGGGCGAGTGGACCGCGTTAAAACGTATCTGCGCGGGGTAAGCAGGACATCATGCTACGGCAGCCATTCGTCGAAATTCCAAAATCGCGGCTCGCCGTCTGGTCCGGGCGGCTGGCCCTGTTTGCGCTCATCGTCGCCGGCCTGTCGGTGGTTATCGTGCGGCTCGACCTGCTGGAAATCGTGCCGGCAATGGCGACGTTTGCCGCCGCGCTCGTCTTCGCCGGGCTCTCGCTGCTGCTGGCGTTTGCGTCCTTTGTACCGATCTGGCGCGAGGGCCTGGGCGGCCTGCGCAATTCGGTGGAGGCGATGCTGGTGGCGATCCTGCTGCTGGCCTACCCCGCCTATCTCGGCACGCGCGCGCTCAAGCTGCCGGCGATCAACGACATCACCACCGACACGGCCAACCCGCCGCGCTTCGACGTGCTGGCACGGCTGCGGCCGCGCGGCACGGATCAATATCCCGGCCGCGCGACCGCCGCATTGCAGGAACAGGCCTATCCCGACATCAGCCCGCTGGAGGTGTCGGGAACGGCAAACGCGACTTATGATGCGACGCTGAAGCTCATCGCCAAGCGCAAATGGCGCGTGGTGGACGCGAAGCCGCCGGCAGCCGGCAGCCGCAGCGGGATCATCGAAGCGGTGGCACGCACAACGGTCATGGGATTCCGCGACGACGTCGCCATCCGCATTACGGCGCTCGCGCCAACTGCCGCGCGAGTCGACGTTCGCTCGGCCTCACGCTATGGCAAATACGACTTCGGCACCAATGCCGCGCGGATACGCAGTCTGCTCGATGACATCGACGATGTCATGTCGGTGACGCCGGAACCGAAGCCCGAACCCAAGCCGCAGCCGATCAAGCGTCAACCTGCCAAGCGGTAGACCCCCTCGATCGAGGGTGGCCCGTCCGTCGCCACCACCTTGCGCGCGACGAGATCCTCCATGTGTGCGAGCACGGAAAGTCCCGCGGCACCGACGAGCCGGGGGTCCAGCCCGATATAGCTCGCGCGCACGATGGTCGGAATGTCGCTTGCGCCTTTCGCCAGACGGTGCAGGATCGAGTCCTCGCGCGCCTTGCGATGCAGGATGTAATAATTCACGAAGCGCGGCGCGTCCTTGATCGCCGGGCCATGTCCGGGGAAATAGACAGTTTCCTTCCGGCGCGTAAGCTTGTTGAGCGATGTCATGTAATCGCTCATCGCGCCATCGGGCGGAGCGACGATCGTCGTCGCCCATCCCATGACATGATCGCCGGCAAACATCACGTTTTTCTCGGGCCACGCAAAGCTCATGTGATTGGCGGTGTGTCCGGGCGTCGTTACCGCCTCGATGCTCCAGCCATCGCCTTCAACCACCGCGCCGTCGGCGAGCACAACGTCGGGTTTGAAGTCGCGGTCGGCTGCCGCATCGAGCCGGTTGGCCTCGCCGATGTGCAACGGCCGCGACGCGCGATGCGGACCTTCGGCGTAAACAGTCGCGCCGGTCACCGCCTTGATGCGCGGCACGCCCGGCGAATGATCGAGATGCGTATGCGTGACGAAAATATGCGTCACCGTTTCGCCACGCACGGCGTCGAGCAGCGCGTCGAGATGGCGCTCATCGTTCGGACCGGGATCGACGATCGCGACCTTGCCCCGGCCGATGATGTAACTCATCGTGCCCTTGAACGTAAACGGGCCGGGATTATCGGCCATTACGCGCCGCACGCCGGGCATCGGCTCGTCGACGGTGTCGGGCGCGAGATCAAGGTTCTTGTCGAAGGGAATGTCGTCGCTCATGTCGGCGCACCTTGCTTTGCCGGGTGGCAATACTTGCTCGCTGACAACGATGCAATGAGAACTTTGGCGCGCGCGCCCAGCCGTGGCGGTTTCCTGACCTCTCTACTTCATAGTTTTTCTAAGTCGGAAAAAGGTCGACAATCGAAAATGCAATTTCGCCGGCACCTGCATTCGCGCGTTGTATGAGTGCCGGCGTGGTGTTTGCAAGCCCGTGGCACATTATTGCGGCGTCAGGCCACCCTGCTTGATGATGTCGAGATATTTGTTACTTTCTTCGCCAACGAATTTCTTGAACTGATCGACTGACATCGGATCGAGCTCGGCACCGAGCGCAGCCAGTTTTTTCTTCGTATCGGGGTCGTTGAGCACCTTGTTGATATCGGTGTTGAGGATCGTCACGATCGCCTGCGGCGTGCCGTGCGGAACGAAAATTCCAGACCACAAGGTAAAATTAAAGTTCTTGATGCCACTCGCTTCGGCCACTGTCGGCACGTCCGGCGCGATCGAGGAGCGCTTCCCCGAAGAAACCGCCAAAAGTTTCAGCGCCTTTGAGCGCACTTGCGGCATCGCCGCCGGCAATCCGGAAAAATACATATCGACGTGCGCACCGAGGAGATCGTTGAGGGCCGGCCCGGCTCCTTTATAGGGCACGTGCGTAAGATTGCTGTGGGTCGAGGCTTTCAACATTTCACCGGCAAAATAACCAGGAGTGCCACTGCCGGCCGACGCGAATGTGAACTTCGCTTTCGGAAGCATGGCCAGAAACCCCTTCATGTCCGAATAAGGTGCCTTGGCGGGAACGACGAGGCCGAGCGGAACGACCGCCAGGAGCGCTACCGGCTGAAGATCTTTGTCCGGGTCGTAGGTCAAGCCCTTGAGCCAATGCTGATTGATGGAAATTTCGCCGGTTTGGCCGAGCAGTAAAGTCAATCCGTCGGGCGCAGCGGTTGCTACTGCATGCGCACCTATCGAGCCGCTGGCGCCGGGACGGTTTTCCACGATCACCGACTCGCCGAGCAATTCGGAGAGCTTCGGCGCGACGATACGGCCGACAACATCCCCCGTGCCGCCTGCCGAGTAGGCCACGATCACTCGGACGGGCCCACTCGGATATTTTTGCGCGGCAGCGGGCAAGACGAGCGCCGAAAACGCGGCGGCGGCAACCATCGTGCCCATTATTGTTTTGAACATCTATCCCTCCACTCTTTTGTTCTTCAGTGAATTTCCGGCTCCGGCGTCGGCTCGCCGGCTTTCAGGAAATCGAAATCGCAGCCCTGATCGGCCTGTCCGATATGTTCGGAAAACATCGCGCCGTAGCCGCGCGTGAAACGCGGCGGCGGCGGCGTCCACGCTGCCCTGCGCCGCTTCAGCTCTTCATCGCTGACGTGCAGATGGATGCTGCGCTTGTCGACATCGATCTCGATCTCGTCGCCGGTCTGTACAAGCGCCAGCGGGCCGCCGACATAACTTTCCGGCGCGACGTGCAAAATGCAGGCGCCGTAGCTGGTGCCGCTCATGCGCCCGTCCGAAATGCGGATCATGTCGCGCACGCCTTCTTTCACCAGCCGCTTCGGGATCGGCAACATGCCCCACTCCGGCATGCCGGGGCCGCCTTTCGGCCCGGCATTCTTGAGCACGAGGATATGGTCCGCCGTGACATCGAGATCGTCACGTTCGATCTCGCGCATCATGTGATTGTAATCCTCGAATGCGATCGCCTTGCCGCGATGCTTGAGGAAGCGCTTCTCGGCCGCGGCCGGCTTGATGACACAACCTTGCGGCGCGAGATTGCCCTTGAGCACCGCGGTCGCACCTTCCGCATAGATCGGATCCTTGAGCGAGTGGATCACGTCCGGAATATGCACTTGCGCGCCGTCGATATTCTGGCCGACGGTCTCGCCGGTAACGGTCATGCAGTCGAGATCGAGCCTGTCCTTCAGCGCGATCATCAGCGCGCGCAATCCCCCAGCGTAGAAGAAATCCTCCATCAGGTATTTTCCCGATGGCCGCACATTGGCGAGCACCGGGATTTCGCGCGAGAGCTGATCGAAGCGCTCCATGTCGATCGGAATGCCGGCCCGCCGCGCCATCGCCACCACGTGAATGATGGCGTTGGTCGAGCCGCCCATCGCCATGTGAACCTTGATGGCGTTGTCAAAGGCTTCCCTGGTGAGAATCCTGGACGGTGTCAGGTCTTCCCACACCATGTCGACGATGCGCCGCCCTGCGGCGCCGCACATGCGCGGATGGTTTGAATCCGCGGCCGGGATCGATGACGCGCCCGGCAGCGCGAGGCCAAGCGCTTCGGCGATCGCCATCATGGTCGCCGCTGTTCCCATCACCATGCAGGTGCCGAACGAGCGGGCGATGCCGTTCTCCATCTCGCTCCAGTCGTCTTCGGTGATGTTGCCGGCGCGCTTCTCGGTCCAGTATTTCCACACGTCCGAACCGGAACCGAGATAACCGCCGCGCCAGTTGCCGCGCAGCATCGGACCCGCGGGAATGTAGATCGCCGGCAGCCCCATGCTGATCGCGCCCATGATGAGGCCGGGCGTGGTCTTGTCGCAGCCGCCCATCAGCACCGCGCCATCGAGCGGATGGCTGCGCAACAACTCCTCCGTCTCCATCGCCAGCAGGTTGCGATAGAGCATCGCCGACGGCTTGACGAAGGTTTCCGACAGCGAGAGCGCCGGCAGTTCGATCGGGAAACCGCCGGCCTGCAAGACGCCACGCTTCACGTTCTCCGCGCGCGAGCGCAGGTGCGCGTGGCACGGATTGATCTCGCTCCACGTGTTGATGATGCCGATGACCGGCTTGCCGTTCCAGTCATCGGCGTCGTAGCCGATCTGACGCATGCGCGAGCGATGCCCGAATGAGCGCATATCGCTGGCGCCCAGCCAGCGATGGCTGCGCAGGTCTTCGGGACTTTTACGGGTGGCCATAACGAAACGCCCGCTTCACATGCATCAGTTGATCGACAGATTGGCGTCGCGCACAACCTTGCCCCATTTCGCGGTTTCGTTGGTGAGGAACTTGCCGAACGATTCCGGCGTCTCGACCATCGGCGAGCCGCCGAGCTTCTTGATCGATTCGATGACCTTCGGATCCTTGAGGCCTTCGTTGATCGTCTTGTTGAGGAAGGCGACGACCCCCTTCGGCGTGCCTTTCGGTGCCGAAATCCCGAAGAATGCGCTCGCCTCATAGCCTTTCACGGTTTCGCCGACGGTCGGCACATCGGGCAATTCCGGCGCACGCGTCGCCGTGGTCACCGCCAGCGCGCGCAGCTTGCCCGCATGGATGTGGCCGATCGAGGACGGCAGATTGTCGAACATCACCTGCACCTGCCCGCCGAGCAGATCGATCAGCGCCGGCGCCGAGCCTTTATAAGGCACATGCACCATCTTGATGCCGGTCATGCCCATGAACAGCATGCCGGACAGATGGATCGACGTGCCGTTGCCCGATGAGGCCATGTTGATCTTGCCGGGATTGGCTTTCGCATAAGCGATGAATTCGGCGACCGTCTTGGCCGGGACGTTCGGATTGACCTCCATCACGTTTGGAATGCGCATGATACCGGCGACCGGCGTCGAATCGCGCAGGAAATCGAACGTGAGATGCTTGTAGAGCGTTGCGTTGATCGTGTTCGCCGGGTTGGCGAGATAGAGCGTATAGCCGTCCGGCGGCGCCTTGAGCGCCACGTCGGTGCCGAGGTTGTTGCCGGCGCCGGGGCGGTTTTCGACGATGAACTGCTGGCCCGTTTTCTGGCCAAGCCAATTCGCAACCAGGCGCGCCGAGATGTCGGTCGAGCCGCCCGGCGGATAGCTGACGATGATTTTTACCGGCCGCGTCGGATAGTCGAGCGCGTTCGCGCCCGTCGCAGCGAAAGCCATGAGACCGATGCAGCCGAGCAGCAGCCGCGGCAGAAAACCGACATTGCAACGCATGAGCGTTCCTCCCCCAACAGCCGGGTATGTCCCGGCGAATGATTTTTCGACAAAGGCAACGTTACGCGGCGGCCGCGGTCCCGCACAAGGGACCCGCGCGGTGCAGCGCCGCAAGCCGGACGGTCCGGCGGCGTCCCTAGCGGTCAGACCGCGTGAATTTGAGGATGCGCCCGGCAGGCGGCGGCGCCTTGAGCGCTTCCGTGATCGCCTGTGCGAGATCTTGCTGGAAGAATGGCTTGGTGAGCTTCGGCAGGCCGGCCTTGGTTCCCTCCGCCAGATCGGTATAGCCAGTCGCCAGGATAATCGGCAGTTCAGGGCGCTCGGCCCTGATCGCTTCGGCGAGTTCAAGACCCGTCATTTTCGGCATCGATTGGTCGGTGATGACGAGATTGATCGACTTCTCGCGCAAGAGAACATCGAGCGCCTCGCGGCCCGACATGGCCTCGAACACCTTGTGCCCGAGATCCTCGAGCATGGCGGACGTGTTCATCAGCACGAGGCTGTCGTCATCGACCGCGAGCACGACCAGTGCTTGCGCGTCTCCCGCGGGCTCCGGCGAGGCGGCAGGCGCCGCCTTCTTCTCCACACCGTCCGTTGCCACCGGCAGCCAAAGCTCAACCGTCGTGCCCTCGCCCTTTTTGCTTTTGAGCACCAGCCGGCCACCCGACTGCTCGGCCAGCCCCTGGACCATCGACAGCCCCAGTCCGGTTCCCTTGCCGACGCCTTTGGTGGTGAAGAATGGCTCTGATGCACGCCGGGCGGTGTCTTCGTCCATGCCTTCGCCATTGTCGGTCACCGAAAGGCAGACATAACGGCCGGGCTTGAGCATCATGCCGGGGTTTTGCCCAATATCTTCCTCGCGCGCCGCAATCGTAATGCGGCCGCCTTGCGGCATGGCGTCTCGGGCGTTCACCGCAAGATTGAGCAACGCGGCTTCCAGTTGACTCGCATCGGTACGCGCCAGCGGCGGCGCCATCGCGAAGCGGGTTTCAATCAGCACCGAGGGGCCGACCGATTGTTGCAACAGCACGTTCATGCCGCTGACAAGATTTCGCAAATCGACCGTCTGGAGATTGAGTTCTTGACGGCGCGCGAAAGCGAGCATGCGGTGCGTGAGCGAAGCTCCACGCTCTGCACCCTGAATCGCGTTGTTGAGTAGCGGCGCGATCTTGGCGTCATCGGGAAGCCGTTTGCGCAGCAGTTCAAGGCTGCCGAGAATGGCCATCAGCAGGTTGTTGAAGTCGTGCGCGATGCCGCCGGTGAGCCGGCCGATCGCTTCCATCTTCTGCGATTGAGCCAGAGCCTCGCGGGTTTGATCGAGTTGCCGCTGGGCTTCCTTGCGCTCGGTGATATCGCGCGTGATCTTGGCAAAGCCGACGAGGTCGCCGTTCTCGTCATGGATCGCGTCAATGACGACACTCGCCCAGAACTGCGAGCCGTCCTTGCGCACACGCACGCCTTCTTGTTCGTACCGCCCCACACGTCCGGCGATCTCCAGGTTTCGTTGCGGCTCGCCGCGCTGACGATCTCCTTCAGTGTAGAAGCGAGAAAAATGCTCGCCGACAATTTCTTCGGGCAGGTAGCCCTTGATCTTCTGCGCGCCCGTATTCCAGTTGGTGATATAACCGCGCGGATCGAGCATAAAGATCGCGTAATCGGTGACGCCTTGAACCAACAGCCGAAACCGTTGTTCGCTCTTGCTGAGAATATTTTCGGAATTCATGCGCTCGCTAAGATCGCGTGTGATCTTGGCGAAACCGATGACGGCACCTGACGGATCGCGAATCCGATCGACAATGACATGCGCCCAGAAGCGGCTGCCGTTCTTGCGCACGCGCCAGCCTTCGCTTTCGAAGCGGCCTTCTTTGGCCGCCGTCGCGAGCGCGCGTTGCGGCCTGCCGGTCAGGCGATCCTCTTCGGTGTAAAAGCGCGAGAAATTTTGACCGATGATTTCCGCCGCCTCGTAGCCCTTGACCCGCTGCGCGCCGGCATTCCAACTCGCCACGATGCCCTCCGGGTCGACCATGTAGATCGCATAGTCGGTGATTGCATCGATGAGGAGACGGTAACGCGCCTCATCGCTGAACGATGCCAGCGGTCCTCCAACGGTAGCCATGAAAATTCCCCTTGAGGCAACCTACACAAGTTAGGCCACGACAATGGAAAATCCGGCAAGGGCGATTAGGTTCCGGCCACCGATGGAACGCTTTTTTGCCCGGATGCGCGGCGGCCGGAACAGCGTCTTCAGGCAATGAAAGCGCGGCTGCCCTGCCCGTACCGCGCGCCCAAATGGGGAGGAACTTTGGTAGGAGTGGTCGGAGTGGCAGGATTTGAACCTGCGACCCCCACGTCCCGAACGTGGTGCGCTACCAGACTGCGCTACACTCCGACTGAAGGCCGGTCTTATAACCCCGGCTGCCTTAAAGCCGCAAGCTAAAGAGACTGTAGTAGAAAACAGGGCCAAAGCAGAGAAACCATGACCGCCGAGCTGAGTACACGGGTGATGAAGGCCGACATGGCAGGCACAACGGCTGCCGTGCGCTGCCTTGCGGCCGGCGGGCTGGTCGCCTTTCCGACCGAGACGGTCTATGGGCTCGGCGCCGACGCCGGCAACGGCGAGGCGGTCGCCCGCCTTTACGCGGCCAAGGGCCGCCCGCAGTTCAACCCGCTGATCGTCCATGTCGCCGGCATCGAGCACGCGCGGGCTCTCGGCCGTTTCGATGCCAATGCCGAAAAGCTCGCTGCCGCCCTCTGGCCCGGCCCACTGACACTGGTGCTGCCGAAGCAAGCACAGTGCGCGGTCTCCGGTCTCGCCCTCGCCGGTCTCGACAGCGTCGCGGTGCGCGTCCCCGCGCATCCGGTGGCGCGCGAACTGCTCAAGGCCTTTGGCAAGGCCATTGTCGCCCCTTCCGCCAATCGCTCCGGCCATGTATCGCCGACCGGCGCCGCGCACGTGCTCGCTGATTTGCGCGGGCGCATCGACATGGTGATCGACGGCGGCGCCTGCCCGGTTGGTGTCGAGTCGACGATCGTGGCCTGCCTGGGCGAGCCGACATTGTTGCGTCCCGGCGGCGTGGCGCGCGAACAGATCGAGCGCGTGCTCGGCCATCCGCTTGCCGACGTGTCGATGAGCGAAACGGCGCCGCTCGCACCCGGCATGCTCGCCTCACATTATGCGCCCAGGACAAAACTGCGCCTCGACGCCGAAAAGCCGCTTGAGGGCGAGGCCCTGCTTGCGTTCGGGCCTTCGCTTCCCGCTCAATCGGCGCATGCCACGCTCAATCTATCGCCGCGCGGCGACTTGATCGAAGCTGCGGCCAATCTGTTCTCTCACCTGCGCGCGCTCGACGCCTTGGGCGCGCAATCCATCGCTGTGATGAAAGTGCCGACCGACGGGCTGGGCGAAGCCATCAACGATCGATTGGCACGCGCCGCAGCTCCCAAATCGTGAATCGAGACAAGAAGAGTGTTGCAATGAACCTTCACGCCAAGCCGCAAAGTGTTCCACCTCTTTCGTCCGAACTGCTGGCGCGTTTCATCGCCATCGTCGGCGAGAAATACGCGGTAACCGATCCGCAGGATCAGGAACGCTATCTTGTCGAGATGCGCGGCATCTACCACGGCCGCACGCCGGTGGTGCTGCGTGCGGGCTCGGTGCAGGAAATATCTGCGATCCTCAAGCTTGCCAACGAAACGAAAACCGCGATCGTGCCGCAGGGCGGCAATACCGGCCTGGCGGGCGGACAAACGCCGCACAATGGCGAAGTCGTGCTGTCGTTGACGCGGCTCGACAAGATCCGCGAGGTCGATGCCATTTCCAACACCATGACCTGCGAAGCCGGCGTCACCTTGCAACGCGCGCGCGAAGCCGCCGCGAACGCCGACCGGCTCTATCCGCAATTACTGCCGTCGGAGGGTACCTGCACCATCGGCGGCAATCTCTCCACCAATGCCGGTGGCATCGCGGCAGTCGCGCACGGCGTCGCCCGCTCTCACGCGATGGGCCTCGAGGTCGTGCTGGCGGACGGCCGCGTGCTGAACAACCTCAACAAGCTGAAGAAAGACAACACCGGGTACGACCTGAAAAACCTGTTCATCGGTGGCGAAGGCACGCTGGGCGTCATCACCGCCGCCGTGCTGCGGCTGGTGCCGCGCCCCCGTTCGATCGAAACGGCCTATGCGGCCGTGCAAGACCCGGAAGCCGCACTCGCGTTGCTGAAACTCGCTGAAGAACGCACCGGCGGGGCGATTACCAGCTTCGAAATCATGGGGCGCGTCGGCATAGACGGCGTCCTCAAGCACGCGCCCGGCGCGCGCGACCCGCTCGCGACAGTCTACCCCTGGTATGCGCTGATCGAGTTGTCGTCGCAGCAGACGGAAGGCTTGCGTGCGACGATGGAGGAGTTCCTTGCCGCCGGCATGGAAAAGGGCCTCGTTATTGACGCGACGATTGCCGACAGCCTCGAGCAGCGCAAGGCGTTCTGGTACATCCGCGAAATGTTCGGCGAAGTGCAGCGGGTCATGGGCGCTTCGATCAAGCACGACATTTCGGTGCCGATTGCCGCCGTTCCTGCCTTCATCAGGGAAGCAGACGCCGCGGTCGTCAAGCTCATTCCCGGCTGCACGCCGATGCCGTTCGGCCACGCCGGAGACGGCAACATCCACTACAATGTCAATCAGCCGCCGGACGCAGACAGAAACGAATTCCTCGCGCGCTGGGACGAAGTCAACGCCGTGGTATTCGACATCGCCATGAAATACGGCGGTTCGATTTCAGCCGAGCACGGCATCGGCGTGATGAAACGTGACAAGCTGCCGAAATACAAGGACAAGACCGCGATCGACGTGATGCGCGCGATCAAGCGCACGCTGGATCCGAACAACATCCTCAATCCCGGCAAGGTGCTGTAGTCCGACATGACGGACGACACGGCACATATCCCCGTCGCCATTATCGGCGGCGGGCCGGTCGGGCTGATGCTCGCGCTGTTCCTCGACATGTACGGCGTGCGCTCGGTATTGTTCAACACCGAGGAAACGACGCGCTGGCATCCGAAAGGCAGCACGGAAGGCTCCCGCACCATGGAGCATTTCCGGCGCGTCGGACTCGCCGCAAAAATCCGGGCAGCCGGATTGCCGGCCGATCATCCGACTGATGTTGCTTATTTTACGCGCTTCGGGACCATCGAACTGGCGCGGCTGCCGATGCCGTCCACCGACGACGTCGCCGCACAGGTCGCCGCTGCGTCGAAAACGGATCAGATTCCGGAGCCCCTGCACCGCGCAAACCAGATGTATGTCGAGCGCATTCTGCTCGAGCACGCGCGCACGCGGCCTAACATCACCATGCGCTTCGGCTGGCACGTCGAGGGATTCGAACAAGACGCCGACGCGGTGAATGTGAGCGCGGTGCGCCAGCCCGACGGGCCGCGCGAACGGTGGCGCGCGCAATACCTTGCCGGTTGCGACGGCGGCCGCAGCCTCGTGCGCCGTGCACTCGGCATCAAGTTTCTCGGTGAAGCCGGACTTGAGCAGCGTTATTTCGGCGGCCGCACATTCTCGACCTATATCCGCTCGCCGTCGCTCTACCGCGACTTTCTGCGGCATCGCCGCGCCTGGCAGTATTGGGCGGTCAACCCGGAAATCCGTTCGACGTTGATCTCCGTCAACGGCGCCGACGAATTCCTGTTGCGTACGCGCGCGAGCAGTTCCGACCAGCCACCCGACGATACCGTCGTCTCCGACGCGTTGCGCCGCTGCACCGGCGCCGGCGTTGCGGCGGAAATCATTGCGCATGAACCCTGGACCGCCGGCGTCGCCTTGTTCGCGGAACGCTTTGCCGATCGGCGCGTCCTGCTTGCCGGCGATTCCGTTCACCTGTTCACGCCGACCGGCGGCTTCGGCATGAACACCGGCGTGGACGATGCCTCAAATCTGGCGTGGAAACTTGCGGCCATGCTGCAAGGCTGGGGGGGCGAAGCGTTGCTCGCATCCTACGAAACCGAGCGCATGCCGATTGCGGCGCGCAATACCGACGCAGCGCGCAAACTCGCCGTCAGTATCGGCGACACCGACATCCAGCCGGCGATAGAGGAGTCCTCGCCTGCGGGCGATGCCGCACGCCAGGCCGCCCGCACGATGCTGTCGACATTCGCCGAGCAATTCGCATCGATCGGCGTGCAACTCGGCGCGCGCTATGACGGCTCGCCGCTGCTCGACAGCGATGCGCCTGCGCCGGCAGACAGCCTCGTCACCTATACGCCGACCAGTGCTCCGGGCGGCCGGGCGCCGCATCTCTGGCTCGACGATGGGCGCGGTTACGGCAGTTCACTATACGATCGCCTCGGCACGGGTTTCACGCTGCTGCGCCTCGGCCCGCACGCGGCGGCTGGAGCGGAAATAATTTCCGCGGCGCAACAAAGACATCTGCCGCTGACGGTACTGGACATTCCGGATGCCGGAGCACGCGACCTTTACGCATGCGACCTCGCGCTTATCCGCCCGGATCAATACGTTGCGTGGCGCGGTAATCGGGCACCCGCCACCGCCGACCGCCTGCTCGCACGTCTCACGGGCTCGGCTCGTTAATGTATATGCCCCCCGAATCACGATAAATTTCACGTACCACGTGTGAGTGCGGACGATGCGAAATCCCTGAACGCGCATTTGTATTTCCAAATGCGATTCAATGGATCGATCCGGAGACGACGCATGGCGAACCCACGCAGCACAGCCAGTATCGGCGGTCATCCCGTCCATCCGATGATCGTTCCGTTTCCAATCGCATTCTTCGCCGCCACATTCATTTGCGATCTGCTTTTTCTCTTCACCGACCAATCGGGTTGGGTGTCCATGTCGACATGGCTGCTCGGCACAGGATTGATCATGGGCGCGTTCGCGGCCGTGCTCGGATTTATCGACGTAGCGGGCGACGCCCAGATTCGCAGCCTGGCGGATGTATGGCTGCATGCCGGCGGCAACGTGTGCGCCGTGCTGCTGCAAATTTACAATTGGTATTTGCGCTATGAATACGGCGCGAGCGTCGTGCTGCCAACCGGCCTCATCCTGTCGCTGCTGGTGCTTCTGATTTTGATGTTCACCGCCCGGAAAGGCTGGCGGCTCGTTTATCACCACCGCGTCGGCGTCACCGAATAGATTTCGACGCCCCGTCAGAACAGCGAGGCCTGCCGCTCGTCGACCTTCAGCTTGCGCTGCGCCTTTGACGGGGCAGGCGCTTCAGCCTGCGCCTCGGGAGCATCGGGCGCCGGTGCGATCAGCGCCGGACTATCGTTGGCGACGCGGTTGACCGCCGTCGAGACTTCGTAGGCATCGAGGAATTCGTCCGGGGCGGGCACGATCAGTGCCGCCGCCGCATGCACATCGACCTCCGATGCGTTGAGCCACAAGCCGAACGCGTCCGGCGGCACAATCACCGGCATACGCTCGTGGATCGGCGCCAGCGCCCGGTTGGCCGTGGTGGTGACGATTGCCGCCGTTTCCAATTCCTCGCCATTTGGCCCGGTCCATGTCTCCCACAGGCCGGCGAAGGCAAACGGCCTGCCGGATTTGGCGCGGATGAAAAACGGCCGCTTGCGGCCGCCGATGTTCTGCCATTCGTAAAAGCCGTCCACGGGAATGAGGCAGCGGCGGCGGCGCATGGCGGCGCGGAAGGCCGGCTTGTCGGCCGCGGACTCGCCGCGCGCGTTGATCAGCAGCGAGAAGGTTTTCGGGTCCTTCACCCAGGACGGCAGCAGGCCCCAGCGCACCAGCGCGAACTGCCGCTTGCCCCCCACCACCCGGACGATCGCTATCGGCTGGGTCGGCGCAACATTGTACCGCGGCGGGAAATTGGGCTGCTCGTCGTACTCGAAAAGCGCCCGGAAAGCCTCCGGCGGCGACGTGATTATGAAGCGACCGCACATGTCCGGCTCCAATCCTCCACCCGCTTAATCACGCCTTAACCATGACCATCGACACTGTTCCCCGGCAGATTTCGGGCGCGGCAAAGCATCCATGCGATACCAGGACAGCGCCGAGCCAGCCCAGGCGGCCGAGGACGGCTTTGGCAATGGCACGGACGGTGCCGGGGGCCGCATCGGCAGCAATATCAACCCCGCCACCGGCCTCTCCACCGACTACCTGAACCACTTCAACGAAGCGATCATGCTCTTGGAGATGTTCACCAGTTTTCCCGACTGCATCGACGACATCCTGGCCTGGCATCCGATGACCTATCGCGAGCATTTCGCCGCGTCCTCCTTCAAGGATCGCGCCGTCGCGATCGGGGCCTATGAGGCCGCCGACCCGTCCGTGCGCGGCAGTCTCGACATGCTCGCCGATACGATGAACGCCGTGCTCGACACCGCCCGTACCGCCATGAGCTCCAGGCTGCCGCCGGAAACCGCGGCCACCTTGGCCTCGCGGACCGCGATAACCCTCAAGCCGCTGGTCGCCCGCGCCGGCGCCGTCATCAACGGCGAAGCCGAAGACTATTCCGGCGAAAACGACGCGCCGCAGGCTGCCGTCGATATGCTGTTCAAGCGTTGACGCCCGTGGCCGATGCCAGAACCTTTCCAGACCGTCCGTTCCTCGCTGTCAGCGCGGCGATCATTCGCGACGGCAAAGTGCTGGTCGCAAGACGCGCCCGCACGCCGGCGCTGAACCTTTTCACGCTGCCCGGCGGTGTGGTCGAGGCCGGCGAGACGCTGGTCGAAGCCGTCATCCGCGAGGTGCAGGAAGAGACCGCGTTGACCGTGGAGCCGGTCGCGCTCGCCGGCCACCGCGAGGCGATCGTGCGGTCCGCCGATGGCCGCGTCGAACGCCATTTCGTCATTCTCTGCTTTGCCGCACGCTGGATTTCGGGCGAGCCGGTGCCGAACGAAGAGCTTGCGGAAACACGCTGGATCGAGCCCGCCGAACTCGCCGGCCTGCGTACGACAGAAGGGCTGGCCGAGATTGTCGCCGCCGCCTACGAGCGCATGGCCGAGGCCGCCCGGTGATGCCTTGCGATTGCCACGAGCGCGGGTCATATGCTTTCCGGCAACGCCAATGCTGAAACGCATACTGACCATCGCTTCCGTTCTGCTGTGCCTTGGCGCCGCGCCGGCAAGCGCTGTCGAAGGCGGGCCCGCGCCGTATGACGGCGACTTGCAGCGGCTCGCCGAAATTCTCGGCGCCTTGCACTATCTGCGTGCCGTCTGCGGATCGAACGACGGACAAAAATGGCGCGATGAAATGCAGGCATTGATCGACGCCGAAGCACCGAACGGCGATCGCCGGCGCAAGATCGTGACCAGCTTCAATCGTGGTTACCGTGGTTTTCAACAGACTTATCGCACGTGCACGCCATCCGCCGACGTGGCCATTCGCCGTTATCTCGATGAAGGCGCCAAGATTGCGCGTGAAATCACGGCCCGATACGCCAATTAATCCCCACCGTAATTAACCTTTCTCCGAGTAGCCCCTTCGCGCCAAGGCGACGCGTGCTAACGTCTGCCTCGCATTGGGGTGGGCGTTGCAAATGACGCCCTTGATTGAAAAAGCCATGAAAACTTTGGGGCGTACGATAACTTCGCGAGAGCCGGTACCGGACCACGAGCAGAAGCGCGTTGCGCTCGGCTATCTGCACGAGGCATGGGCGGAAGCACGGCTCGATGGAATCGACGGCGATTGTCTGGCGCAGGCTTGCCTGTTTGCCGCCTTCGCGGAATTCGTCACCACGTATGGCGAGGAAGCGGCCGCGGAATTCGCGGAACGCCTCGGTACCCGCATCCGCAACGGCGAATTCTCACTCGACCAGAATCGCCAGTAACGCCGCATTCCGGCCGCACGAAAATCAGTTTGTCTGCAATTGCAGGCCGTAGTGGCGCTGCAGCACGGTGTCGATATCGGCGGGATAAAACGGCTTTTTCAGTAACGCCAGCGCACCGGCCCCACGCGCAACACCGCTCATGACCTCGTCGTCCGTCGATGTCATGAGCACCACACCCACTCTGCTGTTGATCTGCTTGATCTTCATCAGGATCTCGATGCCGCCGAGTCCCGGCATGCTGTAGTCGAGAAAAACCATATCGAAGATCCCGCTGCGCAACTGCTCGAGCGCGGCTTGTCCCTCAGCGACCTCGACGATTTCCATCGCAAATTGGCTTGCCATCAATATCTTGCGCACGATGCTGCGCATGGTGCTGGAATCGTCGACGATCATGACCCGCGCCGGCAATCTCGCGCGGATGCAGCATTCGGTAATGTTGCGCGCGGCGTCGGCGTCCGCGGGACTGACGACTATGCTGTCGGCGCCTTCAAGACGACGGCTGCCGGCGGGCGCGGACATCACAATGAACGGTGCCGGGTCCAGAGAACGCGCGGTGCTGGCGATGGCCGACTTGCTGACATCCGGCAAAGAGAAATCGACGACGACGATATCGACGCCGCCCTTCGCCAATTCGGCGGCAGCCGATGCCGGAGTGGCGCCGATGAAATCGATCGGCACCGATGTCAGCGCAGCACCCTGACGCCAAAGGTCGCGCGCCGGTTGACCGACCGCAACAACAAGCATTCGCAACGATAAAAGATCGGCGTTCAAGATCCCCGCCCCGCGCTCCTTCAATCCGCACACGCGGACGACGCTTGGGCAATGGTGATAGAGGGTCTTGCGGCGTTTTCAATTCCACAGCTTGAATTTGGAAAGCAATGTTGGGGAAGAAATATAACTACGGCATAAAGATACCTTGAAACATCCAAGGATTACCGCCAGCGAGCAAAGCTATCCTAGCTGGCCAGCGTCTCGAGGAACCTGACGCGCTCGCCTTGTCCGCCGCCGCTAAGAGCGCCATCCCACATCACCTTACGACCGCGAATCACCGTGCCTATCGGCCAGCCGGTAACGGCGGTGCCGTGGTACGGCGTCCATCCGGCGCGCGACACGGTCCACGTGTCGGTGATCGTTTCGCGCCGCTTCATATCGACGACGGTGATGTCCGCATCGTAGCCGGCGGCGATGCGGCCTTTGCGCGCGATGCCGAACACATGCGACGGCCCGGCGCTGGTGAGATCGACAAAACGCGCGAGTGTGAGACGCCCGGCGTTGACGTGATCGAGCATGATCGGCACCAGCGTCTGCACACCGGTCATGCCGGAATGTGTCTTCGGATAAGGATGCGCTTTCTCCTCACGCGTGTGCGGCGAGTGGTCGGAACCAATGCTGTCGATGACGCCTTGTGCGAGGCCGCGCCAGAGGCCTTCACGATGCGCGGCATCGCGGATCGGCGGATTGAGCTGCGCGAGCGTACCGAGTCGCTCATAACACTCTGGCGCCGCCAGCGTGAGATGCGCGGGCGTCGCCTCGGCCGTCGCGACATCCTTGTGATCGGCGAGAAAGACGGACTCTTCCTTTGTCGTGACATGCAGCACATGCACGCGCTTGCCGGTCTCGTGCGCCAGCTTGATCAGGCGTTGCGTGCACATGAGCGCTGCCGTCGCGTCACGCCACACCGGATGCGAGCGCGGATCGTTCTCGACGCGTAAATTCATGCGCTCGCGCAAGCGATATTCGTCCTCGGAATGGAAGGCGGCGCGCCGGCCGATCGCCCTGAGGACCGCGCGCACGCTGTCGTCATCCTCGATCAGCAGCGAGCCGGTGGACGATCCCATGAACACCTTGACCGCCGCTGCGCCTGGGAGCCGCTCGAGTTCGCCAAGGTCGCGCGTATTCTCGCGCGTGGCGCCGACATAAAACGCGAAATCGCAATGCATGCGGTGGTGCGCGCGCCTGACCTTGTCGGCGAGCGCTTCGGCGCCGGTCGTCGTAGGATCGGTGTTCGGCATTTCGAACACCGCGGTGACGCCACCCATCACCGCGCCAAGCGAGCCGGTTTCAAGATCTTCCTTGTGGGTCAGGCCCGGCTCACGAAAATGGACGTGACTGTCGATGACGCCGGGCAACAGATGCAGGCCTCGGCAGTCGACCGTCTCGCCGGCGGAGGCGCGGGAAAGGTCGCCGATAGCCGCAAAACGGCCATCGCGCACCCCAAGATCGCGCTGGCCCTCGCCGTCTTGGTTGACGACCGTGCCGCCCTTGAGGATCAGGTCGTAGGTTTCGGCCATGTTTCGAACTGTTCTCAATTAAGCCTTGAGACTTGAGCCTAGCGCAACAGCGCTTACGTTTCACCGCAAGTTCTGGCAAGAGACCTACCCCAAGAGATTTAGCAAGAGATTTGGCAAGCGAATTGACATGCAGGCAGCGCTCCTCCCCGACCGCGGCGTTGTGAAGGTCTTCGGCGACGACGCCCGCCGTTTTCTCAATGGCCTCGCGACTAATGACGTCGGGAAAGTGAAGCCCGACTCGCCACGATTTGCCGCGCTGCTGACGCCGCAGGGCAAGATCATCGTCGATTTCATCGTGGCCGAGGCTGAGGCCGCCGACGGCGGCGGTTTCTTCCTCGATTGCCCGCGCGCGCTCGCTCCCGCGCTTGTGGAAAAACTCAGCTTTTACAGACTGCGCGCCAAGGTGCTGGTCGAAGACCTTTCGGGTGCTCTCGGCGTGATGGCCGTTTGGGGCGGCGGTGCTTCCAGCGAGGACGGGTTGAGCTATGCCGACCCCAGGCTTGCTACCCTTGGCATGCGCGTGATGTTGCCGCCGCATCTTGCGCAGGAAGCGGCCGGCGATCTCGGCGCCGCGCTGGTCAGCGCCGACAACTACGAAGCACACCGGATTGCGCTCGGCGTGCCGCGCGGTGGCGTCGACTTCAACTACGGTGACACTTTTCCGCACGAAGCCGACATGGATCAACTCGCCGGCATCGATTTCGAAAAAGGCTGTTACGTGGGGCAGGAAGTTGTATCGCGCGTCGAGCATCGCGCCACTGCACGCAGCCGCGTGGTGCCGGTGACGTTTGAGGACAACACTCCGATGTCCGGCTTGCCGGTGATGATGGGAGAAAAGCAGATTGGCATGCTCGGTTCCACCGCCGGCAGTCGCGGGCTTGCGTTGCTGCGGCTGGACCGCATCGAAGATGCGTTCGCCGCCAACACGCCGCTCGTCGCCGGCGGCATCACGATCCATCCGGCAAAGCCGGCCTGGGCGCGTTTCACGTGGCCCGGCGAAAAGAAAGCCGCCGAATGAGCAACGCCATCCTGCATCCCGACAAGCTGCATCGCTGCCCGTGGCCGAAAGAGGATCCGTTTTACGTCGCCTATCACGACGAGGAATGGGGCGTGCCGGAATACGACGACCGCGCGCTCTACGAGAAACTCGTCCTCGACGGATTCCAGGCCGGCCTGTCGTGGATCACGATTTTGCGCAAGCGCGATAACTTCCGCCGCGCCTTCAACGGATTCGAGCCGGAAAAAATCGCGCGCTATCCCAAACGCAAGATTGAATCACTGATGAACGATGCCGGCATCGTGCGCAACCGCTCCAAGATCGAAGGCGCGGTGCTGTCCGCGCGCGGCTGGCTCGAGATCATGGAAAAGGGCCCCGGCTTCTCGAATTTCCTGTGGGACTATCTCGACGGCAAGCCAAAAGTGAATCGCTTCCGCACTACGAAGGAAGTGCCGGCGGAAACCGAGTTATCGAAGAAAATCTCGAAAGAACTTGCAAGCCGCGGCTTCAAGTTCGTCGGCCCGACGATCGTTTATGCCTTCATGCAGGCAGTCGGCATGGTCAACGACCATCTGGTCAAATGCCATCGCCACGCCGCCTGCATGAAGCTCGCACGCAAATGAGCAAGGCGCGCGTGCCGGCGAAGCTTGCAAAGAGCGCGCCGCGCGCCTGGCAACGCATGTTGTCGGGGCGGCGGCTCGATCTGCTCGATCCCTCCCCACTCGACGTCGAGATGGAAGACATCGCGCATGGCCTTGCGCGCGTCGCGCGCTGGAACGGACAGACCGAAGGCCCGCACATCTTTTCTGTCGCGCAACATTCCCTGCTGGTCGAGGCATTGGCGCGCATCAAGGTGCCGCGGCTCGACGCGCCGGGCCGCCTCGCGGCGTTGCTGCACGATGCCCCGGAATACGTGGTCGGCGACATGATCTCGCCGTTCAAGGTTGTGATCGGCGACAACTACAAGGCCGTCGAAGCGCGGCTGCTCGCGGCCATCCACGTCCGTTTCGGACTGCCGGCAAAGCTGCCGGAAACGCTGACGATGCTGATCAAGACCGCCGATCAGGGCGCAGCCTTCCTCGAGGCAACCCGACTCGCCGGCTTCGAAACCGCCGAAGCGCGCCGTTTCTTTGGCCGTCCGCCGCGGATTTCGCTATCGCTCGAACGCGACTACCTGATGCCCTGGCCTGCCGATACTGCGGAAGCACGATTTCTTGAGCGCTTCGCCAAATTGGCGCGGCATTAAAGCTTTCCAATACGCCCCGCGCGTCATAGATATGACGCAAGCCTCTTCATATTGAAATCGCCCATGATCCACGTCTGCTCGCTTGCGCGCCTTCATGAAACCGTCGACCGGACTGGCGCGAGCCATGTCATCACATGCCTGCGCCGCCCCGAACAGGCGCAGCTCGAAAATCGCATCGCGCGCCAGAACCATCTTGTCCTGAATATGGATGATATCGCGATGCCGCTCGATGGCTACACCGCACCGGCGGACGAGCATGTCGTGCGCCTGATTGATTTCGTCACCGGCTGGGATCGTTCCGCACCGCTGGTGGTGCATTGTTTCGCCGGTATCAGCCGTTCGTCCGCCAGCGCTTACGTCGCGGCCTGCGCCCTCAATCCGACACGCGACGAAATACAAATCGCCCGGGATTTGCGCCGCGCCTCGCACATCGCGATGCCGAACACGCGCATCGTTTCGCTCGCCGACCGGCTGCTGCACCGCGACGGCCGCATGGTGCGTGCGATCGAGGCGATCGGTCCGGGTATTGCCGCGACCGAAGGCGAACCGTTCCGGCTCGATCTCGACTAGATCGTTCGGAAGAAAGACCGCTAGTTGTTGTCTGCGGTGAGCGACGGCCGCAACGACACCGGCGCGGTGTGCTCGCTGTGCTCGGTGCGATGCGGTCCATGCGAGAGCGCCACACGCCCGTGATGACGGGTGAAGTCGCAATAGGCAAAGCCCAGCCCTGAGATCGCGCCGCGGAAACCATTGTTGTCGGTGCGCGTCAGATGGAAACACGGTTCGATCGGCAGCCCGCGCAGCGAAGCGCAGACGGCCTGGCCTTTCACCTTCAGGGTATTCGCCGGCAGCATCGCGTAATGCGTCTTGCCGCTGCCCTGGAACTGGATGGAGCCGACCACCGAGCCGTCGGGATAGACGCGGCCGACGCCGCGCGTGCCTTCGAAACAGGTGTAGTCGAACATCTTGCCGATGACGAAATGGCGCGCTTCGTCCGCGGTCATCTCCCCGGCCATCGCCGGAACCGCGGCCAAGAGGCCGATCGATACCATCACCCCACGCAACATCGCCGAACTCCGACTGACACAACCGACACACGGCCACTGGGCCGCATTCCAATTTAGCGGAGTATGCCCGCCTTTCGTCGCCAAATCCTGAACATGTTTACCCGATCTTGACCACAATTCGGCCCCTGACACTCCCGGCCAGGATGCGCGGCGCAGCCTCGAACACGCTCGAAAGGTCAATTTCGGTGGTAATCGCGGCAAGCTTTTGGCGGTCCAAGTCCTTTTCCAGCCTTATCCACGCTTCCCTGCGCCGTTCGATGGGGCACATGACCGAGTCGATGCCG
>JBARCH010000208.1:0-6415 GCA_049793875.1 Pseudolabrys sp. | reverse complement strand
GTTCCGTGACGAAAGCACGGGCCTGGTCAATCGCACGCCGGCGCAGCCGCTTCGGAAACAAGGGAACGAGGCGGCGGAGCATCACATCGACGCCGCGGAAAAACGTGAACCACCACCAGCTTTGGTGAACCGCCTTGGCCGCGGACCCGATGCTTTTCGGCGGCTGGAGAAAAAGCTCGTCGATGGTCACGCCGCGCGGATTTTTCGCCTTCGGCTTCAACGCCTGCAGCACCAGCAGCGGCACCAGAACCGTGCGCGCCCAGTACGACACCTTGGACAGATGAAAGGGAAACCATCGCGGCAGCAGCACGATCTCGACCGGCATTTCCGGCACGCTGCGCCAGTCCAGCACGCCATAGAGCGAAAGCAGCACGCGCGTGAATACGTTGCAGTTTACCGCGCCGCCGCGCGACCGGATCGCCTCACGCGCCCCGCGCATATGGGCATCGTCCGCGCTGTCCCCGATCATCTTGAGCGCAAAGTAGGCTTTCACGCTCGCGCTCATGTCGAACGCGCCGTCATGATACAGCGCCCAGCCACCATGCGGGCCCTGAATGCGGCGCAGATAGGCGGCGATTTTTTGCTCAAGCACGGTGTCGACCGGCTCGCCGCGATAATACCGCAGCAGCACGTATTCGGCCGGAATGGTCGCGTCGGCTTCGAGCTCGAACACCCAGTGGCCATCGGCCTGACGGCAGTCGAGCAACGCGCGCGTTGCCGCCTTTGTTGCCTGCTCTACGTGACGATCAAAATCGCGCCCCTGTACCGGGCGCGATTTCACGGCAGCGTCCGAGTTCATGCGGCGATCCGCTGACATTCGCTGACGAGATCGGCGGCGCGATTGCCCGAGCGGACGGCGCTTTCCAGCGTCGCCGGCAGGCCGGTCGCGGTCCAATCGCCCGCAAGAAACAGATTGCTCCATTGCGTTTCGGCCGGGGGCCGTTTGGCATTCTCCTCCGGCGTCGCTGCGAATGTGGCGCGACGCTCACGCACGATCTGCCAGGGTGGCAGCACGTCCGGGATCGTCATGGATTTCGCCACCTCACCCCAAATCTTCTTCGCCAGCGCCTCGCGCGGCATGTTGAACATTGGGCCCGCGTCACTGATCGTAACCGAAACCCGGCCCGGGAATGCGAACAGCCATTCGCCGGTACCGTTGATGATGCCCGTCATCGGCGGAAAACCCGCCGGCGGATCGGCACGGAAATGCACATTCATGATGCCGTGGAACGCCGATGGCGTTTGCAGCCCGGGCACCAGGTTTGCGGCCGCATAGGCCGGCACGGCAAGGATGACGGTATCATCGGCGCCGAGCGTGACGACATCGTCGCCGCCGAAGTCGAGTTGCGCAATACGTCCTTTCCCGAGGCGCAAGGCATGCAATTCGTGCTGCATCGCAATCTCGACGCCGCGCGCGCGCAGATACGCGATCGCAGGATCGACGAACACCGTACCGATGCCTTCGCGCGCCATCAGCGGGCGGCAGGCCGCGCCGCCCTTGGCAAGCGTCTCGCGCACCAGCGCGCCTGCAAGCTTGGCCGACCCGTTCGCCGGCGCGACGTTGAGCGCCGCAAGGAAGAACGGCGCGATCAGCCGTTCATAAAGTGGGCCGGCGCAATTCATGACTTCGGCGAGCGGCCGGTCGGCCGATGGCCAGACGAGCCGCGCCAGTGACAGGTAATCGGTGACCCGCGTCTGCGGCACGCGACGATTCTTGTCGAAGATCCACCACGGAAACACGCTGTCGTTGAATTGCACGGTCCAGCGCGCGTCCGTCGCCATATCGATAAAATGAAATTCCGCCGCGTCCGGCCCATCGAGACCCGCTTCGGCGCCGATCGTCCGGGCGTAGGACAGCGCGGCACGATTGCCGGACAGCACGAGATGCGTGCCGTTGTCGATCACCATATCGGTGGCCTGATCGTAATATGAGCGGCAGCGGCCGCCCGGCCGTGTCGCCGCTTCATGAACGACGATCGCCTTGCCGCTGTCGACAAGCCGCACCGCGGCGGCAAGACCCGCCAAACCGGCGCCAATGATATGAACTGTACCCGGATCAGATGAATGCATGACGTAACGCTATCCGTAAAAGATGGGGTTTACTGACGTGAACGCGATTGCGCGGCCAGGACCAGCCGCGCGCAACCATTTCTTCCAGCATCTGCCGGTAAGCTTCTTCCATGATTTTCGGCGCGCGGGTGGCGCGGCGCGGACAGCCGGCCAATACCTCGTCGGCCTTGGCGAAATGATCGCGCGCAAGTTCGACGACAAAATCGCACGCCGTGCCGATCACAGGGTCGGAAACAACCACCTGCGGCTCTGTGCCGGCGATGCCAGCGCGCGCCAAAGCTTCCGCGGGCAGATAGAGACGCCCGGCCGCGGCATCTTCGTCGATGTCACGCAGAATATTGGTGAGTTGCAGCGCGCGCCCGAGATGGTGGGCAAGCAGCAATCCCGCGCGCGGCTCCATGCCGAAAATACGAACGGACAGGCGTCCGACCGCAGAAGCGACGCGATCGCAATAAAAATCGAGCCGATCGAGCGCGGGCGCACGGATATCTTCGGCGGAGTCCATCTCCATGCCTTCGATCACCGCCAGAAAATCCTCGCGCTGTAATGAAAACCGTTCGACTGCGCGCGTGAGACTGTCGAGGTTAGCCGGCGGGCGCCCCAGATAAAGCGCGTCGATATTTCCGCGCCAATCGGTGAGACGCCTCAGCCGCCAGCAACGCGCGGCGTTGCTGTCCGCGATATCGTCAACCGCCTTGCAGAATGAATAGACCTCGAACATCGCGCCGCGTTGCTCGCGCGGCAGGATGCGCATGGCAAAATAAAATGACGAACCGCCGGCCCTGCCCGCGGGCGTCGGCTGCTTTTCCAGTTCCGTCGTTTCTTGTCGTGTTTCCTGCATTGCCGTCTCTCAAGTCTCGCGCGCCCGTGGCCGGTCAAAAGGGGGCGCTGGCCGAAACAGGCGCTTCAGTAATTCGAGCGCGGCGCCGCGCGCGCCCGTCGTCAACATTTCTTTTTTGCTCAGGTGAACCGGCTCGCTCAGCGGATCGCGCGATTGCAGCAGCGCCACCAGCTTTGCCGCCAGCGCCTGCATGGCGGAAATTTCCATCGCGAGCCGCATGTCATTCACCAGCGCCGGCAACGACCGGCTGCGCTCAAGTAAAACGCCGGTGCGGCCGGCAAGTTCATTCAAGCATGCCTTGAGCGCGGGGCTTGCACGGCTGACGCCGAGCCCATCGACGATCAGTGCGTTGGCCGAAAGCAGATCGAGCGGGACATAGACGCGGCCGAGCTGCCGGTAATCAGCCCCGCAGTCCTGTAAATGGTTGATGATCTGCAAGGCCGCGCACAACGCATCGGATGCGGGCCACGTCTCATGCCGTTCGCCATGCACATCGAGCACGAAGCGCCCGACCGGCATCGCCGAAAGCGAACAATAATTGATAAGTTCGTCCCAATTGGCATAGCGATGCTTCGTCACGTCCTGCCGGAACGCGCGCAGCAGATCCTGCGCATGGCGCGGAGAAAGTCCGCGGTTGCCCAGGATTTCACGCAGCGCGACGCCTTGCGGTTCGCGGTTGCTCTTGCCGATCAGGCTCTCTTCCAGCCGGTCGATGCGCGCGAGCTTTTCGCGCGGGTCGAGCGCCGGATGATCGGCGATGTCGTCGGCTACGCGCACAAATTCATAAAAAGCGAGGATGGCGGGGCGATGCCGCCGCTTGATGATCCAGGACGCGACGGGAAAATTCTCGTCGCGGTGACCTTTACCCGATCTGAGCTTTTCGCTTGCGGTCATTGCACGCTCGGCACGCTGACATGAACGCGTCCCTTCCAGACGCCGCCGCGCCGGCGTGCGTGGCGCCATGCAGAGTCCAGTGTGTACATCATATACAGAAGCGCGATCGCGGGCAGCGCCGGACCCCATAGTGGCGAGAGCCGGTAGAAGCGAAGCATGGGCTGGAACGAGACTGCCATTGCCAGCCATGTGGCAAGCCCCATCCCGCGCGCGAAACCATGTGCGAACAGCGTCAGCAACGGCGGCGCCAGGAAAACAAGCGTCATGCCGGCGACGCAGGCGGCGAGCAGCAGCGGTGAAAAGCCAAGCTGCGCATAAGCCGAGCGCGAGATCATGTGTCTCACGTCGGACATTTTATCGTAAGCGCGGATGCTGTGCACACGCCCGGTCAGGCCGAGCCAGATCGGGCCGCGAGCCTTAAGCTTGCGCGCCAGCGCGCAGTCGTCGATCAAGGCGTTGCGAACGCTTTCGAGGCCGCCGCATTGGCGCAATGCCTCGGTGCTCACGAGCATGCAGCCGCCCGCAGCGGCAGCGACGGTTACATCGTTCCGGCGAACCCACGCGAACGGAAACAGCATCTGAAAGAAATAGACGAATGCCGGAACGTGACTGCGTTCGGCGAGACTGACGCACCGTAATTTCGCCATCAGCGACGTCAGCACGAATTGTCCGTCGACGGCTCGCGTCACCAGCGACGTCAACGAGTCGGGCGCATGAACAATGTCGGCATCGGTAAGCAGCACGTAATCCGGCGGCATCTCCTGCGTTTCCGCAACAGCGATGCCGCATTTGAGCGCCCACAATTTCCCGGTCCAGCCGGGCGGCAAGCCGCTGCCGGCGGTCACCGTGACGTCGCGCCCCGGTGGTGCATCCGCAATGGCACGCCTGGCATTGCTGGCGGTGCTGTCACTGCTGTCATCGTCCACCACGACGATCGACAGCGCCCCCGGATAGTCCTGCTGCAGGAGCGAACGCACGCTCGCACCGATGCAAGCGGCCTCGTTACGGGCAGGCACAATGACGGTTACGCGCGGCCAGTTTGCCGGCGGCGGGGCGGCGGAATCGTCCCGAACGGAGCACAGCCAAAACCGGCCCCGTGCGCATATCAGGTAAATCCAGATCGCCAAGACGATCCCTGCGACGACGTCCAACATGAATGGCAGGCGTATTGCCGCCCCTATGACCCCTACAGCAATGCTTGAAAGTTCAATTGGTTCACTCGGATTGGGAACTCTTCCGCGGCTCACGCATTCCATCAGGAACCAGTGCCGCTAGCTAAGAAAAGTATAGTGAAAACATGGGCTTAGTTTCAAATTTAGAGCCACAATGCCAGGCAGGCCACGACCAGTCCGCTGAAGCGGTCGATCTCGGCCGTCTTTTCAAGCAACGCCTTGAGACAATCGCCGCCGACACCGAAGCGGTACTCGACCGGCTGCTGGCGCCGCAGCCCGTGCCCGGGGAACGGGTGCGTCCGGCTCGTCTGCTCGATGCCATGCGCTATGCGAGCCTGGGCGGCGGCAAACGCATCCGACCGTTTCTCGTCGTCGAAACGGCGGCCCTGTTCGACGTTCCGCGCCGGCAAGCCCTGATGGTCGCCGCCGCGCTCGAATGCGTGCACTGCTACTCCCTTGTCCACGACGACCTCCCTGCCATGGACAACGACGCGCTGCGGCGCGGACGGCCGACGGCGCACAAGGCCTTCGACGAAGCTACTGCAATCCTTGCTGGTGATGGACTTTTGACATTTGCCTTCGACATTCTTTCCCGCCCGCAAATGCATGCGAATGCCACCGTTCGCATGGAGCTGGTTTGCGCACTCGCGCGCGCTGCCGGCGTCGGCGGGATGGCAGGCGGCCAAATGCTCGATCTGGCGGCCGAAGGCCGTTTCGCAAGCCGCAACACGACGCTGGATTTCAACGACATCCGGACCTTGCAAGCGATGAAGACGGGTGCGCTCCTGCAATTCGCCTGCAATAGCGGAGCGATGCTCGGCGGTGCGGGCCGCGACGCGCGCACTGCGCTTGAACGATACGGCACAGCGATCGGCGAAGCTTTCCAGATTGCCGACGACCTGCTCGATGTGGATGGCGATGCGGCGACAGTCGGCAAGGCAACCGGAAAAGATGCAGCGGCGCACAAGGCGACGCTCGTCACCCTGCTCGGATTAGATGGCGCACGCAATCGACTGGCGGCTCTTGTCGGCGAGGCGCAGGCCGCGCTTGCCCTTTTCGGCGCAGATGCCAACGTTCTGAACGAAGCCGCGCTCTTCATCGCAAATCGCCGCAGCTAGCGCGACAGGGTGCCATTTTCCCGACGTCGTTGCCGCCGCTTTGTTTTGTCGCAGGCGGTAATTTCCCTGAACCAATGTCGAGACTTACCGTTAAACCCTCGGGCTCAAGCCGTACGCCGAAAGGAATCGACGGCTATGACGACAATTGCGCGCGCTTCCATGATGTTGATGGCCGTGGTGGCACTAGCCTTACCGGCAACCGCGGATGCACAGCCGAAGAAGCCGGCTGCGGCACCGGCTCGGCCAGCAGCCAGGCCGGCACCAGCAGCACGGCCTGCGGTACGTGCCGTGCCCCACATCGCCCGGCCGGCGCCCCGAGC
>JBARCH010000207.1:0-7136 GCA_049793875.1 Pseudolabrys sp. | reverse complement strand
AAGCCCGCAGACAGCAAACCGGTTGAAAGCAAACCGGCGGACAGCAAGCTGCCCGCCGATTCAACCAAGCCCGATTAACGAAAGCCGAGCGATTATTCGTCGGCGGTTTCGGCTTTTTTACTGCGCTTTGCCGGCTTCTCGGCCTTTGCGTCGGTGTCCGCGTCTTCCGGTTCTTCCCCGTCGGCGCGGGGCTCGGCCACTTCCGGCTCGAAGAATGCAGCCTCGGCATCCGCCAGCACGGCTTCCGCCTCTTCTTCATCCGCGCCCGGTTCGCGGCGGACGGTAACGTCTTCACCGCGCACAAGCCGTTGCGCTTCGTCGTCGCTGCGGGCGACCAGCACGGTGACGGTCACGTCGATTTCCGGATGCAGCGCCAGCGGCACCTTGTATTGGCCGATCGACTTGATCGGCGTGTTGAGCGCGACCTGCGAGCGGCTGACTTCGATGTCGTCCGTGCTCAACAGGCTGGCGATGTCGCGGGTCGAGACCGAGCCGAAAAGCTGGCCTGTTTCCGAAGCCTGGCGGATTACGACAACGCTCTTGCCGTCGAGTTTGGCGGCAAGCTTGCCGGCGTCGCCCTTCAATTCGAGATTGCGTTTCTCGAGTTCGGTCTTCATGCCTTCGAAGCGCGTTTTATTGTCCTTGGTTGCGCGCAGCGCCTTGCCGCGCGGCAACAGGAAATTGCGGGCAAAGCCGTCTTTCACGCGCACGACGTCGCCCATCTGGCCAAGCTTGCCGACACGTTCCAGCAAAATCACATCCATTGTCGTTACTCCTTCATCTGATCTGGTTGATTGAGAAATCCGTCATGACCGCATCGGCGGGCCGCCCCGGCTCATGAGCCGCCCGCGCACGCCGATCGCCGTTTCTGCGACACCGAGCATGCACAGCGCCAAAATCGGCCACCCGAAAACGAGAACGGCCGCATATGTACCGGTCAGCACGGCGGCGCGGCTGCCCATCCCGCGCGTGATGCTGTGCAGCACGGCAAAGCCGAGCACGCCGAAGGCGATCAGCAAGCTCGCCGAAACAACACCGGCCATGACGCCGGCAATTCCGCCAACGAAAGTTATGATGACTGCCGCGCCGAGCACGAGCGCCGCCGGCTTCGGAAAATCCATCGCCGCGAGATCAGGCCACGGCCGCCGCAGCCGGCCGGAGAAGTGCACGACGCGTGCGGCAAGATACAGATTGAGCGTGTTGGTAATGGTCGTCAGAACTGCCGCCGTCGGCGGCAGGGCGATCACCATGAAGTCGATGAGCCGATCAACGTTTTCGAGCCGGCTTTCGCCATCCACCTGCAACAACTGGCCAAGCGCGCCGCGAAGTCCGGTGCGGAAAGTTTCGGAGTCGGTGCCGAAAGTCGGGATGGCGACAAGAATAATGCCGGCGCTGAGAACGGCGGCCCACACGACCAGTCGGCCGGGCGGATACCATTCGACCGCGGGCGCCTGTCCTTGTGCCTGCGACTGTGCTTGCCCCTGCGCCTGCACAGGGCGGCCGAGCATGGCGAGATAACCGAGCCACCACGCCGGCAAGCCGACGACCGCCAGGAAGACGAGGCAGTAAAACCCGCCGAACACGGATGCGAGCGCTGCTGCGCCGCCGAGCGCGCCGATCGCCGCGGCCCAATGACTCCAGCCAAGCGCCGCGATCAGAAGCGGCAGCGGCGCCACGTAAAACAGCATGATCGACAGCAACGAGCCGGACACCACCGAAGCGAACAGCAAAGCTGCCGCGGCGCCCGCTCCAATACCGATGAGTCCGATCTGCATCATCTCGAGCTGTCCCGCTCCGTTGAGCGGTTAGAGACGGATTATTCCGCCCCAACCATCGGCCCTCGGGCGATCCCGAAGGCCTCGCTTTCAGTCGCTACCGAATGACGTAAGGCAGCAGTCCGAGGAATCGCGCACGCTTGATGGCTTGCGCCAGTTCGCGCTGCTTCTTCGCCGACACCGCGGTGATGCGGCTCGGCACGATCTTGCCGCGCTCCGAAACGTAACGCTGCAAAAGCCGAACGTCCTTGAAGTCGATCTTCGGCGCGTTGGCGCCGGAAAACGGGCAGGTCTTGCGGCGGCGGAAAAACGGACGGCGGGCTCCTCCGCCTTGCGATGAAAATGCCATGGCTTATTCCTCCGTCGCTGCCGCCGGCGCGCCGGCTTCGTCGCCGTCTTCGCGCGGCCTGCGTTCGCCACGATCGCGATCACGGAAGCGTCCGCCGCCCCGATCACCGCGGTCGCCACGATCACCGCGATCGTCGCGATCGGATTTGCGCATCATCGCCGAGGGACCTTCCTCGTGCGCTTCGACGCGGATCGTCAGATAGCGCAGCACGTCTTCGTTGAGACGTTCCTGCCGCTCGATTTCGTTGATCACCGCCGGCGCTGCATCGATATTGAGCAGCGTCATGTGCGCCTTGCGGTTCTTGCTGATGCGGAACGAGAGCGTCTTGACGCCCCAGTATTCGTTCTTCGCGACCGTGCCGCCCATCTGCGTGATGACGCCGGTCAGTTGCGTGGTCAGTTCTTCCACCTGCTGCGCGCTCAGATCCTGGCGCGCAAGATAGACGTGCTCGTATAGCGGCATGGAATGCCTTCCCTTGTTAACCCAGTGTCCTTGATTCCGGCGCCAAGCCCCTCGAGCCCTTGAAAGGGAAGGCTCGAATGCTCTGAAGGTGGAAGCACGGGACGACGAACCTAGAAGGTCCTACCGTTTTCAAGCAGCAAAAGCGGCCGTCCGTTCAGCTCCCAGCCGGGATCAACGGAGCGCGCGGGTTATAGGCGGGAAGAGGGGCAAAAGGCAAGGCAAAGGGCGCAGGTGCGCAAGGGCAGCGTCACGCCGCCCGGGGGTCCGAACTGTCCTCATTACCCTGCAGCCGGTCGGCGAGCTTGACCGCCAGATCGACGCCTTCGCGGATTTGGCCGGCGCGGGCGGGGTCGGCCTCCGGGGTCTTTCGCATGCGGTTGAGCGCCCCGAGCAGCCGGTCGAGATTGTCGGCAAGCAGTTGCTGCCGGAACTCCGGGTCCAGCCGCGCGCGCGTCAGATCGTCGTCGGTTACCAAGTCGGCCATGCGGCACGCCTTTTCATTGATGGGCGGCATCGTAGCCAACGAGGGTTTTCGGTTCGTTACCTCGGCGGCCACAACTTGACATGCCCGGCATCGCGGTGTCTTTCGGCCCGATTTCGACGAAAAACAGCACTAATCAGAATGCAAGGCGGGGAAAAGGAATGTCGGTCGCATTGGTGTTTCCAGGCCAGGGCAGCCAGTCGGTCGGCATGGGCAAGGCCCTCGCCGCCACGTTTATCCCGGCCCGCCGGGTGTTCGAGGAAGTGGACGAGGCCCTTGGCGCGCCGCTCAGCGCGACCATCTTCGAGGGCCCGGCCGACGCGCTGATGCTCACCGAAAATGCGCAGCCTGCGTTGATGGCGGTGTCGCTTGCGGCCATGCGTACGCTCGAAGCGGAAGCCGGATTCGACCTCAAGCGCGACGCGCAATTCGTTGCCGGGCACTCGCTCGGCGAATATTCGGCACTCGCCGCCGCCGGCTCATTGACGATAGCCGACACGGCTCGTCTCGTGCGCGCCCGCGGGCGCGCCATGCAGCAGGCGGTACCGGTCGGCACCGGCGCGATGGCGGCGCTGCTCGGTCTCGATTTCGACCAGGCCGCTGCGGTCGCCGCCGAAGCGGCGCAGGGTGAGGTCTGCCAGGCCGCAAATGACAACGGCGGCGGACAGGTCGTGGTGTCCGGCAACAAGGCGGCGGTCGAGCGCGCGGTCGAGATCGCCAAAACAAAAGGCGCCAAGCGGGCGATGTTGCTGCCCGTGTCCGCACCCTTCCATTGCGCATTGATGCAACCGGCCGCCGATGTGATGGCGGAGGCGTTGTCGAAGGTCAGCGTCAAGGCGCCAGCGGTGCCGGTGGTGGCCAATGTTCTGGCGAAGCCGGTGAGCGACCCGGCCGAAATCGTGCGCTCTCTCGTCGCGCAAGTTACCGGCACGGTGCGCTGGCGCGAATCCGTCGCCACGATGGCGAACGCAGGCGCCGATATGTTTTACGAAATCGGCTCCGGCAAGGTGCTCAGCGGCCTTATCAAGCGCATCGCGGAGGGCGCGCGTTCGAGCGCCGTCGGCACGCCCGACGATATTGCGGCTTTCAAAGCGGCGCGCGGCTAGCCATGATCGCGTCAGGGGGAATCTGGCCATGTTCGATTTGACCGGCAAGACCGCGCTCGTGACGGGAGCGACCGGCGGCATTGGCGGCGCCATCGCGCGTGCGCTGCACGCGCAAGGTGCGACCGTCACGATTTCCGGCACGCGGCAGGACGCGCTTGCCGCGCTCGCGCAGGAACTGGGCAGCCGCGTCCATGTGCTGCCGTGCGATCTTTCCAACAAGGACGAAATCGAGAAATTGGTGCCGTCCGCTGAAGAGAAAATGCAGAAGCTCGACATCCTGGTGGCCAATGCCGGCGTCACGCGCGACAATCTTTTTGTGCAATTGAGCGATGAGGACTGGGATCGCGTCATCGCCGTCAACCTGACCTCCACGTTCAGGCTTGCCCGCGCCGCAGTGAAGGGGATGATGCGTCGCCGTTTCGGGCGCGTGATCGGGATTTCGTCGGTGGTGGGCGCGACCGGCAATCCGGGGCAAAGCAATTACACCGCGGCCAAGGCCGGTATGGTGGGCATGATCAAGTCGGTGGCGGCCGAATATGCCAAGCGCGGCGTAACCGCAAATTGCATCGCGCCAGGTTTTATCGCAACGCCGATGACCGACAAACTGAATGAAAAACAGCGCGAGGCGATCATGAATCGGGTTCCGGCCGCCCGATTGGGCACGGCTGCCGAAATCGCCGCTGCCGCGGTCTATCTTGCGTCCGACGAGGCGGCCTATGTTACCGGGTCGACGTTGCACGTGAACGGCGGCATGGCGATGTTTTCATGAGGAAAATGCTTGGTATTCCGGCGTTCGCCCCGATACGCTTGCGCGCGCTAGTCAACGCTTTTGAAGTGTGGTAACCGAAATTCGGCCCGGCTGGGGCGGCCTGATAGCGGCGAATGAATTTGATCCGTCGCGATCGGTGTGCGTCTTGCCAGCGTCTGCCACGACGAGGCCATGCCGCGATGGTTGCGACCGTACTCCCGGACGCAGCCCAATCCAGAAACGCACGAGGTTGGAACGATGAGTGACATTGGCGAGCGGGTTAAAAAAATCGTCGTGGAGCATCTGGGCGTTGAGCCCGACAAGGTGACTGACGCCGCGAGCTTCATTGACGATCTTGGCGCCGACAGTCTCGACACCGTCGAGCTCGTGATGGCATTTGAAGAGGAATTCGGCTGCGAAATTCCCGACGATGCGGCCGAGACGATCCTCACGGTAGGCGACGCGGTCAAATTCCTCGAGAAGAACGCTAAAAGCTGACCCAGCGTTGGCAGATATCTACCGCATTCCAACTAGCAAGCGTGTGAGCTATGCCCTGTGTCGTGGCGCGTAGTGCGGTCACCTTTGGCTCGGAGCATCGGCCATGAAACGGGTCGTCGTCACCGGGGTGGGAATGCTGACGCCGCTCGGATGCGGCGTTGAGCCGACGTGGCAGCGCCTTCTCAAGGGCGAGAGCGGCGCGCGGAAGATCGAGCGTTTCGACGTTTCCGATCTTCCCTGCAAGATTGCCTGCATCGTTCCGCGCGGCGACGGCACCAACGGCACCTATAATCCCGATCAGTGGATGGAGCCGAAGGAGCAGCGCAAGGTCGACGAGTTCATCGTGTTCGCGATGTGCGCGGCGCGGCAAGCGCTCGACGACGCCAACTGGCATCCGAAAAGCTACGAGGAGCAGACGCGCAGCGGCGTGCTGATCGGCTCCGGCATCGGCGGCATCGAAGGCATTGCCGAAACGGCGATGACGATGCACGAGAAAGGCCCGCGCAGGGTTTCGCCGTTCTTCATTCCGGGCCGCATCATTAATCTCGCGTCCGGGTTCGTATCGATTGAGTTCGGCCTGAAGGGGCCGAACCATTCGGTCGTAACCGCTTGCTCGACCGGTGCGCACGCGATCGGCGATGCCGCACGGCTGATCGCACTCGACGATGCCGATGTGATGGTGGCGGGCGGCGCTGAATCGCCGGTCAACCGGATCGCCATTGCCGGGTTTGCGGCGCTGCGTGCTCTCTCGACGGGTTTCAACGACGAGCCGACGCGCGCATCGCGTCCCTACGACAAGGCCCGCGACGGTTTCGTGATGGGCGAGGGCGCGGGCGTCGTCGTGCTTGAATCGCTCGAACATGCGAAGGCGCGCGGCGCCAGGATTTATGCCGAAGTGATCGGATACGGCCTTTCCGGCGATGCCTATCACATCACGGCGCCGTCGCCCGACGGCGATGGCGCGCTGCGCTGCATGAGAATGGCCATGAAGCGTGCGGACGTATCGACCGATCAGATCGGTTACATCAATGCGCACGGCACCTCGACGCCGCTCGGCGATGAAATCGAGCTGGGCGCGGTGCAAAAACTCGTCGGCAACTCGGCAGCCCGGATTTCGATGTCGTCGACCAAGTCGTGCATCGGTCATTTGCTCGGGGCGGCGGGGGCCGTCGAGGCGATCTTCTCCATGCTGGCCATTCGCGACCAGGTCGCGCCGCCGACGATCAACCTCGACAACCCATCGGTCGAAACGCCGATCGACCTCGTGCCGCATAAAGCCCGCGCGCGCGACATCGACGTGGTATTGTCCAACTCCTTCGGATTCGGCGGAACCAACGCTTCGCTGGTTTTCCGGCGTGTTGTGGACTAACGCCCGGAACGGATGGAACCGGTCCCCAGCTTTCGCCATATTTGCCTCTAACCTTGCGTCTATCGCGCTGGTTTGGCTTCGTTCTTTGCCGCGCGGCGATCGATGCCGCCCGATCCGAGCAGGCCTTAGGTAAAGGCCGTCAGGCTCGGACTTTGCCGGAGTGCTGACGTGACGATGGCTGGGCCGAAAGCGGGAAGCAGGGTGTGAATTCAAGTCCTCCACAAGGAAACGGTGGTCGCGGTCCGACCGATCCGGTCTCGGGCGGCAATGGAAGCGTTCAGCCGCCCGCCCGGCCGGTCGCTGGCGCCTACGTTCCGCCGCCAGGGCGGCCGATCGGCACGCCACCGC
>JBARCH010000206.1:0-2942 GCA_049793875.1 Pseudolabrys sp. | reverse complement strand
GACCTATGCCGCGCCGCTCAAGGTGACGCTGCGGCTGATCGTGTTCGATATCGACGAGGAGACCGGCGCGCGTTCGGTCAAGGACATCAAGGAGCAGGATGTCTACATGGGCGACATTCCGCTCATGACCAACAACGGCACCTTCATCGTCAACGGCACCGAGCGCGTCATCGTTTCGCAGATGCACCGTTCGCCCGGCGTGTTCTTCGATCACGACAAGGGCAAGACGCATTCCTCGGGCAAGCTGCTGTTCGCCGCCCGCATCATTCCTTATCGCGGCTCCTGGCTCGACATCGAATTCGACGCCAAGGACATCGTCTATGCGCGCATCGACCGCCGCCGGAAGATTCCGGTGACGTCGCTGCTCTATGCGCTCGGACTGGACGGCGAAGAGATTCTTTCGACGTTCTACAAGCACGTCAATTACAAGCGCGCCAAAGAAGGCTGGCGCGTGCCGTTCGATGCCAACCGCCTGAAAGGCTACAAGGCGGTCAACGATCTCGTCGACGCCGACACCGGGCGCGTGATCGTCGAAGCCGGCAAGAAGCTTACCGTTCGTCAGGCTCGCCAGCTCAGCGAGAAGGGCCTGAAATACCTTCGCATGACCGACGAGGAGTTGATCGGCCACTACATCGCCGAAGACCTCGTCAATCCGAAGACCGGCGAGATTCACGTCGAGGCCGGCGAGGAAATCACCGAGAAGAACCTCAAGGGACTGATCGAGGCCGGCTACAAGGAACTGCCGCTGCTCGACATCGATCACGTCAACGTCGGCGCCTATATCCGCAACACGTTGACTGTCGACAAGAACATGACGCGTGAAGACGCGCTGTTCGACATCTACCGCGTGATGCGTCCGGGCGAGCCGCCGACCGTCGACACGGCGGAATCGATGTTCCGTTCGCTGTTCTTCGACTCGGAGCGCTACGATCTCTCGGCCGTTGGCCGCGTAAAGATGAACATGCGCCTCGATCTCGATGCACCCGACACCATGCGGGTTCTGCGCAAGGAAGACGTTATCTCCGTCATCCGCACGCTGGTCGATCTGCGCGACGGCAAAGGTGAAATCGACGACATCGATCATCTCGGCAACCGTCGCGTGCGCTCGGTCGGCGAGCTGATGGAAAATCAGTACCGCATCGGCCTCCTGCGCATGGAGCGCGCGATCAAGGAGCGCATGTCGTCGGTCGATATCGACACCGTCATGCCGCAGGATCTGATCAACGCGAAGCCGGCGGCTGCCGCGGTGCGCGAGTTCTTCGGCTCGTCGCAGCTCTCGCAGTTCATGGATCAGACCAACCCGCTCTCCGAGATCACGCACAAGCGGCGTCTCTCGGCGCTCGGGCCTGGCGGTCTCACGCGCGAACGCGCCGGCTTCGAGGTGCGCGACGTGCATCCGACGCATTACGGCCGCATCTGCCCGATCGAGACGCCGGAAGGTCCGAACATCGGCCTGATCAATTCGCTCGCGACCTACGCGCGGGTGAACAAATACGGCTTCGTCGAGACGCCGTATCGCAAGGTCAAGGACGGCCGCGTCACCGACGAGGTGATCTATCTGTCGGCGATGGAAGAGGGCCGCTACACGGTCGCGCAGGCCAATGCGCAGATCGATAACCGTGGCCGCTTCACGGAAGACCTGATCGTGTGCCGCCACGCCGGCGACGTGCATCTGGTCCCGCGCGACAAGGTCGACTTCATGGACGTGTCGCCGAAGCAACTCGTTTCGGTTGCCGCGGCGCTCATTCCGTTCCTTGAGAACGACGACGCCAACCGTGCGTTGATGGGCTCGAACATGCAGCGCCAGGCGGTGCCGCTCGTTCGTTCGGAAGCGCCGTTCGTCGGCACCGGCATGGAAGGCGTGGTCGCCCGCGACTCCGGCGCTTCGATCGCCGCGCGCCGCACCGGCACTGTCGATCAGGTGGATGCGACCCGTATCGTTGTCCGCGCCACCAACGAAACCGATCCGACCAAGCCGGGTGTCGATATCTACCGGCTGATGAAGTACCAGCGCTCGAACCAGAACACCTGCATCAACCAGCGTCCGCTGGTGAAGGTGGGCGATCAGGTCGACAAGGGCGACATCATTGCCGACGGTCCCTCGACCGATCTCGGCGAGCTGGCGCTCGGCCGCAACGTGCTGGTCGCGTTCATGCCGTGGAACGGTTACAACTTCGAGGACTCGATCCTGCTCTCGGAGCGGATCGTGAAAGACGACGTGTTCACGTCCATCCACATCGAGGAATTCGAGGTGATGGCGCGCGACACCAAGTTGGGTCCGGAAGAGATCACCCGCGACATCCCGAACGTCTCGGAAGAGGCGCTCAAGAATCTCGACGAAGCGGGCATCGTTTATATCGGCGCGGAAGTTCATGCCGGCGACATCCTTGTCGGCAAGATCACGCCGAAGGGTGAAAGCCCGATGACGCCGGAAGAAAAACTTCTGCGCGCCATCTTCGGTGAAAAAGCCTCCGACGTGCGCGACACCTCGTTGCGCGTGCCGCCAGGCGTGCAAGGCACCGTGGTCGAAGTCCGTGTGTTCAATCGCCACGGCGTCGAGAAGGACGAGCGCGCGCTCGCCATCGAGCGCGAGGAAATCGAACGTCTTGCCAAGGACCGCGACGACGAACAGGCGATCCTCGACCGCAACGTCTACAGCCGTCTGGCTGAGTTGCTCGAAGGCCGCCAGGGCATTGCCGGTCCCAAGGGCTTCAAGAAGGACTCCAAGATCACCAAGGCGGTGCTGGACGAATATCCGCGCTCGCAATGGTGGCTGTTCGCCTCGCCGAACGACAAGCTGATGGCCGAGATCGAGGCCATCCGTAAGCAGTACGACGAGTCGAAGAAACTTCTTGAGCAGCGCTTCCTCGACAAGGTCGAGAAGCTGCAGCGTGGCGACGAACTTCCGCCCGGCGTGATGAAGATGGTCAAAGTCTTCGTCG
>JBARCH010000205.1:0-7947 GCA_049793875.1 Pseudolabrys sp. | reverse complement strand
ACAACCTGGCCGACCATCTTGCCGACGCGGTCCTTCATCTCGCGCGCGGCCTGGTTGGTGAAGGTGACCGCGAGGATCTCCGCCGGGCGCGCCCGCCCGAGATTGAGGATGTGGGCTATCCGCGTTGTCAGGACACGCGTTTTTCCGGTTCCCGCACCCGCCAGAACGAGCACGGGCCCATCCAGGGTCTCGACCGCCTCGCGCTGCTCCGGGTTGAGGTTGGCAAGATAGGGCGCGCTGCGTGCGCCCAGCGCGCGCGCGGCGATGCCGCCCGCCGCCGGTGCATGCAAGTCATTGTAAGCGGTCAGCTTTTTCGGCTCGGCCATCTTGTCCGCGGGATGAGGATAAAGGCGCCGCGCATGCGCGGGACGCGATTCTTTTCCCGTCAAAGATGGCACCGGCGCGGCGGAAAAGGGAGGGGCGCACGCGTCAAAATCGGCGTGAAACAAGCCGTTTTCCGCGAATTCTCACAGGAAATCCGCGCCGTCCGCCGGTTCAGGCCGGTTCGGCCACGCCTTCCACGTCCGCGTGCTTCGTATGGTCCGCCGCGATCATCAGATAGACCGCCGGCACCACGAACAGCGTGAACAGCGTTCCGATCGACAGTCCACTGGCGATGACGAGGCCCATGTTGAACCGGGACACCGCGCCGGCGCCGCTCGCGATGATGAGCGGGATCACGCCGAGCACCATCGCCGCCGTCGTCATCAGGATCGGCCGCAACCGGATCCCGCACGCCTCTTCGATGGCCTCGCGCTTCGACTTGCCCTTCTGCTGCAGGTCATTGGCGAATTCGACGATCAGGATGCCGTGCTTGCTGATCAGCCCCATCAGGGTGACCAGTCCCACTTCGGTGTAGATGTTCAGGCTCGCGCCGCCCAATCCGACGTTGATGAAGATGAGCGCGCCGGCGATCGACATCGGCACCGACACAAGGATGATGAGGGGATCGCGGAAGCTCTCGAACAGCGCGGCCAGCGCCAGGAAGATGATGATGAGCGCAAACCCGAATGTCACGAGGAAGCCGCTCGATTCCTGAATGTATTGCCGCGACAGCCCGCCGTAGTCGACGGAATAGCCCTGCGGCAGCGTGCGCTTGGCAAGGTTCTGCAGGAAGGTCAGCGCATCGGCCTGCGCCACGCCGGGCGCGGCGACGCCCTGGATGGTCGCACTGTTGAGCTGCTGGAAATGATTGATCGATTGCGGAATCGTTTCCGTCTTGATCGTTGCGATGGTCGACAGCGGTATCGGAACGCCGTTGACCGTGCCGACGTAGTAATTGAGCAACTGATGGACGTTCAGCCGGCTGATCTGCTGCACCTGCGGGATCACTTTGTAGGACCGCTGGTCGAGGCTGAAATAATTGACGTAGCCGCCGCCGAGCATGCCACCCAGGGCGGCGCCGACGTCGGTCATGCTGAGGCCTAACTGGGCGGCCTTGCTGCGGTCGATCTGAACGACCGACTGCGGGCTGTCGATCTTCAGGTCGCTATCGAGAAATATGAACATTCCGCTTTTGACGGCTTCCTGCAAAAAGCTCTGCGCGACGTCATTGAGCCTGCCGAAGGAATCGGTGGTTTCAATCACGAATTGCACGGGCAGCCCCTGGCTGCCCGGCAGCGGCGGCAGTTGAAACGCGGCGACCCGTGCGCCGGCGATGGTATTGAGTTCGTTCTGAATCACAGGTTGCAACTGGTTCGTGGTCTTGCTGCGCTCATCCCATGGCGTGAACACCATGCCGGCTATCGATGTGCCCGGCGCATCGATCTGGAACACGTGCGCGGTTTCCGGGTGTTTCATGAAAATGTCGAAAACCTGCTTCGCATAGATCAGCTTCTGCTGCAGCGTGGCATTCGGCGCCAGCGTCGAAGACGCAATGACGATGCCTGCGTCCTCTTGCGGCGCCAGTTCGCTCTTGGCGCCTGCGTAGAGAAAGTAAATGCTGCCAAGCACGATGACGGCAAAGGCGGCCGTGACCGGCAGATAATTCAGGCTGCCGTGCAGCCATCGTCCATAACCGACGCGCAACCGCTCAAACCGGCGGTCGATGAATTCGGTCAATCGTTCCTGCCAACCCCGGTTATCGGGGTCGTGCGCCTTGAGAACACGCGAACACATCATCGGCGACAGCGTCAGCGCGATAATGGCGGACACCGTGACGGCGCCCACAAGCGTGAAGGCGAATTCAGTGAAGAGGGCGCCGGTCAATCCGCCCTGGAATCCGATCGGCACGTAAACCGCGATCAGCACCACCGTCATTGCGATGATCGGGCCGCCAAGTTCGCGCGCAGCCGCTATCGCGGCCTGCATCCGGCTCATGCCTTCGTCGAGATGACGGTTGACGTTCTCGACGACAATGATGGCGTCATCGACCACCAGACCGATGGCCAGCACCAGCGCCAGCAGCGTGAGCAGGTTGATGGAGAATCCGAGCGCCAGCATCATCGTGAACGTCCCGACGAGCGACAGCGGAATGGCGATCGTCGGAATGAACACGGAGCGCAGCGAGCCGAGAAAGGCGAAGATAACCAGCGTCACGATTATCAGCGCTTCGCCGAGCGTCCAGACCACTTCGCGGATCGCGCTGTTCACGAAATCCGTGGAGTCGTAAATGATCCCGCCGCGCAGGCCCTCCGGCAGTTGCGCCTGGATGTCCGGAAATACCTTTCGCACACCGGAAATGACGTCGAGCAGGTTGGCGCCCGGCGCGACCTGAATGCCGATATAGACGGCCTGTTTGCCGTCGAATGCGACTTGCGTGTCGTAGTCGTCGGCGCCGAGCGTGACGTTCGCGACGTCCTTCAGCCGCACGATGGCGCCATTCGACTGCTTCAGCACCAGGTTGGCGAATTCGTCCGCGCTGTGCAGGCTCGTCGATGCCGCGAGATTGACCTGCACCATCTGGCCCTTGGTGGTGCCAAGACCCGAGATGTAGTCGTTGAGTTGAAGCGCTTTCGACACGTCGGTCGCGGTGAGGCCGTAGGCCGCAAGCTTGGCCGGGTCGAGCCACGCCCGCAGCGCGAAATTCTGCCCGCCCAGTATCTCCGCGGTCTGCACGCCGGCCACGGCCTGCAATTTCGGCTGCACGACCCGCGTCAGGTAGTCGGTGATCTTGTTGCGGGGCAGCACATCGCTGTCGAAGCCCATGTACATGGCATCGATCGTCTGGCCCACCTTCACCGTGAGCACAGGTTGTTGCGTACCCGATGGCAACTGGTTGATGACCGAAGCGATCTTGGTGCTGATCTCGGTCAGGGCCTTGTCGGCATCGTAGTTGAGCCGCAGGTAGACCGTGATGACGTTGACGCCGCTCTGGCTGGTCGAACTCATGTAGTCGATGCCATTCGCCTGTGCGATGGCATTTTCCAGCGGCGTTGCGATGAAGCCCGCAATGACCGCGGGCTCTGCGCCGTAATACGTCGTCGTTACCGTGACTACGGTATTTTCGGTACGCGGATATTGCAGAATCGGCAGCGAGCCGAGTGCGCGCAAGCCGAGCACAAGGATCATCAGGCTGACGACGGTGGCCAGCACCGGGCGGCGGATGAAAATGTCGGTGAAATTCATGCCCACCGCCTCGATGTATTTCCCAAGCGATTCATCGTCGATTCCTGGCCGGCATTCCTCGTCACGACGCGGTCCGCTTGTTCATTTGCTAATCGACCGGCTTCGGATTGGGATCGTTGGCCGGTTGGACAGTGTTGTTGACGATGACCGGCGAGCCGTTATGCAGCTTGATCTGTCCGGTGGTGACGACCGTGTCGCCGTCTTTGACGCCTTTGATTATCGCTACCTGATCGCCGCGCGTCGCACCCGTGGTGACGAAGGTCTGCCGCGCGACGAGCTGCGGCTGGCCCTTGGCATCTTTGCCCTTGTCGTCGATCAGATAGACGATGTTGCCGTACGAATTATAGGTAATCGCCGTTTGCGGAAGCGTGACAAAGCGTTGCGGCGCGGCTGTGTCGATGTCGATGGTGGCGTACATGCCGGGAAGCAGCAGATCGTCCTTGTTCGGCAGAATGGCGCGGACCTGCACGTTGCGCGTTGCCGGATCAACTTGCGAATTGATCGCCATGATTTTGCCGTCAAACGTCCGCCCGGCAAAAGTATCGACCTTCGCCGTCACCTTCTGGTCGACCTTGATTTGCGCCAGCGCCTGCTGCGGCACGAAGAAGTCGACATAAATCGGATCGAGTTGCTGCAACGTGACGATCGCCGTGCCGGCGGCGAGGTATTGCCCGAGATCGACCTGGCGGATTCCAAGCCGTCCTGAGAACGGCGCCTTGATGGCCTTGTAATCGACCAATGCCTGCTGCTGCGCGACGAGCGCCTCGGCGTTTTTCAGATTCCCTTCGTCGGTACTGACGGTCTGCTGACTCACCGCGTTGGTCTTCACCAGGGTCCGGTCACGTTCGAGTGTGATGCGCGCGAGCGTCGCGGTGGCCTTGAGCGCCTCGAGATGGGCGATGTCGTCGGCCGCCATCAACTCAAGCAGGAGGTCGCCTTTCTTGACGTCCTTGCCCGATTCGAAATGCACCGCCGAAACGATGCCGGAAATCTGCCCGCTGATATTGGCGCCGTTGACGGCCCGGAGGCTGCCGACGGTCTCCAATTGCGACCGCCATTCCGTCGACTGGGCGGCCATCGTCGAGACGGTTTGCGGCGGGTTGGCAAGCGTCTTCAAAAACTTGCCGATCATCACGGATTTGAAGGCTTGGAACCCAAAGACAGCTCCGAGGACCAGGCCGGTGACCGCCAGCATGATCACCAAGCGTTTCAGCATCGAATCCCCTTAATCTTTCAAGATTGCCGCAGGCCCGCGCGAAGCCGGGTCGTTTATCAGAATGGCGATGGCAACGGAAATGGCGCACATCGAAGCAGGAAGCCCTGCGACGATCTAACTAGGCACCGGAACTCGCCACCGCCAGCCCTATTTTCGGCCGAAGACCGATTGCGTGAAGATTTGGTGCCGATGCCACAGTCTACGGCTAAACCTTTGGCAAGGCGGCGGAACCTTGGGGCTGCGGCCGGGAGGTCGCCACCTGGGGCGGGTGGGAGCGGTCGGGTTATTTTGTCACAGAATTTTCCGGTCCGCCCCCGACCGAGGGCGGACTGGATCAGTTGGAATGGGAATTTAAATCTCGTCGCGCAGTTCGCCACCGAGAATCCCGGCCAGCGTCGCCGCCACCGCGCCGAACAGCAGCGCCATGAACGACCAGAACGAAAGATAGGCGGCGGCCTTGCGCGCTTCATCGCTCATTGCGGCGGCCGTTGCCTGTCCGGTTGCGCCGGCGTGCGCCGACATAATGCCCGTGAGAACCAGCACCAATGTCAGTATGCCAACTCCGACGACCCAAGCCATGAAGCCGTGCGCCGCGTCGCGGAATTTTGTTTCCGGTCCGTGGATGTGATCACGAATGCGCAAACGCGCGGCAAGATAGCCGCCGGAGGCGAACGCCGCCGTTTCCGAGAAGACCAGCCAGATTGCGCCGGCGATGGTCATCGTTGTTGTGCTCGGTCCGGAATAGGGCGTTGAAATCGAGAGGCCAATGCCCGTACCCAGCGATACTAAAATAAATGCGACCGCCCAGGCTGCGAGCGCGCCTGCAATCACCACGCCCCACGTGAAGGCGCTGCGTGGCCCTCTGGTCTGAATGACTTCGACATTTTCGCCGACAATCGCAGTGTCGCTCATGGTCGTTTCTCCCGGCATGTTACGGGCGCACGCGCCGGCACCCGTTTACCGGCAAGGTAACAAGGCAAAACTTCGATAGTTCCGGGCAGGAGCGTGGCGGCGGGAACTATATTTTCCCGCGGGGATTACAAAAGCATCGGTAGCGCAATGCAGGAGTAAGTCATGCTCGGCTGGGTCGTTACATTTCTTATCATCGGGCTCGTCGCCGCCGTCCTGGGCTTCGGCGGCATCGCCGGAACGTCGTTCGCACTGGCGAAGATCATTTTCTTCATCGCCCTGGTACTGATCCTTTTGTCGATTGTGGTTGGGACGATCAGACGGCCGCTTTAGCGCAAACATTTGGCTGCACGGCGTTCGCTATTGTCTTGCCAGATTTTGCCGATATTGATTCAGTGACATCGCCACTGAATCGAATCGGGAAGGCAATGACCATGAGAACATTTGTCGTTGCGGCCGCCGCGGTTTTTCTGCTTACGCAGGCCGCCTCTGCGCAGCCGATTCCAGGCGAGAGCCCGAAAGAGAAGGCAGCGAACGAGCTCAGGCAGCGGGAATTGAGAGACACCGAAGCAAAGTATCAGGCGACCATGAAGCGCTTGCCGGATGCGAAAAAGCCGGCCGACCCGTGGGCGGACGTTCGTGCGCCGGGCAACACGGCGGCGGCAAAAACGAAATAGAAAAAAACAGACTCGATCGGGGCGGCGGTGTTCCGGCTCAGAACGACGCGCGCAGTTTAACCTCGCCGCCGTTCGAACTGGTGTGGGCGCCGAAGCGCCCGTCATAAGCGACCCGCAGGCTGTAGCGCTCGCCGCGCCAGAAATCGAAACCTGCCGAGACTTCGGCCAGCACCTGATCGAGCGGCGCGGTTATCGTGAACGGCGAAACGCCCGCCGGCGCGCCGGTGAAATCGGCTGTCGCGTTTAGATTTTTCTCGCTGAGGAAACGCATGCCGGCGCGCACGTAAGGCCGCCAGATGTCGTGACCGGTTTGCCACTGGTTGCCGAACTCGACGGCCGGCGCGGCCGAGGCGAGCCAGTCGTTCTGGCTTTGCACCTGCAGGTTCAGCGCGCCGGCGCCGTTCTCGTTGATGGCGCCGCGCCAAAGTCCAACCGCGTCGAAATCGACGAGCGGCTTTACATAAAATGTTTCGTTGCCGAATGCGTAGGCGAAGCGAAGCCTGAGATCCAGGGTGGTCGTGTCGGCGTTGGCTGTCGCGGTGCCGCCGATCGGAATGCCGTAGCGGCTGGTGTCGTAACGCGCCACGCTGCCGCTCACGCTGCCGGCCACCAGCCAGCGGTCGCGGATGTATTTGAGGGCCGCGCCGCCCCGAAAGATGTCGCCGTTCGCGGAAAAGAAATCGCCGCCGATGCTGGAGCGCTCGTAGCCGAGGCCGACATCGAGATACCAGTTGGGCGCCAACGCCCCTTGAACGCCGCCGGTGAGGCCGCCGGCTTTTTCGTTAAAGCCGGCGAAGCCGTTATTGCCGGCGTAGCTGGCGGTGTGCGCGGCGGGGAGCAGCCAGTAGCAGTTTCCTTCGCCGAACAGGCCATGACCGTCGCCGGCCGGAGTGGGACAACTGAACAGCGAATTGCCGAAATCGAAGCTCGACAGCAGTGCCGTTTGCGCCTCCGCGAGATAGGGCGTCGGCATCAGACGATCGAGACTGCCGGCGTAGCCCGCGGCATTCAGGTTGGCGAGGAACAGCAACAGGTCGCCGAGGTTGCCGCCACCCGCGACGAAGGCCTGCTGCAATGTCTGCGCGACCGCCTGTTCGTTCGGCGTCAGGCCGGACGCCGCACCGAAGTTGATGCCGTTGACCGCGAGCTGAACGTCGTTCGCGGTCGGGAACGTGAGCACGTAATTCACGACACCTGAATTGTCGACGGACAGGCCGTTATTGGTGACGCCGCCGGCCGCGGTCAGGATCGTGAAGGTCTGCGGGGCGGTGAACAGGCTCGTGAGTTTCGGCGTGATTACGCCAGCGAGGCTGGCGGTGCCCGTGACCGTCAATTGATCCGCCGCCGGCGCGGTGGGATTTATGTCGACCGCGAAATGGCCGCTGGCAGTCTGAACGAGATTGCCGTTCAACGTTGCCGTCGCGATGGTGCCGATCCCGCCTGGTGCCAGCGTGCCGCTGTTGGTCAGCGCATTGCCGACGCCAACATCGGCGGTCGCGATATTGAAGAGGCCGCCGGCGAGATTGTTGAAGGCATTGGCACCGCTGCCGAGATCGACGTTGCCGGTGACGGTGCCGG
>JBARCH010000204.1:0-2635 GCA_049793875.1 Pseudolabrys sp. | reverse complement strand
GAACAGGCTGAGCGCAGGTTTCCGTCGCCGTCCAGCAGTGCCTTGATGTGATGAAGGCAAAGTCGTGCCGGTCGTTATTCAGTTGCCGATGAAATAAAAAATCTGGCGAATTGCGGGTTTGTAAATGGTGGGCGCTATAGGGATTGAACCTATGACCTCTCCCGTGTGAAGGGAACGCTCTCCCGCTGAGCTAAGCGCCCGGCCGCGATGGGCCGGGCGATATAAAGAGCGGGTTGTCGAAAGTGTCAAGCGAGCCGGTCGTCGATCAGTTGCGGCTCGATGGCTCGCCCGGATGTGACGCACGCGAGGCGTGGCTTTGCAGCGCCCGGATGCGGTCGGCGAGGTTGCCGTTGGCGTCGCGGGTTTCGGCAAATTCAACGTCGCCATTGGCGGCGACCGTGCCATTGCTGGCGCGGGTTCGGGCGGTTTCCGCCGCGAGGATCGCATCGATCGGCGAATTCGGGCCCTCGAGTGTCGAGGCGAGCCGGGCGACTTCCGCGGCGACGTCGTTGATGCGCTCGCGCAGCAGGGCATTTTCCACGCGCTCCGAAGCCCACGTCTCTTCAGTCTCGCGCTTCATGTCCGCAAGCTCGCGGGCAAGGCGTGCACGGTCTGCGTTGGCGTGATCGAGCTCGGCCTGGAGCTGGATCTTTTCGGATTTCAACGTTTCCGCCGCCGAGCTGGTGCGGCCGGAGATTTCGTTGATCGCGGTGCGCAGATCGGTTTCGGTCTTGCGCGCGGTTTCGACTTCCGTGCGCAGATGGCCGAGTTCACTTTCGCTCTGCGTGAGAAGGCGCGATTGCTCGCCGAGCCGGCTTTCCAGATCGTGCGCGCGGCGGCCGAGGATTTCGGCCTCGGTGGTCTGCGCCACGAGCTGCTGCTCGAGTTCGGAGACGCGCCGGCCGAGATTGTCGACCTTGCTGCGCTCTTCCGTCAGTTCCTTGGTGGCGGCCTTGAGTGCAACGCGTTCGGCGTCGCGGCGGTCCTCGACGATCTTTACGTCGTTGCCGGCGTCGGTCAGGCGTTCTTTCAACGCCTCAACTTGCGTTTTCAGTGCGATAATCTCGATCTTCTGCGCATCGGCCAGTGACGAGCGTTCGTCGAGCCTGCCCATCAGCTTGGCAAGCTCGGATTCCTTGTCGGACAGCGAACGCTCGGCGCCATGCATGGCGGCCGTCTTGACGGCGAATTCTTCTTCAGTCGTGCGCAACTGGTCGCGCAGGGCCTTGTCGCGTGCTTCAAGCGCGAAGATCGTGGCGGTCTTTTCGCCGAGTTCGATCTTGAGGCGATTGATCGCGTCGCCCTTCTTGCCGAGTTCGGCAAGCTGGCTGGTCGTCTTGTTCTTTATGTGCTCGACGCTCATCTCGAGCCGGCGCGTCGACATCGCGAATTCGGCGCGCAGCTGATCCTTGTCGGCCTGGATTTCTGCCATCGACAGCGGGGTCGCTGCTTCTAGGCGTCGCATGGTCAGCCGGACTGCGCGGCCGTGCACGAGGGGGACAACGACAAGCCCGATCAGGGCTGCCACGAGAAAGCCGATCCCGAAATACATGATCGGTTCGATCATCGAATTACGCCTCCAAAACACAACCCAGCCCGTATAAACCCCATGGAAACCATGACATGGGGCCTGAGGCACTTCCAGCGTAACCCCAGATTAACCTAAACCCCCGGGGGCGTCGCTCCCCCGGGGGTCTAAGATTTTCGGTATTGGAAGGTCTGAACGAGGTCCGTCAGAACGGATTCCAGGTCGCCTGCGGCGTAAACTTCAGATAGCCCACGTTTGCGCCAAGTCTTAAGCCTACGCCTGAACGGATCGGTACAACGATGATATGGCCGGACGCGAGCGCCGTCATGCCGAAGCCGCCGATGAAATAGGCCGAGCCATCGATGCCGACGAAGCGCTGATAGATCGCGTCGGTCGCCGGCAGGTTATAAACCAGCATCATGGTGCGGGCGCCTTCGCCGCCGGCGTCAAAGCCGACCGAGGGGCCTTCCCAGAAAACACGGCGGTCGCCGGCGTTCTTCGTATAGAGAGTGCCGTCGCCGTAACGCAGGCCGACGACGAATGCGCCGCTGCCTTCCTGGCCGAGTACATAGCCATTGGGTTGGCCCCAATTACTGACGGCCTTTTCGACGACTTCAGCGAGCCCACGCGACACCGTGCCGAAGAAGCGGTGGCCTTCCCGGATCAATTCACCGCTCGAAAAGGTGTCCCGTCGCGGCGGCGGCCGATCGGATTGGGCGTTGGCGGGAACGAAAGCCCCGACCATCAGCATGAAGGCGGCAAGGCGCAGGAAAGAGCGCATCGAAATGCTCCATTATAAAGAGACGGGCACCGCTTAACGGGTTGCTCACGCGGGTGGCCGTAACATGACCGGACACGAGCCGAATCAGTAAAACATTAGCGAAAATTATGACCGTAGAGCGACCGCAACGGAAGATCGGTGGCCTTTCAACACGAGCGCGCCTGTGGCTCAGGATTGTATTGGCAGTTGCGTTTGTCGTGCCGTTTCAGGCCATTGCGGCTCATTACGTCGTCGTCGATCCGCACTCTGGTCTTGCCATCAGCGGTTTCGATCCGGTCGCTTATTTTACCGATGCCAGACCCCGGTTCGGGTCAGAAGACTACGAG
>JBARCH010000203.1:0-18039 GCA_049793875.1 Pseudolabrys sp. | reverse complement strand
GCCCGGCGCGGCCGCTGCAACTGCGCGGCGAGATGACGCTCGGCAGCGAGAAGATTGCGGTCGAACGTCTGCAGGCAAAGTTTGACCGCGAGGCGATTGCCGGCCGGCTGGTCTATGTCTTTGCGGCGGGCGCAAAGCCGTCGCGGCTCGACGCGTCGCTGACCGCGCCCGAACTGGATCTCGATGCGGCGCTCGACTTCTCGAAGGCCTTGCTCGCCGGTTCATCGATCGAGAAACCGCACGACATGAGCATCGCGCTCGATATCGGCCGGGCCACGCTCGGCGGCGTCGAGGCGCGCAAGGCGAGCGCGCGGTTGCGGCTCGACGCGGAGGGGCTCGACGTCGAAAAACTGTCGGTCGCCGATCTCGGCGGCGCGGCATTTTCGGCAAGCGGGCGCATCGACACCGCGGCGAAGTCGCCGCACGGCAACATGACGCTGGATCTCGACGCACGCGATCTTACCGGGGCGACGGCGGTGCTGGCGAAGTTCGCCCCGGCGACGGCGGCAGCGCTGCGGGGTGCCGCCCCATCAATGGCGCCGGCGAAATTGCATGCGAGCCTCGATATCGGACCCGCCGCCGGTGGCACGCAAGCCAGCCTTGGCGTCGATGGCACGCTTGGCGGCATCCATGTCGCGCTCAACGGGCAGGGCGCGGCCGACGTGACCAAGTTTGACGTCGGCGATGTGCACGTTAGCGGAAAGCTCGACGCGAAGGATGGCCGTGCGCTGGTGGCTTTGCTCGGTCTCGACCGCGCCGTGGCGGCTGGAGACGGACCCGGAGCGTTGACGTTCAGCGCCGAAGGTCCCGCGCACGGCGATTTGCGCGTCAGCGGCAAGCTGACCGCGAACGGTCTCGATACGTCCGCGGACGGGACTGTGCGTCTTGCCGCCGACCGTGTTGCCGCGGCGGCATTGCGCCTGACGGTAGCCCGTGCGGATGTTGCGCCGCTGCGCGGCGTGGCGGCAATTCCGGTCGCGCTGACGGGACGGCTCGCGCTGACGGGATCGGATCTCAAGTTCAATGACCTGCGCGGGACGGTCGCCGGCACGACGGTGCGCGGCAGGCTCGCTCTCGCGCTCGGCGCGCAGAAACATTTAAGCGGCGAGATCGATGCCGACAGCGTCGATGCAGGGGCATTGATCGCGGCAGCGATCGGCATGCCATCGGTCAGCGGCGGCACGCGGCTTTGGGCGACCGGCCCATTCACGCGCGGCACGTTTGCCGGTGTGCAGGGGCAAATCACAGTCAAGGCGACGCGCGTCCTGCTTACGCCAAGGCTTACTGCACGTGAGATGAGCGGGACCGTCAAACTCGACGGCGACGACATCGCGCTCGACGATTTTTTCGGCGATCTCGGCGGTGGCCGTTTCGCCGGTCAACTGTCGTTCCGCAATTCGGGCGGCGGAATCGCCACACATATGAAGCTCTCGCTCGACGGCGCCGATGTGACCGGATTGCTGCCGGAATCGGTGCGGCCGCCGCTCGCCGGCAAGCTCACGGTGAAGGCCGAACTCGACGGCTCAGGCATGAGCCCGAATGCGCTGATCGGTTCGCTGTACGGCAGCGGCACAGTCACGCTCGACAAAACGCAGATCGCCAGGCTCGATCCACGCGCTTTCGATGTGGTCGCGCGCGCGGTGGACAAAGGCATGGCGGTCGAGCCGGCAAAGATTTCCGGCGTCGTTGGCCGCGCACTCGATAGTGGGCAGCTTTCCGTGCCGAACATTGGCGGGAATATCTCGATCAGTTCCGGTCAGATCCGGCTCAGCCAAATTACAGCGCATGGCAACGACGCCGACGTGACGGTGGCGGGAACGCTCGATCTCACCGATGGCAGCGTCGATGCGCGCCTCGTGTTGACCGGTACGGCGGAGACGGAGGCCGGCGCACGGCCGGACATTTTCATGGTTCTGAAGGGGCCGCTCTTATCGCCATCGCGCACGATTGACGTATCGGCGCTTACCGGATGGCTGACGCTGCGCGCGGTGGAAAATCAGGCGAAGAAGCTGGAAGCCATCGAGCGTGAACATGAGCGTGAGCTTGCGCGGCAACCGGCTGCCGATGTCGTGGCGCCCGTCGCGGCGACGCCCACACCCGCGCCCATGCCGGCACCTCTGCCGGTGCCGCGGCTGTCAGCGCCGGCGCTTGCCGAAAAGATTCCGCCGGCGCCGCACAAAAAGCGCGCCGCGCCTAAACTCCCGCCGCCAATTATGATTACGCCTGCTGCGCCGACGGTTTCCGTCAGCCCGCAGAACTGACCGCGACGGCCCGCACACCGACAACCTCGCGCGTGCCCGGCTGCTCGTGGTTCTGACCGCGATAGTGGTCGAGAACGTAGAGTCGGATGGCGGACGATAGGTTGCCGTGATGGCGGCCGGTGTCGATCGTCGCGACGAGGTCGGACAGGGTCATGTCACGTCCTCCGGCGATGTCCTTCAAGCCGGTCCAAAATGCGTCTTCGAGACTGACACTGGTTTTGTGACCGGCGATGACGATCGAGCGCTTGATGACGGGCGATTTCATCGGTCGTCTCCGATGCGATGAGCGTCGAGGTCGCGGCGCGATTTTTCGGTGCGGGCGGTTTCGAGTTTTGCCGCCGCTTTTGGGCGGCCGTAGGCCAGCCGATTTTCGGCCGCGCGCAAATCCTGCTGCTGCCGAACGGCGCGTTTGCGGGAAGTACGAAGATTGACAACGTCTGCCATTATCTTAGCTCGAGTGTAGCGGCGCCGGTTGAGCCGGATTCCATTTGCGTCGCCAGGAGTCGCATCAACCGGTGGGAGGCGACTCGTTCGTTAGCAACGCGCGGAAAAGAAATGCTCCGCAGGTTTGACAATGCGAAGGCACGTCGCATTATTCAATAGTTCCGCGGCTAAATCTAATTTAAAAATTTGCATCTGTTAGGGAATACCTGCTGTCTGCCGGTGTTTCCCTCTGCCAAGTCAAATATTGCGGATCGTATATTGCAAGTCTATTCCAATAATCGAATAGTTTTACTATGGAATTCTTCCGAGACCTTCGTTTCGCAGGTCGGGTCTTTTTATCATATTGTGAAAATAGCGTCGGTCGTGCAGTAGTCGGCGCGCAAATACATACGACTTTCTTCCAATGTCCCCTCGACCGGGAAGTAACGCGAGCGACGCAATCCTGAATACACGACGCCACTGACCCATAACGCTCCGGTATCGCAGCGCGGTCTGCTGCGGGGGCGACGGATCGCTTACTTTCCAGGATGAGTCATCGCTTCCGGACGCACGATCCGGTCGAACTCCGTGGCCGAAACAAAGCCGAGCCGAACGGCCTCTTCCCGCAGCGTCGTCCCATTGGCATGCGCGGCTTTCGCGACTTGTGCGGCCTTGTCGTAGCCGATGTGCGGTGAAAGCGCGGTCACCAGCATCAGCGACTTCTCCATCAATTCCCTTATGCGCGGCTCATTGGCGCGGATGCCGGTCACGCAGTTGTCGGTAAACGACCGGCTGGCGTCCGAGAGCAACCGGATGGACTGCATCATGCAAAGCGCCAGAACCGGCTTGTAGACGTTGAGTTCGAAATGGCCCTGCGAACCGGCGACCGTGATTGTGGTGTGATTGCCGAACACCTGGGCGCACACCATCGTCATCGCTTCGCACTGCGTCGGATTGACCTTGCCCGGCATGATCGATGAGCCGGCCTCGTTGGCGGGCAGGATCAACTCGCCGAAACCGGAGCGCGGCCCGGAGCCGAGAAAACGAATGTCGTTTGCGATCTTGAACAACGCGGTCGCCGCCGCTGACAGCGCGCCGTGGACAAAAACATAATCGTCGTGTCCGGCCATCAGCGCGAATTTGTTGGGCGCGCTTGTGAAAGGAATCTTCGACAGCCTGGCGACGCGCTGCGCGAACGCCTTCGCGAATTTCGGCTTAGTGTTCAGTCCTGTGCCGACGGCCGTGCCGCCCTGCGCCAGCGGGTAGAGATACTTTTGCGCGTCCTCGATGCGCGCAATCGATGATTTCACCTGGGCGGCGTAACCGGAAAATTCCTGCCCGAGCGTCAGCGGGGTCGCGTCCATCGTGTGCGTGCGGCCGATCTTCACGATGCGCGCGAAGGCCTTCGTTTTCTTGTCGAGCGCGGCCTGCAAGTGCTTCAGCGCCGGCAGCAAATGCTCCTTGATCGCTAACGCTGCTGCGATGTGCATGGCGGTCGGGAAACTGTCGTTTGACGACTGACCCATGTTGACGTGGTCGTTCGGATGCACCGGCTTGCGCGAACCGAGTTCACCGCCGAGCGCCAGGTTGGCGCGGTTGGCGATCACTTCATTGACGTTCATGTTGGTCTGGGTGCCCGAGCCGGTCTGCCAGACCAGCAGCGGAAAATGCCCGTCGAGCTTGCCGTCAACAATATCCTGCGCCACGCGGACGATCGCGGCGGCACGGCGTTTGTCGAGCGAGCCGAGATCGCGATTCACCTCGGCCGCAGCACGCTTGATAAGCCCGAGCGCACGCACGACTTCGATCGGAATGCGCTCGGCGCCGATGCGGAAGTTGTGCAGCGAGCGTTCGGTCTGCGCACCCCAATGACGGTCGACTGGAATTTCGATCGGTCCGAACGCGTCGGTTTCTGTACGGGTTTTGGGAGGGGTTTCGCTGCGCGCTTTTCTGGCCATCGCAATACTCATTCGTCAGGCCCGCAACGTCCGGCGGACACCCCGGCGTCGCGCCGGAAATTCTATTTTTTGCGGAAGCGGTCCAGCCGCACGACCTCGGCGCCGCCATGTGCCGGTTTGGATGGCTCTTCTTCCGTCGTCGCCGATGAGAGAGCGGGAGCAGGAACAGGCGTCTCTGCAGCAGCCGGAGGGGATGCCGGCGCCACGCGCGGCAACTTCGGTGTGCGCTTTTTCTTGTCGTCGGTTTTATCTTCGTTGTTCGCCGGGACGGAACGATTGTCCTGGCCCTCGACGATTTCCTCGAATTGCAGGCCGAATTGCACCGATGGATCGAAGAAGGCGTTGACGGCGTCGAACGGCGCGCCGACCCGTTCCGGCACGCCGCCGAACGAAAGGCCGACCTCGAAACCTTGCTCGGTCACCGTCAGATCCCAGAACTGATGTTGCAGGATGACCGTCATTTCTTCCGGGAATTGCTCGCGCAGCCGCGGCGACAGTTTCACGCCCTCGGCGTGCGTATCGAAGGTTATGTAGAAGTGGTGTTCGCCGGGCAGGCCCTTTTTGGCGGCATCGGCCAGCACATTACGCACGACGGCACGCAAAGCCTGCTGCGTAAGAAGGTCGTAGCGGATGTGATCAGCCATTTTTTGGTCTGCCTTGAACCGTTAGCCTTGAACCGCAGGCTGTGCGGGCCGCGGGAGATTCGCGCGATCGGGATGCTAACGCGGTAGCGCCCGAAAGCTATCCCTCCGGAAGGCCGCAAATGCATAAAAAAGGAACGAAGTGGAGGCTTCTGTTGCCAGGTGCCTCCGAACCCCGCCTGACGGAGCTTAACCCGCCAGGGCTTTAGACTTGGTCAGTCAAACCGCTTACGCGGCCTGAGCAACCGGAGCATAGTTGTCATTTGCAACTACGATTTGGCCCGATAACGGCGGAACCATGCCGAGCAAAAGCCAGCCCTTTACGCCCTCGTCGATCCTATTTCGCCCCCGCCGAAACCCAGCCGCGCTGGGCTGAATTCTGGGCTTGGGTGGAGGCGCCGGGTACTGCCCCCGGGTCCGAAAGGTTTATTGCGGCTACCATTTATCGCCATATCCGGCTTGCGCCGGCCCTTTGAATATAGGCGCAAAACCTTGACGAAAAAAGAGCGCGACGATGGCTGGATTCATTGACGAATCCGGCACTTGGCCGGATGAGGGGATGCCGGCCGCGCATAAGGGGATTGCCGATAATTCGAATGGCCGGACTCAAAATCGCAGGCTAATGCTTGCCCCCCATGTCCGACCCCGCAGTGGCCATTCCGGGCGCCAAGCCCCACCAGCCGACTCTGTCAGAGCTTTTCGTGTCGTTCGTCGGCGTTTCAGTCTCCGGCTTCGGCGGCGCTTTGCCTTGGGCGCGGCGCATGATCGTCGATCGCCGGGGCTGGATGACGGCTGAGGAATTCAACGAGGTGTTTGCCCTGGCGCAATTCCTGCCCGGGCCGAACGTCGTGAATTTCTCGATCGTGTTCGGACAACGCTTCGGGGGCGGGCCGGGTGCGGCCGTGGCGATCGCCGGCCTGCTCGGGCCGCCGGTTGCGATCGTTACCGTCATCGGTGCCCTCTATGCGTATTTCGGCGACATCAATGCGCTCGGCCGCATTCTCACCGGCATTTCGGCCGCCGCCGCCGGTTTGATTATCGGCATGGTGGCGAAGATGGCGATGCCGCTGTTTCGCAACGGCATGACGCCGGCGCCGTTTATCGCGATCGTTGGTTTTATCGCGGTTGGCGTGCTGCGTTATCCATTGCCATTGGTGCTGATTGTGCTGGCGCCGATCAGTGTCGCGCTTGCGTGGGTGCGGCGATGAGAGACGATTCCGGCTTCGGCCCTCTGCTGGCGCTCGCCGGCTATTTCGCCGTGCTGTCGCTGTTTGCGATTGGCGGCGCCAACGCCGCGGTTCCCGAAATGCATCGCATCGCGGTCGAGGCGATGCACTGGATGAACGACCGGCAATTCTCCGACATGTATGCCCTCGCGCAATTATCGCCGGGGCCGAACGTCATCATCGTGACGCTGATCGGGTTTCACGTTGCAGGCGTTGCCGGTGCTGCGGTGGCAACGATTGCCATGGTCGGGCCGACCTGTACGGTCGCGTTCTTCGTCGGCCGCACCTGGGATCATTTCAAGGATGCGCCGTGGCGCGCGGCGATTCAGACGGGCATGGTGCCGGTGTCGCTTGGAATGGTTGCAGCCAGTGCATTCGTCGTAGCGCGCGCCGCCGATCACAACGCGATCGCAGGCGCGGTCACCGTCGCGACCGGGGTGACCGCCTATTGCACACGGATCAATCCGCTGTGGCTGTTCGCCGTCGCCGGCGTGGTCGGACTCGCCGGCTATCTCTGAGCTTTAAATCACTCGGCCGGCGAGGTTGCCGTTGGCGGCGACGTCGGTACGGATTCCGGATCGCGCAAGGCCTGGTCGCGTTTGCGTTTGATTCCGCGCAGCCAGACGAAAACCTGCGCAAGGATCAACACGCAGCAGAGGCCGATGAAGACCGCGCTGATCGGCCGCTCGACAAAAACGCCGATGTCGCCGCGCGAGATCAGCATGGCGCGGCGGAAGTTCTCCTCGAACCGCGGACCGAGCACGAAGCCGAGCAATACGGGCGCCGGATGGAAGCCCATCAGCAGCAGAATGTAGCCGAATACGCCGAACACCATCGTCTCGCCGACCTGGAACATGTCGTTGTTGGCGCCATAGACGCCGATGCAGACGAAGAAGAGGGCGCTTGGATAGAGATACTTGTATGGAACGGTCAGCAGCTTCACCCACAGGCCGATCAGCGGCACGTTCAGGATCACGAGTGCGATATTGCCGACCCAGAAGCTCGCAATCAGGCCCCAGAAAATGTCGGGATGCTGGATGATGAGCTGCGGGCCGGGCACGATGCCCTGGATCATTAGCGCGCCGAGCAGCAACGCCATGGTCGTGTCGCCCGGGATGCCAAGGCTCATGGTCGGAATAAAATCGCCCTGCACCGACGAATGGGTCGCCGCTTCCGGACAGGCGACGCCTTCGATGGCGCCGCGGCCGAAGCGCTCCGGCGTTTTCGAGATTTTCTTTTCTGTCGCGTAAGCCACGAACGAAGCGATGGTCGGTCCGGTGCCGGGAATAAGCGAGCACAGGCTGCCGATCAGCGTGCCGCGAAACATCGGAAGGGCGGCCTTCTTGAAGTCGGCACCACTCGGCCACATGTCGCGAACGCGCACCTTCGAATATTTCAGGTCGACTTTGATTTCCTGGTTTATGCTCTTCATGAATTCGGCGATGCCGAACAGGCCGAGAGCCAGCGCGACAATTTCGACGCCATCATAAAGCTCGAGGATTCCGAATGAGAGACGCGGCACGCCGGTCTCGAGGTCGGCGCCGACGAGGCCGAACAACAGGCCGAGCACAGTCATTGCGATGCCCTTGAGCGGCGAACCACGCGCGAGAGTCGATCCCGCAAGCAAGCCCAATAACATCAGCGAACAGACTTCCGCTGGACCGAATTGCAACGCGACCTGCACTAGCACAGGCGCGAGGAAGATCATCTCGGTGATGCCCCAGGACGCGCCGACGAAGGAGGAAATGACCGTGATGCCGAGTGCGGTGCCCCCCTTGCCCTGTTTGGTTAATGGGTAGCCGTCCAGACATGTCACCGCGTGTGGTGGGTGACATGGTAAGTTCAGCAGGATCGAGCAGATCGCGCCGCCGTACTGGCCGCCGTAATAAATACCGGCGAGCATGAGGATCGCGGCAACCGGCTTCATGCCGAATGTGAGCGGCAGCAAAATCGAAATCGTCGCCAGTGGTCCCATGCCGGGCAACACGCCGACCATGTTGCCGACGAGCACGCCGAGAATGCACCACATGAGATTGTGCGGCTCCAGCGCGACGCCGAAGCCGTAGGTCAGATCCGTCAGTGCCGTTTCAATCACGAAAGCCCCCACTTCAAGACTGGCATCGGCATTTTCAGGAGATAGGCAAAGAGCAGGACACCGAACACGGTGACGCCCGCGGCCAGGATGGCAGCGCTTTTGACTGTCGTCGAGCGATCACCCAGCGCCGAAATAAAGACACAGGCAAATGTCGCGGGCATCAGTCCGCCGAGTTTTCCAAAGATAATGAAGAGAGCCGGACCGGCCAGAATGCAGAACCAGCCGCGCCATTCGAGTTTTTCCGGAAGAACCGAGTCGTCTCCGTCGGCGCTCTCGCCAAGGGACGTGCCGGCGATAAGCAGACCCAGAAAAATCAGCAGAACGCCAAGCGCGACCGGAAAAAAGCCGGGCCCCATCTGGCGCAGCGTGCCGATGGTGTAATTCTGGCCTTCGATCGCGGCGACCAAACCGATCAGGATCATTAGCCCACCGGCGTAATAATCCTTCCTTATCTTGAAGACGTGACGCAAGGGCGCATCCTCTCTGGGTCTTTTTTTGCCAATAGATAGGGCCTTATACCAACGGTCAATATGTCGGCCCGCCGCAGGTTGGGACCGCCAGAGCGACCTCTACAATAAAACCCGCGAAACTAGGGCAAACTCCTCATTCGTCCGCAACAATCGTCCGGTTGTGGAACAATTTCTGCCAGTTGCAGGGCCCGCAAATCTTTCTCTCAGTCGATCGCGAGCGAAAAGATGCCTGCAATCAGTATTGCGGTAAGGACGCAGAAAGCGGTGATGTTCACGTCCCAGCGGCGCGCGATGATCGGCACCGGCGCTGCAAACGATTGGTAGCTGTTGTCGTCGAAAGTGCATCCGCTGTAGATCGGCATCGCGAAAAATGGCCACGAAGAACGCACCATAGACGATCGCTCCCATGATGCAGGCAAGATAGAGGCGCTCAACGGCGAACGGTCCCGGTACCCAAATAAGGCAGAGCGCCAGCAAACCGAAGCCGACATAGCTCGAAATCTGCCAGACGACGTGAAATCGGGCATGGGGCGTCCAGGCCGGATTGGTGGCATGCGTCTTGTTCAAGTCGGCCAGCATCGTGCTGAAGCCGTAGCCGATCGTCACCAAGGTCAGCGGAACACGAGCTACAAGAATATGATCGACGATGCCTGCCACGGCGCTTTCCCCAGGATTTGTCGCGATCTTATCAGGCCGCGGCTCTGCGGGACGAGGATTCTGCCGGCGAGTGTATCTGTATGGAATGCTTGCGCTTTCGCCGGCCGTGTGCCGCATTCGAAGAATTGGCGCCGTGGCTTTTCTCGCTAATTGACTGGTTGACAGCGCCGGCCGGTCCGTTGCCGTGCGGTCAGGACTTGCCCATCTTAGATTCGCAAAAGCGAAGGGCTTTTCGATGCGCCAGTACCACGACCTGATGGAACGCATCCTCGCCGACGGCGTCGAAAAGCGCGACCGCACGGGCGTGGGAACCGTTTCGGTATTCGGCCACCAGATGCGTTTCGCGCTCGGTGACGGCTTCCCGATGGTCACCACCAAGAAACTGCACCTGAAATCCATCGTCCATGAACTGCTCTGGTTTCTCGCGGGCGACACCAACGTGCGCTATCTGCAGGAGCACGGCGTGCGCATCTGGGACGAATGGGCCGACGAACGCGGCGATCTCGGGCCGGTTTACGGCCAGCAATGGCGATCGTGGCCGGCGCAGGATGGCGGCACCATCGATCAGATCGGCAACGTCGTGAACATGATCCGGCGCAATCCGGACTCGCGGCGGCTGATCGTCACCGCGTGGAATCCTGCCGACGTCGACAGGATGGCGCTGCCGCCGTGTCATTGCCTGTTTCAGTTCTACATCGCGGACGGCCGGCTTTCGTGCCAGCTCTATCAGCGCTCGGCCGATGTCTTTCTCGGCGTGCCGTTCAATATCGCGTCTTATGCCCTGCTTACGCTGATGATGGCGCAGGTGACGGGCTACAAGCCCGGCGATTTCATCCACACGCTGGGTGACGCGCATCTTTATCTCAACCATCTCGAGCAGGCGCGTCTTCAGCTTTCACGCGCGCCGCGTGCGCTTCCGGTCATGCGGCTCAATCCGGCTGTGAAGGATATCTTTTCCTTCCGCTACGAAGATTTCACACTCGAAAGCTACGATCCGCATCCGCACATCAAGGCCGAGGTGGCGGTGTGAGCGTCGCGATCCGCGCGGCAAAGTCTGCGGACAGCGCTTTGGTGTACGCCTTCGTGCGCGAGCTTGCGGAATACGAGCACTTGCTGCAGGAGGTGGATGCAAGCGAGAAGCAGATCGCCGCGGCGCTGTTTGCACCGGAGCCGCGCGTATTCTGCGACATCGCGGAATGGAATGGCGAACCTGCAGGTTTCGCACTCTGGTTCCTGAATTTCTCGTCGTTCCGCGGCCGGAATGGAATCTATCTGGAAGATGTTTTCGTGCGGCCGGCATATCGCGGCAAAGGAATAGGCAAGGCGCTGATGAAGAACCTCGCGCGACGTTGCACCGGCAAAGGGTGGGCCCGCTTTGAATGGGCCGTTCTCGACTGGAACAAGCCGTCGATCGATTTCTACCGCTCTATCGGTGCGGATGTGATGGACGGCTGGCGCATCTGCCGGATGAGCGGCGAAGCCTTGCGCCGGTTTGCAGGCGAGGGTGCGCCATAATGGATATCGTCCTCGTCGCCGCCATCGGCGAAAACAACGTCATCGGTCTCGAAGGCCAATTACCGTGGCATCTGCGATCCGATCTCGCGCATTTTCGTGCGCTGACGATCAACAAGCCGGTGGTGATGGGACGCAGAACCTACACCTCGATCGGCAAGCCGCTGAAGGATCGCACCAACATCGTCGTCACACGCGACCTCGGCCTGATCGCGCCTGGCGCCGTGCTCGCCAGCAGCATCGACGGCGCGCTGGTGGCGGCGCGCGAAGACGCCAGAAAACGCGGGATCGACCAGATCATGATCATCGGCGGCAGCGATATCTTCAATGCCATGATGCCGGATGCCACCCGGCTTGAAATCACCCACGTTCACGCCTCGCCGGAGGGTGACGTGCTGTTCCCGCCCATCGATCCGGCGATCTGGCACGAAGTATCGCGGCGGGAGCATCCGGCCGGGCCGCATGACAGCGCCAGTTTCGCGGTTGCGACTTATCTAAGGCGGTAACGGGCGGGCCGAGCGCGGCACGAACGCGCGTTGTAACGCGGGTCACCGTCCCCTATAACCCCTCGCACGCAGGTCCGCCGGGCCGAAGCGCCGGTGGCAGGAGTAATTTCAATGCCTTGGAGCAATCAAGGGGGCGGACCCTGGGGTTCGGGTGGCAAGGGTCCCTGGGGCTCAGGCCCGCAGTCGTCGGGGCCGACGCCGCCTGATCTCGAGGAAATCCTGCGCCGCAGCCAGGATAAATTGCGGCGTGTGCTTCCAGGCGGAAATCTCGGCGGCCGCGGGTTTGCGCTGATTGCGCTTGCCGCGCTGGTGCTCTGGGGCTTTTCAGGCTTCTTCCGGGTCGAGCCCGACGAACTCGGCGTCGTCCTGCGCTTCGGCCGCTATGACCGCGACGTGAAGCCGGGCCTCAATTACCACCTGCCTTATCCGATCGAGAGCGCGCTGACGCCGAAGGCGCTGCGCGTCAACAAGATCGACGTCGGCATGCGCGTCTCGGAGGACCTGCGGCGCGGGTCCGCCGCGCGCGACGTGCCGGAAGAAAGCCTGATGCTCACCGGCGACGAGAACATCGTCGATGTCGATTTTTCGGTGTTCTGGGTGGTCAAGCCGAACGGCGTGAGCGAATACCTGTTCAATATCCAGAATCCGGAAGGCACCGTGAAGGCGGTGGCGGAAGCCGCCATGCGCGAGGTGATCGGGCGCAGGGACATTGCGCCCATCCTCACCGGTGCGCGGCAGAAGATCGAAGGCGCCGTGCAGGACCTGATCCAGGGTACGCTCGATCATTACGGCGCCGGTGTGCAAATCACGCAGGTTCAATTGCAGAAGGTCGATCCGCCGTCACAGGTGATCGACTCCTTCCGCGACGTGCAGGCGGCGCGTATTGACGCCGAGCGTTCACAAAACGAAGCGCAGACTTATGCCAATCGGGTTATCCCGCAGGCACGCGGGCACGTTGCGCAGATCACGCAGGCTGCCGAAGCCTACAAGCAGCAGACGGTTGCCGAAGCGACCGGTCAGACCGCGCGCTTCCTGAAGATCTATGACGAATACAAGAAGGCGCCCGACGTAACGCGGGAACGCATGTATCTGGAGACGATGGAAAAGGTGCTCGGCAGAACCAGCAAGATCATCGTCGATCAGGGCGTCGGCGGCACTGGCGGCATCGTGCCGTACCTGCCGCTTAATGCGCTTCGTCCGCCACCGAGCCAGCCGCAGCAGCCGGCGCCCGCGCCATCGCAACCGCGATCGACGGGAGGCCGCCAATGAGACTCAACGTCGCTGGCGGCGTCCTCGCCGTTCTTGTTCTGGCCGCGCTGATTGTCGGCTATAGCTCCCTCTTCACCGTCTATCAGACCCAGCAGGCACTCGTGCTACGGCTCGGCCAGCCCCTGCCGCCGGTAACGATCCCGGGTCTGCACGTGAAGATGCCGTTCGTCGACTCCGTCGTCTATGTCGACAAGCGAATCCTCGATCTTGAATCGCCGTCGCAGGAAGTGATCGCGTCGGATCAGAAGCGTCTCGTGGTCGACGCTTTCGCGCGCTATCGCATCAGCGACCCGCTCAAGTTCTATCAGTCCGTCGGCACGATAGACGCGGCCAACCAGCGTCTCTCGACCATGCTGACGTCGCGCCTGCGACGCGTTCTGGGCGAAGTGACCTTCATCCAGATCGTTCGCGATGAGCGCGAGAAGCTGACGCAAAGCATTCGCGAGCAGCTCGACCATGAAACCGGAGCCTTCGGCATCTCCGTCGTCGACGTGCGTATCCGCCGCGTCGATCTGCCGGAGCAGAACACGCAAGCCGTCTATCAGCGCATGCAGACCGAACGCCAACGCGAAGCAGCGGAATTCCGTGCGCAAGGCGCGCAGCGCGCGCAGGAAATCCGCTCCCGCGCCGACCGCGAGGTGACGGTTCTTGTCGCCGAAGCGACGTCGAAGTCCGAGCAGATTCGCGGCGAGGGCGATGCCACGCGAAACCAGATTTTCGCCGACGCGTTCAACCGCGACAAGGATTTCTTCACGTTCTACCGCTCGATGCAGGCTTACGATACCGGATTGCGGCAAAACGATACGCAGATGTTGCTCAGGCCGGATTCGAATTTCTTCCGCTATTTCGGCGATCCTCTGGGCAAGGGGCCCGCGCCGTCGTCGCCTGTGCCTGCCGCAAAGTAGCCGCGGACCCGGCCCCCGTATGCCCGATTTTCTTGTCGCGCTGGGGCTCGTGTTTGTCATCGAGGGTCTGGTCTTTGCGGCGTTTCCGGCGTCCGCGAAGAAGGCCATGACGTCGGTCATGGAAACGCCGGACATGCCCTTGCGGCTCATCGGCATCGGTTCGGCGGTATTCGGCCTGATCGTGGTCTGGCTGATACGCGGCTAAGCGAACATTTTTCCGACTAAATCGCTCTGATATTGGAGTGTTCCGTGACGCCCTTGAAAGCCCACCGGGACAGGGGCAGTGTCGCGGCACGTTTTCCAGGAGAACCGAGGTCCATGGGCGGCATCCTCACACACCTTACGTTGCAGGCGCGGCGGCCCGCCATCGCGGTTTTCGCCGCAGCGGCAATAGCCTGGCCGGCCTTCGTGACGCCGGCCGCAGCGCGCGGTCCGGACGGCATCGCGGATGTTGCCGAATCTGTGATCGACGCGGTCGTCAACATCTCGACCAAGCAGACGGTCGACGTGCGCAGCGGGGAGATGCCGCAGTTGCCGCCGGGTTCGCCATTCGAGGAATTCTTCGAGGAGTTCTTCAAGAACAAGCGCGGCGGAAAAGGCGGTAACGGCGACCAGGCCGATCGCACGCCCCGGCGCGTCAATTCGCTCGGTTCCGGCTTCATCATCGACACGTCCGGCATCGTGGTCACCAATAATCACGTCATTGCCGATGCGGATGAGGTCAACGTCATTCTCAATGACGGCACGACGCTGAAAGCGGAAATCCTCGGCCGCGACGTGAAGACGGATCTGGCGGTGCTTCAGGTCAAGACCACGCATCCATTGAAGGCCGTGAAGTTCGGCGACAGCGACAAGCTCCGGCTCGGTGAATGGGTGATCGCGATCGGAAATCCGTTCAGCCTCGGCGGCACTGTGACGGCCGGCATCGTGTCGGCGCGCAATCGCGACATCAATTCGGGTCCGTACGACAACTACATTCAGACCGACGCCGCCATCAACCGCGGTAATTCCGGCGGCCCGCTGTTCAACCTCAACGGCGAGGTGATCGGCGTGAACACCGCGATCATTTCGCCATCGGGCGGCTCGATCGGCATCGGTTTTGCCGTGCCGTCGAAAACCGTGATTCCGGTAATCGAGCAGCTACGCGAGTACAAGGAAGTGCGCCGCGGCTGGCTCGGCGTCCGCATTCAACAGGTGACGGATGAGATTGCGGAGAGTCTCAACATCAAGCCGCCGCGCGGCGCGCTGATTGCCGGCATCGACGACAAGGGACCGGCGAAGCCTGCCGGAATCGAGCCGGGCGACGTGGTCGTGAAGTTCGATGGCCAGGACATCAAGGAGATGCGCGACCTGCCGCGCATCGTCGCCGACACGCCCGTCGGCAAGGACGTCCAGGTTGTTGTCATCCGCAAGGGCAAGGAAGAATCCAAGACCGTGAAGCTCGGCCGTCTTGAAGACGGCGAGAAGAGCGCGGCGCTGTCGAAAAAGAACGTGCCCGAGGACAAATCGAGTGTGAAGAAGGCGCTCGGTCTCGATCTCGCCAACCTCAGCGACGAATTGCGCAAGCGTTACCGCATCAACGACAAGGTAAAAGGCGTGGTGATTACCGGCGTCGAGCCGAATTCGACTGCGGCGGAGAAGCGCCTGACCGCCGGCACCGTCATCGTGGAGTTGCAGCAGCAGCCGGTCAGCACGGCCGCCGATCTGCAACAGCGCATCGACAAGCTGAAGAAGCAAGGCGTCAAGGTTGCGATGCTGTTGATCGCCAATGCAGACGGCGACACCACGTTCGTGGCACTGAGCTTGCAGTAAGCAGTTAGGGCAAGGCTAGTCCAAACCCGCGCGGCGGAAGCCTTCCAGATAGTGTTCCCGGTCGACGTCCCGCTTGATCGGCATTTGCCTGGCGATCCACGCAAGCGAGATATTGGGCTGCGCGCGGCGAAGCTCCTGCAATGCAATCCTGGCGACATCGTCCTGGCCGGCCATGCCGGCGGCGGCGGTCAGTACGCGGTGGGCGCCGACGAAATCGCCGCGTTGCCGGATGCCATCACGCGAAAGACGCATCGCTTCGTCGTAGTTGTGTCCAATGAACTGGGCATAGGCGGCAATGCCGTAATAAATCGCCGAGAACGGATCGCGCGGGCTTAGACGCAGCGCACGGCGCGCAGCCAGATCGGCTTCTTCCCAGCGCCCGCAATAGGACAGCGTCAAACCGTAGTAACCCTGAGCCAGCGAGAAGTTCGGATTGAGTCGCAGCGCCAACTCGAACTCGGCCAGTGCGTCGTCGAGGCGCCGTGTGAACAAGTAAACGCAGCCGAGTGCGTGATGCGCCCACGGGTCCTCGCTGTCGGCCAGGATTGCTGCGAGCGCCGCACGCTCGGCGATCTGCGCCACCGCCGCCATGTCGGCCCATCCCATGTGTGCGCTGAAGGTATGGCTGGCGGCGAGCACGCCGAGCGCCTGGCCGTAATTGGGATCGATGGCGATCGCCTTCTCGAGCAGGGCCTGCGCGACGACATTGTCCTGTCGCGTCACCCGCCAGTAGTGCGACAGCGCCCGCATCACCAGATCCCACGCGTCCAGGCTGTCCGGCGGCTTGCGCTTGGCGCGAAAATTTTCCGCGGCGTAGAGCTGCGGCTCAATCGCCGCAACGATGGCCTCGGTGATCTCGTCCTGGACCGCGAACACGTCGGCGAGGCTGCGGTCGTAGCGCTCCGCCCAGATATGGCTGCCGGTGACGACGTCGTTTAGCTGCACCGTGATGCGCACGCGGTCGCCGCCCTTGCGCACGCTGCCCTCGATCACATAGCCGACGCCAAGTTCCTCGGCGACCTGTTTCATGTGGACGGTCTTGCCCTTGTAGACGAACGACGAGTTGCGGGCGATCACGAAAAACCAGCGCAGCTTGGACAGCGCAGTGATGATGTCCTCGCTGATGCCGTCGGAAAAATACTCCTGCGTCGGATCGTCACTCATGTTGACGAAGGGAAGCACGGCGATGGAAGGCCGGTCGGGCAGCGGCAAGGCCGGGCGCGGCTGCTCACGGTTTTCATCCGGCGGCGAACCGGCAGCATGTGCCGGCACGGCGCCGGTTTGTTGCGCACGCACGGCGGCGACGAAGCGGAGACCTTTGCGTGCGACGGTGCGTATCAGCTTCTGGCTATCGCCGCTGTCGCCGACCGCCTTTCGCGCGGCGTTGATGCGGCTGGTCAGGGTCGAATCTGAAACAATCCGGCCGCCCCAGATTGAAGCGATGAGATCGTCCTTGCTGACGACGCGGTCGCGATTCTGGACGAGGTAAACCAGCAGATCGAACACTTGCGGTTCGACGGCAATGGGCTCGGAACCACGGCGAAGCTCGCGCCGGTCTACATCAAGCGTATGATCGGCAAAGAGAAATTGCACGTCTGGACCCCACCGCCGGACTACACCGCTTCTCTCAAGAGATAATCAAGCCTGCCTCACGGACAATTCAAGGTCCGGGCAAAGTCTTTTGCCGGTGCCTTCGGTACCCTCACATCCTGACTAATCGCGATTCCCGTGATCGCGTCCGAGCGGAGGAGACCATGACCCAGACCCAAACAATCAGTCATGACATAAAGGGGAATCCGATCGGCCGGTTCATCGCATTTCTCTATGGGGTCGTGTCCTATGTCGTATTTTTCGTCACTTTTCTCTACGCCATCGGCTTCGTCAGCGGCATAGCGGTGCCCAAGACCATAGACACCGGCGCGGTCGCGCCGGTGAGCGAAGCGGTCATCGTGAACATCCTTCTGATGTCACTGTTCGCCGTGCAGCACAGCGTGATGGCTCGCAGGCAATTCAAGGAATGGTGGACTCAATACGTGCCGAAGTCGGTTGAGCGCAGCACCTATGTCCTGTTCGCGAGCCTGGCCCTCATCCTCTTGTTCTGGCAATGGCGTCCGATTCCTGCATTGGTCTGGCAGATCGACAACCAGCAAATTGCCGCGGCGATCGTCGTCCTGTCGTTCGTCGGCTGGCTGATCGTGCTGACCAGCACCTTCCTGATCAACCATTTTGAACTGTTCGGGCTGCATCAGGTCGCCAGCAATCTCGCCGGCCACCCGATGCCGGCGCCGCGTTTCCGCACGCCCT
>JBARCH010000202.1:0-4386 GCA_049793875.1 Pseudolabrys sp. | reverse complement strand
TCGGCCGCGCGCTGCAAGGGCTCGGCGGCGGCGGGCTGATGGCGCTGGCGCAAACGATCGTCGCCGACATCGTTTCGCCGCGCGAGCGCGGACGCTATCAGGGTTATATCGGTTCGGTGTTCGCGGTGGCGTCGATCGGCGGTCCGGTACTCGGCGGTTTTCTCACGGAGCATCTCGACTGGTCGCTGATCTTCTGGATCAACGTGCCGCTCGGCCTTGCCGCGCTCGGCATGACCTCGTCGGTGCTGCGCCGCATTCCGCATCACCACCGCGCGCACAAGCTCGATGTCATCGGCGCCGCATTGATGATGCTGGCCGCGGTCATTCTGCTGCTCGCGCTATCCTGGGGCGGGCGTTTCTACGACTGGATCTCGCTGGAGACCGGCGCGCTGTTTTTAACCTCCGCGATTCTGTGGGGCCTGTTCGCGTGGCGGCTGATCGTGGCGGGCGAGCCGTTCCTGCCGCTCAGCATTCTGGGCAATCCGGTGGTGCGTAGTGCTGCGCTTGCCGGCGCCTGCATGATGTCGGTGCTGGTCGGCATGACGATATACGTGCCGCTTTATTTCGAGGTGGTGACGCATCTGTCCGCGGGCGAATCCGGCCTGGCGCTGATCCCGCTGGTCGCCGCGACGCCGATATCCTCGACGATCACCGGCCGCATGATGGGGCGCATCAAGCACTACAAGCGCATGCCGCTTGTCGGACTCTCGGTCGCGATCCTGTCGCTCGCCGCGCTGGCCGTGTGGCCGGCGTCGATGCCGTTTTGGCTCGTGCTGTCGGTGCTGTGGCTGATCGGCACCGGCCTCGGCGCCGTGTTCCCGATCTCGACCGTGTGCATGCAGAACGCGGTGTCGCACGCGCAAATGGGCATCGCGACCGGCGCCGCCAATTTCTTCCGCGCGTTGTTCTCGTCGCTGGTGGTGGCGATGCTGGGCGCGATCGTGCTCAGCGGCCTCGGCGGTGAAACCGGCACGTCGCTCGACACGCTGGCGCACGCAGCGTCCGCCGCGACGGCGGCGCATGCGTTCCGCTTCGTCTTCGCAGCGGGCGCGCTGATCCTCGGCTTCGGCATGGCGTTCCTGATTGCGCTCGAGGAACGGCCGCTGCGCGGACCGCGCGCCGAAACGCCGGCGGCAACGCAGCCGACCGGATCGGCAACGCCGATCGCGGCGGAGTAGGGTGCCGGACGGACCCGCCTCGCATACGCCCTCCGTTATTTTGCATATCGAATAGTTATGGCCCTGAGCAGGGCTGCTGCTACTGTTCGCTCTGCAAGCCGCCAACGCGTCGCCAACAAAAAACAGGCGGATGAAAGGGAGGTTCTCGTGAAATTCAAGGTCCTGTCTCCCGTCTTTGCCGCCCTGCTGATGCTCACCGCCGGCCTGCCTTTGCCGGCCCGGGCGCAGAGTTTTCCCGATCACCCGGTCCGGCTGATCGTCGCCTTTTCGGCCGGCGGGTCGGTCGATGCGCTCGCCCGCATCCTGGCGCAAAAGCTCAGCGCGTACTGGAAGCAGCAGGTTCTGGTCGAAAACCGGACCGGCGCGCTCGGCAATATCGGCGCCGTCGCCGCGGCGCACGCCGCGCCGGACGGCTACACGCTGCATCTCGCCGCCCAGTCGGTGGCGGTGAACGTGACGCTTTCGCCGGTCGCGGATTTCGATCCGCTCAAGGATTTCGCGCCGGTGATGCTGGTCGCGAGCGCGCAGGACATCCTGATCGTGCCGCCGAATTCGCCGTTCAAGACCGCGCGCGAACTGATCGACTACGCCAAGGCCAATCCGCGCAAGCTGACTTACGGCACGCTCGGCAGTTCCTCGAGCGGCAATATGGCCGTCGCCGTCTTCGTCGAACGCAACGGCCGCATCCAGATGCGGCAGGTTTCCTATTCGCAGACCTCGCAGCTTGTCGCGGACGTGATGTCCGGCCGCATCGACGTATTTTTTCCGACGACCGGCGCGCATGTCGGCAATGTCGTATCGGGGCGCGAGCGTGCGCTCGGCGTTTCCGGTCCCAAACGCGCCGATCAACTTCCCGATGTTCCGACCTTCAAGGAGGCCGGTGTCGATTATCCCGACGCGACAAGCTGGTACGCGCTGTTTGCGCCCAAGGGCACGCCGAAGGACGTGATCGCCAAAATAAATGCCGCCGTCGCACAGGTGCTGGCGGAACCGGAGGTGCAGGACCGCGAGAAGAAGCTCGGCTTCAACACCATCGGCGGGCCGCCGGAAAAGCTTGCGGCCTATCTCAAAAGCGAAATCGCCAACTGGGCGGCGATCGCCAAGGACCCGCTGTTCCTCGGGCAATAGCGGGGACACATAAAAACATCGGACGGCAAGACATGGCGCAAACGCTGCTGCCGACCTCTTTGGTCGGCTCTTATCCGCAGCCGGATTGGCTGATCGACCGTGCTGTTTTGAGCAAGCAGACGCCGCCGCGCATGCGCGCGGACGAGTTGTGGCGTATCGACCCGCGATGGCTGGAACAGGCGCAGGACGACGCAACCTTGCTGGCTATCCGCGACCAGGAACGCGCCGGGCTCGATATCGTCACCGATGGCGAGATGCGGCGCGTGAGTTATTCCAACCGTTTCGCCACCGCGCTGGAGGGAATTGACCTCGACAATCCCGGCAGGACGGTGAGCCGGGGCGGTGTTTCGATCGCGGTGCCGCGCGTCACCGGGAAAATCCGCAGGAAGCACGCCGTCGAGGTGCGCGACGTCGAATTTCTGCGCGCCAACACCGATCGCCGCATCAAGATCACGGTGCCGGGGCCTTTCACGATGGCGCAGCAGGTGCAGAACGATTTCTACCTCGACACCGAAAGCATGGCGCTCGATTACGCCGCCGCGGTGAACGCCGAAATCAAGGATCTGTTCGCGGCCGGCGCCGACGTGGTGCAGATCGACGAGCCTTATATGCAGGCACGGCCGCAGGAAGCGCGGCAATATGGAGTGAAGGTGCTCAACGCCGCGCTCGCCGGCGTCACCGGCACGACGGCGCTTCACATCTGCTTCGGCTATGCGCTGACCATCAAGCAGAAAGCACCGCAGTACGATTTCCTGTCGGAGCTGGAGCAGTCGCACGTCGCGCAGATTTCGATCGAGACCGCGCAGCCGAAGCTCGATTGCTCCGCGCTGGCGACACTCAGCAAGACCATCATCCTCGGTGTCATCGACCTGAACGACAAAAGCATCGAAACGCCGGAGACGGTTGCTGCGCGCATCCGCCGCGCACTGCCTTACGCGCCGGCCGAGCGGTTCGTCATTGCGCCGGATTGCGGCATGAAATACCTGCCGCGCGAAACCGCGTTCGGGAAAATGCGGGCGATGGTGGAAGGCGCACGCATCGTGCGCCGGGAGCTTGCGAAGTAGGGCGTCCGTGAAGGACGCCCCTTGTGTTGTTTACGCCTTGATGAACGTGCCGTTCTGCAATTCAGACACCGCCTGGCGCAGTTCGGCCTGCGTGTTCATCACAATCGGGCCGTACCATGCGACCGGCTCCTCGATCGGCTTGCCGGACACGAGCAGGAAGCGGATGCCCTTGTCGCCCGCTTGCACGGTGACCTCGTCGCCGCTGTCGAACAGCACCAGCGAGCGGTCGCCCGCCGGTTCGCGGAACAGGATTTCCTCGCCGTCGACCTGCTTCTCGGACAGCACGCCGAGCGGCCTGGAGGCGTAAGCGAACTTGCCGTCGCCCTCGAATACGTAAGCGAAGGCATGACGCTCCACTTCGACCTTCAGCGTCTTGCGTTTTCCCGGCGGCACGAAGATGTCGAGATAACGCGGATCGGCGGCGGAGCCTTCGACCGGACCCTTCTTGCCCCAGAAGTCGCCGCATACGACGCGCACATGCGTGCCGTCATCGTCGGTGACTTCAGGAACCTCGGCGCCCTTGATGTCCTGATAGCGCGGCGCCGTCATCTTCAGCGACGAGGGCAGGTTCGCCCAAAGCTGGAAGCCGTGCATGCGGCCTTGCGCGTCACCTTGCGGCATCTCCTGATGCATGATGCCACGGCCGGCCGTCATCCATTGTACGTCGCCGGCGCCGAGCGAGCCGTGATTGCCGAGGCTGTCGCCGTGCTCGACGGTGCCGTTGAGGACATAGGTGATGGTCTCGATACCGCGATGCGGATGCCACGGGAAACCGGCGAGGTAATCCGCGGGCTGATCGTTGCGGAAGTCATCAAGCAGCAGGAACGGATCGGTTTCGGCAGTTTCGCCGAAGCCGAACGCACGGCGCAGCTTGACGCCGGCGCCTTCCATAGTCGGTTTGGACTGGACGATGCGTTTGACGGGACGAATGGACATGGGGCTTTCCTTATATCAATCGTTGTTTTCTTTCCTTCGAACGATGCGCTTTTACCCTCCCTCCGCGAAGCGGTGGGGAG
>JBARCH010000201.1:0-4415 GCA_049793875.1 Pseudolabrys sp. | reverse complement strand
ACACATCGAGCGCGGCGCCGGCGATGCGCCCTTTGTCGAGCGCTTCGATCAGTGCCGGTTCGTCGACTACGCCGCCGCGCGCGACATTGACGACGTACGCGGTCGGCTTCATGGCGCCGAATACTTTCGCGCCGACGATGCCGCGCGTCTCATTGGTGAGCGGCGTGAGAGCCACGAGGTAATCGAGCTCACCCGCAATTTTTACAAGGTCGTCACGATGAACCATGCGGTCGAAGCTGGCGGTCGCGCGCGGCGCGGAACTGAGGCCAATCACCGTCATGCCGAAGGCCTTGCACATCGGGGCCAAGGATTCCGCGATCAACCCGACGCCAAGAATGCCGACAGTCTTGCCGTGCAACAGTTGCGCTGGCCAGCGCGTCCATTCACGCTTCTCCTGCGCGCGCGTTGCGTCCGACAACTTGCGCGCCAGCGCCAGCATATAGGCGATCGCCGCTTCCGATACCGGCGGCCCATGAATGCCGCGCACGTTAGTGACGACGACCTCCCTGTCGAGGGAGGGGAGATCGACAATGTTGTCGACACCGGTTCCGAGAGCCTGGATCCATTTCAGCTTGCGGGCGTCGCGCACGACGTGGTCCGCCATGGGCGGTGAAAAGCACATCAGGATTTCGGTGTCGGCGATGTAGGGCTCGACGTCCTTGTGGTGGCCGACGACGTTGATGGTGAGTTGGGGGAACCGTTCCAGTAGCATGGCCCGGTAACGGGCGCGCATTGCTTCCTGGACTTCGGTGAGGATGAGGACCTTAGACATGGCGGGCGCAGGTATAATGGCAAATGCTTGTAATACAAACTGCCAAGGCCGTCGCGCCCCGGCCGTTCTTTCGCTAGACTCCGCGTTCGCGAGCCGCGGCCTGCAAATGGAGTTTTCAGCCTATGCCAATCGACCTTTCAGCCGTTAACTGGGTTTATGTCGGGGTGCTTTCGGTGTTCGCCTTCGTGGCGACCGTCATCGGCAATATCCTCTCGCTCAACCACCGTGGCATCGCCGCCATCCTCGCGGCAATCGTATTTGCCGCGCTGTTCGTGGGCTGGACGTATTATCCGCATCATTTGCCGCTGCCGACGCGACTCGCGCCGGGTTGACCTGCCGCGCGCCAATAGCCGATATAGACTTATGATTGGGGCGGTTAAGAGCGGTGGAGTTGCATGAAAAAGCTTTATCCCGACGCGAAAGCGGCGTTGGCCGGTGTGCTCAAGGACGGCATGCTGGTGATGGCCGGCGGTTTCGGCCTTTGCGGCATCCCTGAGACGTTGATCCAGGCGATCCGCGAGTCAGGCGTCAAAAACCTCACGATCGTGTCAAATAACGCGGGCGTGGATGGTGCCGGCCTCGGGCTGCTGCTCGATACGCATCAGGTCAAAAAAATGATCTCGTCCTACGTCGGTGAGAACAAGCTGTTCGCGCAGCAGTACCTGGCAGGCGAGCTCGACATCGAATTCAATCCGCAAGGCACGCTGGCCGAGCGTATTCGGGCCGGCGGTGCCGGCATCCCCGCTTTCTTTACCCGCACCGGCGTCGGTACTGACATCGCCAAGGGCAAGGAAGAACGCACATTCGACGGCGAGCGCTATATCATGGAGCGCGGCCTGGTCGCCGATCTTGCCATCGTGCATGCATGGAAGGGCGACACCGAGGGCAACCTCGTTTACCGGAAGACCGCGCGCAATTTCAATCCGATGATGGCGACCGCGGGCAAGATGACGGTCGCCGAGGTCGAAAACCTAGTGCAGCCGGGAGAACTTAACCCCGACCATATCGTCACGCCGGGCGTGTTCGTCAAACGCATCGTTCATGTGCCGAATGCGAAGAAGCACATCGAACAGCGCACCGTGCGCAAGCGCGCTTAATTAAGGAACATAGTATGCCCTGGACCCGCGATCAGATGGCCGAACGCGCCGCCAAGGAATTGCGCGACGGCTTCTACGTCAATCTTGGCATCGGCATTCCGACGCTGGTGTCGAATTACATCCCGGCCGGCATGAGCGTGCAGTTACAAAGCGAAAACGGCATGCTCGGCTTCGGCCCGTTCCCTTACGAAGGGGACGAGGACCCCGACCTCATCAACGCGGGCAAACAGACGGTGACGGAACTGCCGACGACGAGCTTTTTCTCCTCGGCAGATTCATTCGCGATGATTCGCGGTGGGCACATCGACATCGCGTTGCTCGGCGCCATGCAGGTCGCGGAAAACGGCGACCTCGCCAACTGGATGATCCCCGGCAAGGTCGTGAAGGGGATGGGCGGAGCGATGGATCTTGTCGCGGGCGTCAAGAAGGTCGTCGTCATCATGGAGCACACCGCCAAGGACGAGCCAAAACTCCTGCATAAATGCAACCTGCCGCTCACCGGCGCCGGTGTCGTCGATATGGTCATTACTGACCTCGGCGTGTTCACGATCGACCGCAAAGGCGCTGGTGGCATGACGCTGATCGAGCTTGCGCCCGGCGTAACGGTCGACGAAATTACCAGGAAGACGCAGGCGACCTTCACGATCGATTCAAAGCTCAAGCACTGAACGCCCCATGGATCTGCAACGCAACGCCTTCAAGCACGCGCTCGCAGAGGGCAAGCTGCAGATCGGCCTGTGGTCGAGCCTCGCAAGCAATATCGCGACCGAGATCGTCGCCGACAGCGGTTTCGACTGGATTCTGCTCGATACCGAGCATGCGCCGAGCGAAATACCGGACCTGCTCTCGCAATTGCAGTCGGTCATGCGCGGCACCGCGACCCCGATCGTACGGCCGGCCTGGAACGACGCGGTACTCACAAAGCGCGTGCTCGACATCGGGGCCCAGTCGGTGCTCATTCCGTATGTTCAGAACGCCGAAGAGGCGCGCCGCGCAGTCGCCTCGACGCTTTATCCGCCGCAAGGCATCCGTGGCGTTTCGATCGCGGCACGCGCCAGCCGCTACGGCCGCACGCCGGGCTATCTGACCAAGGCGAATGCGGAAATCTGCGTACTGGTGCAGGTCGAGACACGTGCTGCGCTTGGCGAGCTTGAAGCGATTGCCAAGGTCGATGGTGTTGACGGCGTATTCATCGGTCCCTCCGATCTTGCCGCCTCGCTCGGCCATCTCGGCAATCCGCAGCACCCCGACGTGCAGAAGGCGATCGAGGATGCCGGGCGCCGGCTCAAGGCCCTCGGCAAGCCGGCCGGCATCCTCACCGGCAACGAGGAAGAGGCGCGCCGCTATATCGATTGGGGGTACCTGTTTGTAGCGGTCGGGTCCGACGTCGGGCTGCTGTCGCGCGGCGCCGATATGCTGGCCCGGAAATTCAAGCCCGGCTGATCGTAAATTTAAGCTTTCACAATGGGTTAGATGGTACGACGACGCTGCTTTGTGCAGCGCGCAACGCGAAGATGTGCGCTGGGAGAAACGATCGAAAAAATTGTTCGCCATCGTCGAGGCGGCATGGCAACCTGACGTTGTCCCGCGCGAGTCGACAGGGAATTTGTTCTAGGGGCGCGCGGTCGGACTTGTGCAATTGCCGTTTGTTAAAGCGTTTTGTGACCACGCGTCGTCGGGGGATTTGTCGCTCGCCACGGTCATTGATGTCTGCAGAACTCACCAGCAATGCACTGGAACGGATCGCACGACGGTGGTGCGATCTGGCGGAGCGCCGCCGCGCTTATTTCATCGAGCTTTATCGCAGCGGCCGCTGGAAGCACTACTACAGCGAAGAGCAATTCCGATCGCGCATGCGTGACGTCCTGCAAGCCGCCCGGAAGTGGGATGAGCTGGCAGGGCAGAACGAAGCCGGCGAAGGCGACCTCAGGCCCGCAGCCTGATAGGTATTTCCTGACAAGCGAAATTGCGCTTTAACGCCCCTAATAACGGGGCCGCCGATGTCGGCCTGAAACCCATCAAGACGTGCCGGCGACATCAACTCGGCGCCTCCGATTGAGTTCTCACATCCATGACCAGTGCCCTGTTTTCACCCTTCCGGCTTGCCGGCCTTGAGCTTGCGAACCGCATCGTCGTTTCGCCGATGTGCCAGTATTCAGCCGACGACGGCAGCGCCACCGACTGGCACATGATGCACCTCGGCATGCTGGCCAATTCCGGCGCCGCGCTCGTGGTTGTCGAGGCCACTCATGTCGAACGCTCCGGCCGCATCACGCACGGATGTCTCGGCCTTTATTCCGACGACAATGAACTCGCGCTCGCCCGCGTCATCGCGCAATGCCGCCGTGCCGGCACTGCGAGGTTTGGCATCCAGCTCGCGCACTCAGGCCGCAAGGGTTCGGCCGAGCGGCCGTGGGAGGGTGGTGGCGCGCTTAAGGCCGGCGCCGATCCGTGGCCGACCATGGCCGCGTCCGCCATCCCGTTCGGCGACGACTGGCATGTGCCGCGCGTCGTAACGGAGGAAGATATGGCGCGCGTGCGCGAAG
>JBARCH010000200.1:0-2770 GCA_049793875.1 Pseudolabrys sp. | reverse complement strand
GATCGGCCCGGCGCGCCACCAGCGCCACCGCCGCGCCGCTTTCGGCGAGCGCACGGGCGAATTGCGCGCCGAGCCCGCTGGAGGCCCCGGTCACCAGCGCAACTTTGCCTTTGAGGTCGAAAAGCTCTGCGGCTTTCATTGAAATCCCGGCATTGCGGCGTCGTCATGCCCGGCCTCATGCCGGGCAACCACGCTTTCCTTCTTTATACTCAAAGACGCGGATGGCCGGGACAAGCCCGGCCATGACGAAAACCTAGTGCCCATAAAGCGCATGCGGCAGCGCCGTCGCAAGCCCCGGCACGAACCACAGCGCGGCCAGCGCGAAAAGCTGGATGATCACGAAAGGAATCATGCCGACATAGATGTGCCGCGTGGAGATCTCCGGCGGCGCCACGCTGCGCAAATAAAACAGCGTCGGCCCGAGCGGCGGGTGCATGTAGGACGTCTGCAAGTTCACCGCCATCATGATGCCGAGCCAGACCGGGTCGACGCCCGGCATTTTCAGGAGTGGCGGCGCGACGATCGGCACCACCACGAAGATGATCTCGAAGGCATCCATCACAAAGCCAAGCAGAAACATGCCGAGCATCACCGCCAGCACCGCCCCGTCAACTCCACCCGGCAGGTCGGTGAGCGCGCGCTGCACCATGTCGTCGCCGCCGAGCGCGCGGAACACCAGGCTGAACATGGTCGCGCCGATCAGGATGACGAAGATCATGCTGGTGATCTGCGTCGTCTTCTCGATCACCGGCACGATCACGCCGCGCATGCCGCTCTTGCGCAGCGCAAGCAGCAGTGCGCCGACGGCACCGATCGAGGCGGCTTCTGTCGGCGTCGCGACGCCGCCGAGGATCGAGCCGAGCACGGCCGCGATAAGAAGCAGCGGCGCGACCAGCACCTCAACGAGCTTGCGCGCGAGCGCCAGCCCGCGCGGCGCATGTGGATCGGGCGGCAGCGCCGGCATCTTCTCCGGCCGCAGGATCGCAACGGCGATCAGGTAAATCAGATAAAGCGCGACCAATGCGAAGCCGGGGATAAGCGCCCCGGCAAACAAATCGCTCACCGTGACCGAGCGCGGCGCGAAGATGCCCTGCGATAGCTGCGAAGCCTGATACGCGTTGCCGATCTGGTCGCCGAGCAGAACCAGCACCCTCGCAGGCGGAAAAATCTGCGCGAGTGTTGCCGTCGCGGCGACAGTACCCGCCGCCAGCCGCTTGTCGTAGCCGAAGCGCAGCATCGCCGGCAGCACGATCAGTCCCATCGTCACAGTTGTGGCGCCGACGACTCCTTTCGCCGCCGCCAGCATGGCGCCGACGATCACCACGGAGATTCCGAGCCCGCCGCGCAGCGTGCCGAAGAGCCGGCCCATGGTCTCGAGCAATTCCTCGGCGACGCGCGAGCGCTCCAGCATCACGCCCATGAAGATGAACATCGGGATCGCCAGCAGCACATCGTTCGTCATGATGCCGAAGATGCGTTCCGGCAGCGCGCCGAGGATGGCGAGATTCATCACTCCCGTCAGATGGCCGAGCACGGCAAAGCCGAGCGACACGCCGCCGAGCGTCAGCGCCACCGGATAACCGATCATCAGCACGCCGCAGACGGCGGCGACCATGACGACGGCGAGTATTTCCGCGAGTCCCATCAGTGCGCCTCGGCGAGCGCGCTCGACGCGCGGATCGCTTGCGAAACGCCCTGCAACGCCAGCATCGCCGCGAACAACGGGATCAGCGTCTTGAGCACGAATACCAGCGGCAGGCCGCTCGTCTCCTGCGAGCGCTCGAGGATCGCCCATGAGCGCGCGGCAAACGGCACCGACACCCACAGCACGACCAGCGCAAACGGCAGCAGCAGAAGCAGCGCGCCGGCAAGATCGATGCGCGCTTTCGTGCGCGGCGACGCATCGGCATAGAACACGTCCACCCGCACATGGCCACCCGCCTGCAAAGTCCAGGCCGCCGCCAGCATGAACAGCGTGGCGTGCGCGTAGATGACGCTCTCGGTGAAGCGGATCGAGCCGAGCGAGAAGGCATAGCGCGCCACCACCAGCGCGAACTGCACCAGCACAACGAACAGAATGAGCCATGCCACCGCCCGGCCCACCGCCACGGTCAGGCGGTCAATGCCGTCGGCGACTGTTTTCATATGCGCAAATGTCATAGCGCCGATGATGGCACAAAGGCCGGTGTTTTGCTTATACTGTCGGCATGACCGAACATGACCACGATCACGACCACCACCATGGTCACGATCACGACCATTCCGAGCTTTCGGAAACCCAGTTGCGGGTGCGCGCGCTGGAAACGATCCTGACCGAGAAGGGCTATGTCGACCCCAAGGCGCTCGACGCCATCGTCGAGGTCTACGAAACCAAGATCGGCCCTCGCAATGGCGCCCGCGTGGTCGCGAAAGCGTGGACCGATCCGGCTTTCAAGCAGGCGCTGCTCGAGGATGCCTCCAAGGCGATCGGCACGCTCGGCCGCGTCGGCGATCATCTGATCGCCGTCGAGAACACGCCGACGCGGCACAACATGGTCGTGTGCACGCTCTGCTCCTGCTATCCGTGGGAAATGCTGGGCCTGCCGCCGGTCTGGTACAAGGCCGCGCCCTATCGCTCGCGCGCGGTGAAGGATCCGCGCGGCGTGCTCGCCGATTTCGGCGTGACGCTGCCGAAGGACACCGAAATCCGCGTCTGGGATTCCACCGCCGAGACACGCTTCCTCGTGCTGCCGATGCGGCCTGCCGGCACCGAAGGCTGGAGCGAGGAGCG
>JBARCH010000199.1:0-3015 GCA_049793875.1 Pseudolabrys sp. | reverse complement strand
CACGCGCCGGTATCGAAGCACCTATCGGTGCCATGACGGTTGCACCGACGCAGCCGCGCGACGGCATTATGCTGGACGACGGCGGCACGCTAAGCGGACGCGCCAGTCGCATTCCGTTCGCGCACGATGCGCAACACATCGCCGTATTCGCCGGCAGCAGCAAAGGCGCGGTCGTTGCATTGGCCGCCGCCAAGGATTGCCGTATTGCCGATGGCCAGAATCTTGCGGGCGATGCCACCAATACCGTTGCCTTCGAGCGCGTCAGGCCGATCCGTAGCGCACCCGCCCCTGCCGGCTTCGACCAGACATCGCTGATGCTGATGGGCGCGGCCGTACGCAGCATCGCGACCGCCGGCGCGCTTGAAACGATTCTGTCGCTCAGCGTTGCCTACGCCAATGAACGCGTGGCATTCGAACGGAAAATCGGGAAATTCCAGGCCGTGCAACAAAATCTTGCACGGCTTGCCGGCGAAGTCGCGGCGGCACTCACGGCCGCGGGCTCGGCGGCCGACGCCATCGCGCAGGCCGACAAGTTCGATGACGCGGTTCTCCTCGAGGTCGCATCCGCAAAAATCCGATCTGCCGAAGCCGCCACTGAAGGCGCAGCGATCGCGCATCAGGTTTTCGGCGCCATCGGCTTCACCAACGAACACGTGCTGCACCGTTTCACGCTTCGCATCCTCGCGTGGCGCGACGACTTCGGCAATGACAGCCACTGGGCAGCCGAGCTTGGCAAGCACGTCGCCAGGCACGGTGCCGACGAATTCTGGCCTCTTATCGCGTCCCGCTGACGATAAAATCGCATGACCACCGCCCTCAACTTCGACCAGATCCGCCTGCCGCCCGAATGCGAAAAGCTGCGCACGCAAGTGCGTGCGTTTCTCGCCGAGGAAATCGCCGCGGGTACATTCGATCCGCATCGTCCCGGTCATGGCGACTCGCACAATCCGGAATTCAGCAAGCGGATTGGCGCCAAAGGCTGGATCGGCATGACCTGGCCGAAGCAATATGGCGGCCACGAGCGCAGCTTTCTCGAGCGCTACGTCGTGACGGAAGAATTCCGTGTCGCGAATGCGCCGGTACGGCTGCACTTTGTCGCCGACCGGCAGAGCGGACCGATCCTGCTCAAATACGCGCCGGAACACATCAAGCAGGACATCCTTCCCCGTGTGTGCCGCGGCGAGCTTTGCTTCGTCATCGGCATGAGCGAACCGGGCTCCGGCTCCGATCTTTTCGCGGCCAAGACCAAGGCAACGAAAGCGGAAGGCGGCTGGCGCATCAGCGGCAGCAAGATCTGGACCAGTAACGCCCACATCGCCGATTACATGCTCGGCCTGTTCCGCACCTCGCCGCCAACCAACGAAAATCGCCGCCACGGGCTCACGCAATTCCTCGTGGACATGAAGACGCCCGGCATTACAGTCAATCCGATCTACCAGATGACCGGTCAGCACGATTTCAACGAGGTCGTATTCGACAACGCGTTCATCCCCGACGACCACGTGATGGGCGAGATCGACGGCGCATGGAAACAAGCGACGAGCGAGCTTGCTTATGAGCGCAGCGGGCCGGAGCGTTTCCTCGAAACTTTCTACGTGATGCTCGAGTTGATCCGCGCGCTCGGACCCGATCCCGATTTGCGCAGCGCTGAAGGGCTTGGCCGCCTCGTCGCGCAATTGCACACGCTTCGGCGCATGTCGGTGTCCGTCGCCGGCATGTTACAGGCCGGCAAGGAGCCGGTGGTGGAAGGATCGATCGTGAAAGATCTCGGCACCATCTGGGAACAAAAATTGCCGAACCGCGTGCGCGAACTTGCCGCATTTCTCGAACCGGAAATCGGTAACCGCGCCACGCTGGACGACCAGCTTGCGTTCGCGACAATGATCGCGCCCAAGCTGACCATCCAGGGCGGCACGACCGAAATCCTGCGCGGTATCATCGCGCGCGGGCTCGGACTACGCTGAAAGGCTGGAAGCACCTTGCCCGACATCGGAAAATTGCTGTCGCCGAAATCGCTCGCCGTCGTCGGCGCATCGTCCGACGTGCGCGGCTTGCGCGGCCGCATCCTCGAAATAATTTTAAGCCACCCGTACATAGGGAAAGTCTATCCGGTCAGCCGCAGCGCGACGGAAGTCCAAGGGCTGAAAGCCTATCCGTCGGTCGCAGACCTGCCCGAAGTCGTCGATCTCGCGATTCTCATTGTGCCTGCACAATACATTCCCGCCGAACTCGAGCGTTGCGGAAAGGCGGGGATCAAGGCCGCCGTCATTTTGAGTTCAGGTTTTGCCGAAGAGCCGGGCGAGACGGGCGCACGCATGCAGGCGGAAATCCGCGCCACTGCGGCGCGCTACGACATGGCGGTGAGCGGACCGAATACCGAAGGCTTTTCCAATATTGCCGCCGCGCTCTGCCCCACTTTCAGCCCCGCAATGGACAAGAGCGCCGGTGCGCTGTTGCCGAAGCACCCGCTCGGCCGCGGCCAGGTATCGGTGGTGTCACAAAGCGGCGGCCTCGGATTCGCATTCTTCGATCGCGCCCGGCAGCGGAATATCTCGTTTCGTCACATCGTGACGACCGGCAATGAAGCCGCACTCGAGGTTTTCGATTTCGTCGATCACATGCTCGACGAAGACAAAACCGACGTTTTCCTGTTGCTGCTCGAAGACGTGAAGACGCCGGCGAAATTCAAACGCGTCGCCGAAAAGGCGCTGAAGCTTGGAAAACTGCTGATCGTCGGCAAGATCGGCCAGACCGAAGCCGGCAGTCGCGCCGTTGCCTCGCATACCGCGGCGCTGGCCGGTTCGGCCGCGACTTATCGTGCGATGTTCCAGCATTACGGCCTGATCGAGGGCCGCGACTTCGACGAGATGATCGACACCGCCGTCGGCTTCCTGGCGTACGGCGACAAGCTGCCGGCCGGAAAGCGCGCCGGCATCTGCACGTCGTCGGGCGGCGCCGGTGTCTGGATGGCGGATGCCTGCGTCAATGCCGGCCTCGACGTCCCCGAACTCGATA
>JBARCH010000198.1:0-2254 GCA_049793875.1 Pseudolabrys sp. | reverse complement strand
ATGTTCTTCGACGAAACGCGTATCCAGGCCGTGCGCGAAATGATCCTCGCCGACGACGAAAAATCGCGCCGCGCGGCGATCGCGAAGTTGCTTCCGATGCAGCGCGACGACTTCATCGAATTGTTCGACATCATGCGCGGCAAGCCGGTGACGATCCGCCTGCTCGATCCGCCGCTGCACGAATTCCTGCCGCACGGCGAAGAGGAAATTGCCGAAGTCGCGGCTGCCATGGGGGCCGACCCGCGCCGACTAGCCGACCGGGCCAGGGAACTCCATGAGTTCAACCCGATGCTCGGCTTCCGCGGGTGCCGCATCGCCATTGCGTACCCGGAAATCGCCGAGATGCAGGCGCGCGCCATTTTCGAGGCCGCGATCGAAGCGGCGAAGCGCACGGGCGAGCCCGTGGTACCGGAAGTGATGGTGCCGCTGATCGCGGGCAAGGCCGAGTTCGATCTGGTGAAGGCGCGCATCGACGCCATGGCGGAGGCGGTGGCCAAGGAAAAAGGCGCCAAAGTCAACTATCAGGTCGGCACGATGATCGAGTTGCCGCGCGCTGCGTTGCTCGCCGGGGAAATCGCCGAGACGGCGGAATTCTTCTCGTTCGGCACCAACGATTTGACGCAGACGACTTTTGGCATCTCGCGCGACGATGCCGCGAGTTTCCTTGGCATCTATACCGCGCGCGGAATTCTGCCGGTTGACCCGTTCGTGTCGATCGATCAGCACGGCGTCGGCGAACTGGTGCGCATCGGCGTCGAACGTGGCCGCAAGACGCGTCCAAAGCTCAAGGTCGGCATTTGCGGCGAGCATGGCGGCGACCCGGCGTCGGTCGCGTTCTGCCATGAGGTGAATCTCGATTACGTGTCGTGTTCGCCGTTCCGCGTGCCGATTGCGCGCCTCGCCGCGGCGCAGGCCGCGCTCGGCAAGACGGCGGCAAGCCAGGCGTAAATTTTTCTGTCATTCCGCCTTCGCCGCCTGGCAGCGTCCCGGAGCGGCGGAAAAATCACACCGCCACTTTTGCGAGGAAGGTCTGCACTTCCGATCGCAATTTTGAAACCGCGGTTTCCACCGTCTCGGATGCGCCCAGCACAATTTCGGCCGAGGACCGCGTTTCGGTCGCGGCGCCAGTGACTTCATCCAGAACCGCGACGACCTGGCTGGTGCCTTTCGCGGCACTGGTGACGTTGTGCGAGATTTCGCCGGTTGCGGAATTTTGTTGTTCGATCGCTGCCGCCACGGCCGTCGTGTACTGGTTGATCTCGCGCATGCGGCCGGCGATATGGCGGATCGCCTCGACCGCGCCGGCCGTCGAGTTCTGCACGCCGAGAATATGGCTGGCGATGTCCTCGGTTGCCTTCGCCGTTTGCACGGCGAGCGACTTCACTTCAGATGCGACCACCGCAAAGCCCTTGCCTGCGTCGCCCGCGCGCGCGGCCTCGATGGTGGCGTTGAGCGCGAGAAGGTTGGTCTGTCCGGCGATGTTACGGATGAGTTTGACGACGTCGCCGATCTTCTGTGCACCGTCGGCGAGGCCGACGATTTCACTGTCCGTCGCGCGAGCTTCTTGCGTCGCCTGGCCGACGATGTTGCTGGTGTGATTGAGCTGACGGCTGATTTCTGCGATCGAGCGCGACAATTCATCGGCAGCCGCTGCGGCAGATTCCACGTTGGTGGAAGCGTCCTGGAATGCCTGAACGGCGCTTTCCGCGCGCTGCGAGGTTTGCTCGGACGATCCAAACAGCGCACGTGCGGTCGAGCGCATGGCGGCGGCGTTGCTGCCGACGCTCGTGAGAAGCTTCTCGACAACGGGCCGGAACGATCCAATCGCGCCATCGACAATCGTGCGGCGCTGCTCCTGATCGTGGATTGCGGCACGCTCCAGTTCCGCCTGGCGTTGTTCGGTGACGTCTTCGTGGGTGGAAATCCAGCCGCCGCCCGGCGTCACATGATTGAGCGCGTGAACGATGCGGCCGTCGCTCGCCTGAACGTAGAAACTCGCCTGGTCGCCTTTGCTGAGACTCTCAATGATACTGCGGCAGTATTCGTCGACGTCGCCGTTGAAGAGGCCGACTTCCTGGCGGTGCCGCATCAAGTCGCGCAGCGTGCAGCCGCGCCGCACGATCTTCGGCGACAGGCTGTACATCTCGAGATAGCGTTTGTTGGTCACGATGATGCGGGCTTGGCGGTCGAACATGCACAGGCCTTGCGACATATTATTGAGCGCGTTCGACAGGGCGCGGTTTTTGTTGCGCTG
>JBARCH010000197.1:0-5945 GCA_049793875.1 Pseudolabrys sp. | reverse complement strand
GCAAATCTTTTTCCGGCACCGGCACGACGCCGCACTTCTCGCAATGGATGATCGGGATCGGGCAGCCCCAATAACGCTGACGCGAGATGCCCCAGTCGCGCAGGCGGTAGTTGACTTGCCGTTGCGCTACCGGCTGGTTGCCGCGCGTTTCGCGTTCGAGGCGTTTGGCCACTTCGTCCTTGGCTTCGGCGATTGTCATGCCGTCGAGGAAGCGCGAATTGATCATGCGGCCGTCGCCGTCATAAGCGACGTTGGTGATGACGAAAGTCTTCGGGTCTTGCCCTTCGGGGCAAACGACCGGCGTATTGCCGAGGCCATATTTGTTGACGAAATCGAGGTCGCGCTGGTCGTGCGCCGGGCAACCGAAGATGGCGCCGGTGCCGTAATCCATCAGAATGAAATTCGCGACATAGACCGGCAGCTTCCAGTTCGGATCGAACGGATGCACGGCCTTGATGCCGGTGTCGAAGCCCATCTTCTCGGCGGTGTCGATCTGGGCCTGCGCGGTGCCCATGTGATGGCACTCTTCGATGAACGCCGCGAGTTTCGGATTTTTAGCCGCCGCGGCGGTCGCGAGCGGATGATCGGGCGACAGCGCCATGAACTTCGCGCCGAACAAGGTGTCCGGCCGCGTGGTGAAAATTTCCAGTTCACTTTCCTTGTTCGGCGTCGTCGCCGTATCGAGCATGAAGCGGACCAGCAGGCCTTCGGAGCGGCCGATCCAGTTCTTCTGCATCAGCCGGACTTTTTCCGGCCAGCGCTCGAGCGTGTCGAGCGCGTTGAGCAACTCTTCCGAATAGTCGCTGATCTTGAAGAACCACTGGGTGAGTTCGCGCTGCTCGACGACGGCGCCGGAGCGCCAGCCGCGGCCGTCGATCACCTGCTCGTTCGCGAGCACGGTGTGGTCGACCGGATCCCAGTTCACTTTCGATTGCTTGCGCTCGACCAGCCCCGCCTTGAGGAAGTCGAGAAACATTTTCTGCTGATGCCTGTAGTAGGCCGGGTCGCAGGTCGCGATCTCGCGCGCCCAGTCGAGGGAGAGCCCCATCGACTTGAGCTGGCCTTTCATGGTGGCGATGTTTTCGTAGGTCCACGTCTTGGGATGTACCTTGCGGTCCATCGCGGCGTTTTCCGCCGGCATGCCGAAGGCGTCCCAGCCCATCGGGTGCAGCACCGAAAAGCCCATCGCGCGTTTGTAGCGCGCGACCACGTCGCCCATCGCGTAGTTGCGCACGTGGCCCATGTGGATGCGCCCCGACGGGTAGGGGAACATCTCCAGCACGTAGTATTTCTTGCGCGGGTCGTCGTTCCGGGTGGCGAAGATGCCCTTGTCGTCCCAGGCCTTTTGCCAGCGCGGCTCGGCCACGGCGGCGTTGTAGCGCTCGCTTTTCATCGAATCGGAGGTCATTTCCGGCCCTTTTTAGGGTGGCCGGACGTGACACGAAAGGGCTTTGTGGGTCAACGGGTTGGACAAAAAGCCGGCCGGTTTGCTTCGGCCGGGAGGGTTCGGCGCCTTGTCAGCAAACCGCGCGCAGCAACGGCTTATCGGTCCTGGCCGGCTTGTTGCTCTGGCAGACCACGGTATTGCGGCCGCGCTGCTTGCCCTCGTAGAGGCAGCCGTCGGCGGCCTCCGTCAGATCCTGCGGGTTGTCCTTGTCGCCCGGCACGATCGAAGCCGCACCGATGCTGACCGACACAAATCCCCAGGGTGCGCCGGCATGGGCCATCAGCAGGTCTTCGACGCCGCGCCGCAGGCGTTCGGCAAGCCTGGTTGCGACCTCGAGATTGGCGCCCGGCAGCAACACGGCGAACTCCTCGCCGCCGTAACGCGCGGCAAGCTGCTCATCGCGGCCGACATTGTTGGCGCTGTCGAGCCCGGCGCCGCGAGCCCCCGATACGGCACTCGGCCGCGCGGTCGTGCCGCTCTTGAGAACGTCGCCGACCTTGCGCAGGCACGAGTCGCCCTGCACATGGCCGTAGCGGTCGTTGAACGCCTTGAAGAAATCCACGTCGATCATCAGCACCGAAATCGGCCGTTGCAGTTTCGCGGCCAATTTCCATTCCGCCATCAGTTGCGAATTGAATGTGCGCCGGTTCGCCAGGCCTGTGAGCGGGTCGAGCTGGGCAAGCTCGCGCAATTGATTGTTGGTATCGCGGAGCTCCTGCTCGCGGGCGTCGAGGGTTTCCGTCATCTCGTCGAGCGCAACGGCGAGCGGTACGAACTCGGCCGCCCAAGGCAGTTCGGCCGCGCGCGTTTTGTCTTCGCCGCGCCCGATGCGGCCCGCCGCATCGACCAGTGTGCGAATCGGGCGGACCAGCAAGCGTTCCGCGCCAAACCAGATGCTCAACAGAACGAGCATGGTCACGACGCCGAGTTCGGCGAAAGCAGTCCACATTGTGAAATCGGCGCGGCTTAGAATTTTTTGCTCATTGAATCCGATGGCCACATGCGTCTGCGTACCGGGCAGATCGGCGTAAGCGAAAATACGCCGCACGCCGTCGGGCGACATCGCGGTGACGACGCCGTCGGGTCGAGCCAGCATTTGCCTGATCAACGGCTGGTTCTGCATCTGCTTGCCGACCCAGTTCGCCGGTTCCGGCTCGTGGGCGAGAACAGTTCCGTTGCCGTCAATCAGCAGCATCAGAGAACCGGATTGCGCCGCAAGAGGATTTGCAATCTGGCCGATCCAGTTCAGATCGAGCGTAGCGAGCACAACGGCTTCAATCTTTCCGTTGGGACTGCGCTGCGGCATCGCGGCGATGATGAACGGCGACTTGTCGCGCGTACCCATGAAGTAATCGCCGAGAATAAAACGGCCGGTCCTGACGGCGTTGATAAAGTGCAGGCGTTGGCTGACGTCGAGCCCCATCGCGGCAGGCAGACTCGAACAGACGATCTTTCCATCGGTATCCGCTACGGACAGGGTGCGCACCCATCGCGCCGTGTCGGCGATGTCTTTCAGCATCTGGTTGCAAGATTGATTGGTGGCGGGCATCGCCGCGCGCGTATCGGCCAGAACTTCGAGCAGCGTGCGTGTCGATACGATCACTTCGTTCTGGCGCGCCGCCGCCTGCAGCGCGATACCCTGGGCCTGCTTGTAGGCGGCGTTGATGCGTTCGTCGCGGTCGAACTGTTCGTTGTGAACGCGCTCCAGCACGATCGGGACGATTGCGATAACGGCAAGGATCATCAGGCGCGCGCGAATACTGAGCGTACGCCGCGGTTGAGCGCGATGCGTGCGAGCAAGGGCGGAATTCGCCGGTTGCGTCTGTTTCGCCATGATCGATTACGTCCCCAGTCGCGCTCTCACTAACATCGCCGCCTTAAAATGCCTTTCGGCCGATGGCTAAAATTTTAGAATACGGATTTGTTAAGCATCGCGGTTTGCATGTGGTGAATCATTCGACAACGGCCGGCGCGAAACGCTCGCCCGAAGTATCCGGATTGCAGCAAAAACAGCCTTATCGCAGCGGAACACGAGGAACCAGCAGCCGCCGAATTGGGTTAGCCAATCGTAACCAACGGAGGTGCGGTATGGCTGACACTCAAGCGATCAAGGAACACATGGAAGTCGTCGGTTCGGATGGTGCGCACGTCGGTACCGTCGATCATCTCGAAGGCGACAAGCGGATCAAGCTCACCAAGACCGATCCGGCCGCAGGCGGCCAGCATCATTTCATTTCGGCTGACTGGATCGAAAGCGTGGACAAGAAGGTCCATCTCAAAAAATCCGCAAAGGACGCCAAGGCGCAGTGGCAGTCCGCCGCCTGACGAATTCCGCGATCTCATCGCCGGCGTAGTGCCTCGCACACGATGGCGATGAGTTCTGCCGTGTCGTATGGCTTGACGATTACCGGCACATCGGGAAATCGCTCGGTGTGAAAACTCCCACCGCTGACGCCGGTGGCGAAGACGATCGGAATTTTTCGCTCGGTCAATATTTCGGCGATGTCGAGACTGTGGGCGCCGTCGCGGCCAAGCAGAACGTCGAGAACGGCCAAATCAAACTGTCCGGCCTCGATTGCCGCCCGCGCTTCGGCGGTCGTGCTCACGTAAATGACTGAGGCCGCGCCGGCGGTTTCAAGAACATTCTGGACGTCGAAGCCGATGAGAAATTCATCGTCAAGCACGAGAATGCGTTGGCCGGCCAGCAACGCAGCGGGATCGCCTGTCATCGGGGTATCCATTGTGAACTGGGCTCACTGCGAGGGTGGATGCGGCGGTGACAAGGCGGCGTGACCTGACTCAGGACAGATCCTGGGCCGGCAATGGAACTTTCTATTTTCGACTGAATTTCCCCATCAGTCATTTAAATAAGACATACGGCAATCATAAATGATTGTTGGGGCGCCGGCGGGCCGTCAAAACGGCCAATATACTTATTGCGACCAATGCCCTCTTCGGCGCCGTAGCTGCCTGCGTGAATTTAGCGCCGAAGAACTGGCGTTCGTGCGCCGGTTCAAGGTCGATGAATTGCGCGTCGGTGTCGGCAGCAGCTTTCTTCAGCAGGGTACGAGCAGCGAGTATCTTTATACCGTGTTGAGCGGGTGGGCCTTTCGCTACAAGATGCTCAACGATGGCCGCCGGCAGATTCTCAACTTTGCATTGCCCGCCGATCTGGTCGGCCTGCAAGGGGCGGTGATGCGTGAGATGGAGCATTCGGTCGAGGCGTTGACCAATGTGGTGTTGTGCGTTTTCCCGCGCTCAAAGCTGTGGGATCTCTACGGCAAGCACTCTTCGCTCTCTTTCGATCTCACCTGGCTCGCGTCGCGTGAAGAGCAGATCATCGACGAAAACCTTCTGAGTCTCGGTCGTCGCACGGCACTCGAGCGCATCGCGTTCTTGCTGCTGCACCTTTACACCCGCGCCGCCGAATCGGGACTGACGTCGGGCAATGCCGTCGAGTTTCCGTTCACGCAGCAGCACCTTGCCGATACGCTCGGCATGTCGCTGGTGCACACCAACAAGTCGCTGCGGCGGCTCGCTGCCACCAACGCGTTCCGGTGGAAAGAACGTGTGTTCGAAATGCTGGATCGCCCGGCTTTGGTGGAATTGGCGGGCGACGACGCGCGGCCGAACGCGCCGCGGCCATTTATCTGATCGGCCGGAAGTGCCTTTCACGATTGTCCGGGGCCGGTTATACCCCGCCAGGACAAGCACGATGACGACCGCAATCCTTTACGGCACGACTCGCGAATGACCGACACCGCGGCCACAACCGGCCTGGAGGCGGTGCGCGCCGATGTTGCGCGCGCCTGTCGCGATGCCGCGCGCGATCCGGCTTCGGTGACGCTGATCGTGGTGTCGAAGACTTTTGCAGCCGAACGCATCGAGCCGGTGATTGTGGCGGGCGAACGCGCGTTCGGTGAAAACCGGGTGCAGGAAGCGAAGGCCAAATGGCCCGCGCTGATGTCGCAATATTCCGGCCTTTCGCTGCACCTGATCGGGCCGCTGCAATCCAACAAGGCGAAAGAAGCCGTGGCGTTATTCGACGCGATTCACGCCGTCGACAGACCCAGCCTGTGCGAAGCGCTCGCCAGGGAGATTGTCAGGCAGCAACGCGCGCCGTCGCTGTTTGTCGAAATCAATACCGGAGCCGAGGCGCAGAAGGCCGGCGTGCTGCCGCAGGATGCCGACGATTTCCTCAAGCGTTGCCGCGAAACCTACGGCCTGACGATTTCCGGCCTGATGTGCATCCCGCCCTTGCAGGAAGCGCCGGGACCGCATTTCGCGCTGACGGCGAAGATCGCAAAGCGCAACGGCCTCAAGCTGCTGTCGATGGGAATGAGTGCGGATTTCGCCACGGCCATTGAACTGGGCGCGACGCATGTGCGCGTCGGCAGCGCGATCTTCGGCGAACGGACGAAGCCGTTTACCTGAACCGTGTCGGATAGCCGCCGGGCTGGTTGGGCTGCGGGTTGCCCATTCCGCCGAACGACGGATC
>JBARCH010000196.1:0-9435 GCA_049793875.1 Pseudolabrys sp. | reverse complement strand
TCTTTCACAAACCGCGCGATGGCGGCGTCGGTCCTGGCGCCGGGCACGCCGTCGATCGGAGTCGCATCGTAACCGGCGGTCACCAGCAAGCGCTGGATTCCGGCCAGCCGTGCCTGCGTATCGTCATAGCCGGATTCTTCGGCCAGATGCACGGTCGGCCCTTTGTCGGTATCGGACGGCTTCACGGCGGTGAATGGCGCGAACTTTCCGCCACCGCATGTGCGGGCGTCGGCGATGGTGAAATCATTTTTGTCCACGCAGAAGTTGACCTGGCCGTTCTGCGGCAGCGCCGCCGCACCATAAACGGCGGGTTCGCGCGCGTGAATATAGATCATGCCGGCGTCGAGCGGCTGGTCAATCACGCGGCGGCATTGGCCCGGATCCGTCCGAAACCAGCCGCGCGTCGCAACGGCGCCGCTCTTCTCGACGGCAATCGCGGTTTCGACGCGGTAGCTCGTGCGGTTGCACAGCGTGAGTTCGGCGCGGGCAGAGGTGGCGGCCAGTGCGCCAATCGCTGCGGTTGCGATTGCTAGCGTGCAACGGCGAATCATGCCGCCATGCTAATCCGCAGCGCACCCAAGCGGAATCGCGTTTCAGCGGTGAATGAGCGTGCCGGCGCCGTGGTCGGTGAACAGTTCGAGCAGCACCGCGTGCGGCACCTTGCCGTCGAGGATGACGACTCCCTCGACGCCTTGTTCGAGCGCATAAAGGCAGGTCTCGACCTTCGGGATCATGCCGCCGGAAATCGTGCCGTCTGCGATCAGCCGCCGCACGTCGCTTGCCGAGAGTTCCTTGATCAGATTTTTCGAACTGTCGAGCACGCCGGGCACGTCGGTCAGCAGCAGGAAGCGCTTGGCCTTGAGCGCGCCGGCAATGGCGCCGGCGAATGTGTCGGCGTTCACGTTGAACGTACCGCCATCGGCCGATGCCGCGACGGGCGCCAGCACCGGAATCAGCTCGCGGCCGAGCACTGTGTCGAGCACGGTCGTATCGACCTTGGAAGGCTCGCCGACGAAACCGAGGTCGACGACCTTCTCGATGTTCGAGTCCGGATCGACGACGGTGCGCGTCACCTTGCGCGCCGTGACCATGTTGCCGTCCTTGCCGCACAGGCCGATAGCCTTGCCGCCGGCGGCGTTGATGTAGCCGACGATCTGCTTGTTGATCGAGCCGGCGAGGACCATCTCGACAATTTCCAGAGTCGCGGCGTCGGTGATGCGCAGACCGCCGGCGAACTGCGATTGCACGCCGGCGCGCTTGAGCATGGCTTCGATCTGCGGGCCGCCGCCATGCACGACCACGGGATTGATCGCGGTCTGTTCGAGCAGGACGATATCGCGCGCGAAGGCGCGGGCCGTGCGCTCGTCGCCCATCGCGTGCCCGCCGTATTTGATGACGATGGTTTCTTCGTCATAGCGCTGCATGTGCGGCAGCGCCTCCGACAGGATGCGTGCCTGTTCTTGCGGGTCGGTGCTCATGACGGCTCCGGTTGGGCTTTGGGTGCGTTCTTTTAACGGCCCCGGCAGCCGTGCGAAAGGGACCTCAGCCGGCGCGCATGGCCCCGAGCGCGGCCGCGATCAGCACTAGCCAGCTCAGGATCAGAATGGTGCCTCCGGCCGGCGCGGCCATCGGGAACAGCCGCCCGCCGAGAAAGGCGCGGGATGCGACATCGGCGGCGAACAAGCCTGCGCCCAGAACGAAGCCCCACAGCACGATCAGGCTAAGCGGACGCAAGACGAGGCTGGAGCGGACGGCGAGAATGCCGGCGAGAATCGCGACGGCATGAATGAGCAGCAGATAGCCGGCGCTGTCGAGTCCGGTGCCGGGCTTGCCGTGGGCGCCGGCGGCGGTGAGGCCGATTCCGGCAGCACCCATGACGCCGGCGAGAGCGATAAGAATCCCGTCCATGGCCGAATCGTAGCCCACTCCGTGCCGGTGCAGAAGCCGAATGCGGCGATGGCCGGGATATTTCCGTTCTCCCGGTGCATGCAGCGCCGCGACCGGCGGCGGCAATCGTTATGCTAGGCTCGGGCCGCTTGGCGGAATCGGGATCGGGCATTTTGCATGGGAAAAGATCGGCTGGCCGCGTTCAGCGACGGTGTTATCGCCATCCTCATCACGATCATGGTGCTGGAGTTGAAGATACCTCACGGCTCCGGTTGGCCGGCGCTCGCCGGCATGATCCCTAATTTCGTGAGCTATGTGCTGAGCTTCGTCTATCTGGCCATCTACTGGAACAACCACCATCACCTGTTGCACACGGTCGTGCGCGTTGACGGACTCATACTGTGGGCAAATTCCAATTTATTGTTCTGGCTCTCGCTCATTCCGGTCGCCACCGCCTGGCTTGGCGAAAACCCGCTGGCGGCAGTTCCGACCGCCGCGTACGGCGTGGCCCTCTTGATGCCCGCGATCGCCTACTACCTGCTGGAACAGGCGCTCCTTCGCAAGGAGGGCAAGGATTCCGTTCTGGCGCGCGCACTTGGCAGAGACATCAAGGGCAAACTGTCGCCGCTGGCCTATCTTACTGCGATCGTGCTCGCCTTCATTGCACCCTGGATTTCAATTGCGCTCTACGTCCTGGTCGCGATCACGTGGCTTATTCCGGATCGCCGGATCGAGAGGGTGCTGCGGAAAGGCTGAACGTAAGTCGGCAGGGGAAGCGAAGCCCGGAATGATCTGCGGCGTCTTTCCGCGCCCGCCAGGAATTCCGTCATGAGTTCATCTCACCCTTTGCCTTGTTCTTTCAGCAAGCGTGCGATGGCCGCACGCAGTTCGGGGATGCCCGCGCCGCTTTCGGACGACGTGGCCAGCACGTCGGGGAAGGCGGCCGGACGCCTGGCAAGCGCCGCGCGCGTCTCGTCAATGCGTTGCGCCAGTTCCTGCGGCTTTACGGCGTCCGCTTTGGTGAGCACGATCTCGTGGCTGACGGCGGCTTTGCTGAGGGTCTGCAGTACGCCGTCATCGGTGTCTTTCAGGCCGTGCCGCGCGTCGATCAGAACATAGACGCGCGCAAGATTGCGCCGGCCGAGGAGGAAAGAGTGGATCAGGTCGGTCCAGGCCGCGATCTTCGTCTTGGCGGCGGCGGCATAGCCGTAACCGGGCATGTCCACCAAAGTGAGATTGGCGCCGCTGGAAAAGAAGATCAGTTCTTTTGTGCGGCCCGGCGTGCGCGACGTGCGTGCAAGGGCTTTGCGGCCCGTCAGCGCGTTAATCAGGCTCGATTTGCCGACGTTGGAGCGGCCGGCGAGCGCGATTTCGATGCCGCGCATCGGCGGCAGCGAGCTTTCGGAGCTTGCGGCGGAGACGAATTGCCAGTCGCCGGCGAAAAGCAGCCGGCCTCTTTCTTTTTCGTCGCGGGTAAACTGGGCCGTCATAGGTGCATCTGCATTTCCGGCCGCGCCTGGCGGGCATCCATGCCCCCGCCCGGCAGACACTAAAGACGCGGATGGCCGGGACAAGCCCGGCCATGACGTAACATGGAAGCGCGCGCTGAACCTGCGTCCGTCAGGACGGCACTTTCTTTTTGATGAATATTTTTCTGACGTTGTCCCACAGCTCAACTTTGACGCCATGCTTGCGCATGATGACGCTCTGCTGCAGCACGGAGAGCGAGTTGTTCCAGGCCCAATAGATGACAAGGCCGGCCGGGAAGCTCGCCAGCATGAACGTGAAGATAACCGGCATCCAGTTGAAGATCATCGCCTGCGTCGGATCGGGCGGCGTGGGGTTGAGCTTCATCTGCGCCCACATGCTCACGCCCATGATCAACGCCCATGCGCCGAGATGCATGAAGTGGCCGACCACCGGGATGACGGTCGGATCGTAGGAGAGCAGGCCGAACAGCGTGAAGACGTTGGTCGGATCGGGTGCCGAGAGATCGTGAATCCATCCGAAGAACGGCGCGTGCCGCATTTCGATGGTGACATACAGTACCTTATAGAGCGAGAAGAAGACCGGAATCTGAATCACCACCGGCAAGCAGCCCGCCAGCGGGTTGATCTTTTCCTTCTTGTAGAGCGCCATCAGCTCCGTTTGCTGCTTCGCCTTGTCGTCAGGATAACGCTCGCGCAGCGCGGCCATCATCGGCTGCACCGCTTTCATCTTCGCCATTGAGGCATACGATTTGTTGGCGAGCGGGAAGAACAGGATCTTTACCAGCACCGTTACGATCAGGATCGCGATGCCGAAATTGCCGAATAGATGGAAGAAGAAATCCATCGTCAGGAACATCGGTTTCGTGAGGAAGTAAAACCAGCCCCAATCGATCAGCAAATCGAAGTGGTTGAGACCGAGCTGCTGGTTGTAGCCGCCGATGCCGACCAGCGGAAAATTGATGCCGACCGTCGTCACTTCCTTGGCGCCGGCGAACAGACGCGCATCGGCTGTGCCGGTCGCGCCCGGAGCAATCGTCATGGCATCGAGCAGATAGTCGGTCTGATAGGTCGGGTTGTTGCCATTCTCGCCAAGGGAGAAATGCGCGGTCAGGTGCGCGCTGGTGTCCGGCAACAGCGCGGCGGCCCAATATTTGTCCGTGATGCCGAGCCAGCCATTGGTGACGTCGAATGTGACCTCTTTTTTCCCGGCGGCGTCGGGCTTGAGGTCTTGCATGTTCTTGTAAGTGTATTCCTTCAGGCCATCCTTGCCGAGATAACCGACCAGGCCCTCGTGCAACAGATAGTAGCCCAGCGTCTTCGGCGTATCGTGGCGCGAGATCAATGCATAAGGATAAAGCGAGATCGTGCTCGTGCCCTTGTTGGTCACTTCATCCTTGATCGCGAACAGGAACTTGTCGTCCATCGAGATGGTGCGGCGGAATTGCAGGCCCTGGCCGTTGTCGTAGGTCAGCGTCACCGGATGGGACGCGGTGAGCGCGCCCGAACCCGATTGCGTCCACACGGTGTCGGAGGAGGGCACTTTCAAATTGGCGCCCGCAGCATTGGTCCAGCCGAATTCGGCATAAAACGGATCGGGGCTGCCGGACGGCGACAACAGAATGATCGGCGGCGATTTCGGATCGATCGTTTCACGGAATTTCAGCAGCGAGACGTCATCGATGCGTCCGCCTTTAAGGGCGATCGATCCGCGGATGGCGGGCGTGTCGATTGCGACGCGCGCGGACGACTTGAGCGCTTCCTCGCGGCTCTCCGCGCGAGTGGCGTCGGCCGGCACGGATTGACCGAGCGGCTGCGGCGAGCTTGCCGGCGCGGGGACGGAACCTGCCGGTTGGCCGGATTGAGCAGCCGGCTTGTGCTGCGTGTTCTGCTGCTGCGTGTTCTGCTGCTGCTTTTCGACCTGCGGCTTGGCGAAAAAGAATTGCCAGCCCAACAGGACGATCGCGGACAGCGCGATGGCGATAAGCGTATTCTTCTGGTCGGTCATCGAGAACCTGTATTGCCGTTGCGCCCCACGTGCACACGTAGCAATGCTCCGTCGAATTCCTGGGCCATCTGTGCGAATGGCCGTTGCAGCGCCGCCCGCCTGCCGATCAGCACGTAGTCATGTCCGGCTTGCATCCGATCCGCATTCGACAGCCGCACAATTTCCCTCAGGCGCCGGCGCACCCGGTTTCGCTCGACGGCATTGCCGACCTTCTTCGAAACCGTGAAACCGACGCGCACGGGACCATCGTCGGTCCGTTTGCGTGATTGCAACACAAATCCCGCAGCGGGAACCTTGCTCCCGGTTGCGGCGGCCAAAAAATCCGCCCGTTGCCGCAATCGCTCCATGGAAACGATGTGTGCCGCCTTGCCGGCGTCAGGCGCTCAGCCGCTTGCGTCCCCGCGAGCGCCGCGCTGCAACGACTTTACGGCCACCTTTGGTGGCCATGCGCGAGCGGAAGCCGTGGCGGCGCTTGCGCACCAGCTTGCTCGGTTGATAGGTCCGCTTCACTTCGCTGTTCTCCGCTGGTCGCACCGTGGCGAAGGGGGCTCATGTCCCCCGAATTGCCCAAGAAAACCGGATCGGCGCGGGATTTGCGCGGCTTATAAGGGAGGGGGCATGGCCCGTCAATGCGACCACCCGCGCGCCTGAAAGCCGCGCCAATCCGCCACAAAAGCCGCGCGTCCCTATAGAGTAGCCGCATGGCGGAACTCCTGAAAACCGACCTCTGCGTCATCGGTGCCGGTCCTGCCGGTCTGGCCGTTGCGACCGCCGCGGCCGGTCTGGCCGTCCCCGTCGTGCTGATCGACAGGTCCGCCATAGGCGGCGGCCGCCTCAATTCCGGCTGCGTGGCGTCGAAGGCCCTGCTGGCGGCGGCACGGCGCGCCGCGCTCATACGCGAAAGTGCGCCCTTCGGCATCGGGGCGCGGCACGTGGACGTGGACTTCAAGAGGGTTCGCGAGCACGTGCAGGGCGTCACCACCGGCATGGCGCCGAACGATTCACGCGAACGTCTCACGGCGCTCGGCATCCAGGTGGTCCAGGGGGGCGCGCGCTTCAAGGACCGCACAACGGTAACCGTTGGGGATGCGTTCGAGGTTAGCGCCCGGCGTTTCGTCATCGCGACCGGGTCGTCCCCGGCGATGCCGGCGATTGCCGGCCTGGACAGCACGTTTCACTTCACCAGCGAATCGATCTTCAAGCTCACGACGCTGCCGAAGCATCTCATCGTCATCGGCGCGGGAACGGTCGGGCTGGAACTGGCGCAGGGCTTTAGCCGGCTCGGCAGCGCCGTTACCGTTCTCGATGAGGCGCAGCCGCTTGCGGACGACGACCCTGAATGCGCGGCGGTCGTGGTTACGGCGCTCGCGCGCGACGGCATCGTCATTCGTGGCGGCGTGAAGATCGTGAAGACGAGCGGCACAACCGACAAGGTGCAAGTCACCGTGACGGCAGATGTGGCCGAGGAAAGCATCGAAGGCACACATCTTCTTGTTGCGGCTGGACGCAGGCCGAACATTGCCGGCCTCGATCTCGATCTCGCGCGCATCGTGCACGGACCGTCCGGTATCAAAGTCGGCAAAACGCTCAAGACGACGAACCGGCGGGTCTATGCGATCGGGGATGTCATCGGCCAAAAGCAATCCGCGCATGCCGGCCAATATCATGCCGATCTTGTGATCCGCGATGCGCTGCTTCGCCAGGCCGTCCGCGTCGACAACGATTCGATTCCGCGGGTGACTTTTACCGATCCCGAACTCGCCCAGGCCGGGCTGACCGAGGCGCAAGCGCGTCAACGCGGCATGAAAATCCGCGTCGCGCGCTGGCCCTATCACGACAACGATCGTGCCCGCACCGAACGCAACACGGCGGGCCACATCAAGATTGTCACCGACAAAAACGGCAGGATTCTCGGCGCCACGATCGTCGGCGCGCAGGCCAGCGAACTGATCACCGCCTGGACACTGGCGATTAGCCAGCATCTCAATATTCGTGCCTTCGCGGGGATCGTTGTGCCCTATCCGACGTTATCGGAGATCGGCAAACAGGCCGCGATCGACTTTTTTCCGCCGAGTTTGACGGGCACCTTTGTGCGGCGCATCATGGCGTGGCTGCGGCTTTGAGGATGATTGTTCGCCTGAATCGTGAGGCCGACTTGACGATAAATAATGCTGTCGTGGTGCCGTCCGGGGCTTCCGGGCGCGGGCCGCGCCTTGGCCTTTCCGGCAAGCTGCTGTTCCTCACCGTCGCGTTCGTGATGGTTGCGGAAATTTTGATCTTCGTTCCATCGATCGCCAATTTTCGGCTCAACTGGCTCAACGATCGTCTGGCGGCAGCGCACACGGCGGCGCTTGTGCTTGACGCGGCGCCGAGCGGCATGGTGCCGGAAAGCCTGGCGCGACAAATTCTCAAGAGCATCGGCGCGCGCGCGGTGGCGATGAAGATGGGGAAGCAGCGGCGTCTTCTCGCTGCGTCCGATCTGCCGGAGTCGATCGACGAAAGCATCGATATGCGCTCGGTAACTTGGTACCGTTCGACCGTCGACGCCTTCAACACGTTGTTCATGCTGACGCCGAAATCGGTCATGCGCGTTGTCGGACCGGCGCCGATGGGCGGCGACTTTCTCGAAATCATCATCGATGCTGCGCCGTTGCGCAAAGCGATGTGGAAATTCTCGACGAACATTATGCTGGTGTCGCTGGTGATCTCCGGCATCACGGCGATGCTGGTGTTCTTCGCGCTCAATCGTCTGCTGGTGAAGCCGATGCGACGCATCACCGCCAACATGATCAGTTTCCGCGCCGATCCTGAAAATCCTGCGCGCGTTATCGAAGTTTCCGGACGCCGTGACGAAATCGGCACGGCGGAAAGCGAGTTGGCGGCGATGCAGGGCGATCTTGCGTCGATGCTGCACCAGAAGAGTCGCCTCGCAGCGCTCGGTCTCGCGGTGTCGAAGATCAATCATGATCTGCGCAACCTGCTGGCTTCCGCGCAACTGTTCTCCGATCAGTTATCGAGCCTGCCCGATCCGAAGGTGCAGCGTTTCGCTCCGAAACTCATGCGCACGCTGGAGCGCGCCATCGCCTTCTGCCAATCGACACTGTCTTACGGGGCGGCGCAGGAGCCGGCGCCGGAACGCAAGCCGATTGCGCTTGAGCCCTTGCTCGAGGAAGTCCATGAGGCGCTTGGCCTCGGGCTCGATGTGCCGGTTCGCTGGATTGTCGCGGTCGAGCGCGGTCTGACGGTCGAGGCGGACCACGACCAGCTTTTCCGCATTCTCGTCAACGTGGCACGCAACGCCATGCAGGCGCTGGCATCGCGTGGTGCTAACGATCCGGCGCGTGACCAGATACGCATCACCGGACGGCGCGAGGGTGCCGTGGCGGTGATCGAAGTGTCCGATACGGGCCCCGGCGTTGCGGAAAAGGCACGGGCGCATTTGTTCGAAGCATTTCAGGGCTCGACGCGTGCCGGCGGATCGGGGCTCGGGCTCGCGATAGCCGCCGAGCTCGTTCGCGCGCATGGCGGCGAGATCACGCTTGTTGAAGGCACGATCGGCGCAACATTCCGCATCACCATTCCGGACCGTGCCGTTGAACTCAACGCCCGACGCGGCGAGCGCGCCAGCGCATCATGATGCACTAATATTTGTGCCGGTCGCCGGAAGCGGATTCGTTTGTTTCTTCAGGTATTTGTAGACATATAGTCACGCCAACGTGACCGAATGGCGCGGGTTCGATTGGGGGAAATCACCTCGCGCGGGGTTGTACAACAACAGATTCCTATCATTTCGATGTCGGGGCGGTAGCGACGATCAGGAGCGTATTCATTTGACGACCGCCTACATCAATCGCGTCGCTACGACGGTGCCGCCCCATGATGTGCATGCGGTGTTCCGGAGTTTTGCGCAGTCTTCCTTCAAGGATCGGCGCAATTCGCTGCTCTTCCGGCGCATGGCGGACAAATCCGGAATCGAGCATCGCTATTCGTGTCTTGCCCCCGATGAGTTATCCGAGAACGAAGGGGCGAATGTATTTTATTCGCGCGGAAATT
>JBARCH010000195.1:0-2768 GCA_049793875.1 Pseudolabrys sp. | reverse complement strand
TCCGGCGAATCCGGGCGACTGACACGGCGGGGATTTTCCCCGCCGTGTCGTTATGATGGGATTATCCTTTCCATCCAATCCCACGTCGCCTATGGCCACGTCGGAAATTCCGCTGCTGTGTTCCCCCTGCAGCGAATCGGCGTAGAGGTTTGGCCGCTTCACACCGTTCAATTTTCCAATCACACCGGTTATGGCGATTGGAAAGGCGGCGTATTCGAGCCGGGCATGATCCGTGACGTGGTCGCGGGCATCGACAAACGCGCCGTACTGGGTGAATGCGACGGCGTGCTCTCCGGTTACATGGGCTCGGCGGAAATCGGGGCCGCCATTCTCGATGCGGTCGTGACGGTCAAGGGTGCCAATCCGGCGGCGCGCTATTGTTGCGATCCGGTGATCGGCGATGTCGGGCGCGGCAGTTTTGTACGTCCGGGTGTCGCCGAATTCATCAAGGCGAAGCTCATTCCGGCAGCAGATATCATCACGCCCAACCAGTTCGAACTCGACTATCTCGCCGACCGAGAGAGCAAGACGCTGACACAAGCCGCCGCGGCGATCGACGCGTTGCACGCACTTGGGCCGCGCGCTATTTTGGTGACATCGCTGCATACCGATCAAACGCCGGAAAACTGCATCGACGTGGCGGCTTCGGATCACAGCGGCCAATACCTCCTGCGTACGCCCAAGCTTCAAATGGTCGCGAACGGCGCGGGCGACGCTATCGCTGCCCTGTTTTTTGCGCGTTATTTGCGCAACGGAAGGATAGATGAGGCGTTGTCGCTTGCGGCCTCGGCGGTATTCGGCGTGTTGACGAGAACAGTGGAGGCAGGGGCAGCGGAAATGCTTTTGGTGGCGGCGCAGGAAGAATTCGTCAAACCAAGCCACGTTTTCGAAGCCAGGAAGCTTGGCGCACCGTCATGACGGCCAGGATAAAGATCGTTCATAGCGGTCGCCTTGAACTGGCGTTCTCGCCGAAGCCTTGGGCGTTTGCGGAAATGCGTGAGATGGAAATCGAGGCTTTGTTTGCCGAGATGCGGCGCTCGAAACCAGCGCTGTGGAACGGCCGCGTGCTGATGTTGCACGACTATGCCTATGTGGATGGCCTGTTTCGCGGCTCGTATCTGGAAACCGACTACGCCAGCTTCCGAGCCTGGCACGACTGGGGCTGCCCTGGTGCGCCGATTTACGACTGCTTCGGAGCCGCAGCGATCCTGACCGCCGACAATGCGTTCATCCTCGGCAATATGGCCAATCAGACCGCCAATGCCGGCCGCATCTATTTCCCGTGTGGCACCCCCGATCCTGATGACATCGTGCAAGACCGCGTCGATCTTGATCTCAGCGTGCGGCGCGAACTCAGGGAAGAAACAGGACTCGAAGCGTCCGAATTTGCCGCCGAGCCAGGCTGGACGACTGTCGTCGCGGGGCCACTAATCGCGCACATCAAGGTCCTGCGCACATGGGATACGGCAGCAAGCTTGCAGGCGCGCATCCGAGATTTTCTTGCGCGCAATTCGTCACCTGAACTTGCCGGAACCACGACCGCGCGCGGTATGAATGACCTCACGCCGATGATGCCGGACTTCATCACGGCTTTTCTCAAACATCGCTGGTTGGGTAGCCCATGAATCTGCAAAAGCTCTCGAAGCAGTTTCGCATCGACAAGCCCACGTCGTTTCGGCTGACGGACCACGACCCGGCCGGAACGGGTGGTCTCCCGGTCGACAAGCATGCCGCCAAAGAACTTCTTGAGAATGGACTTGAGCGGCTTTCCGACCTGCAGGAGCGCTTTTATGTCGATGGCCAGTGGTCACTGCTGATCGTGCTGCAGGGAATGGACTCCGGCGGCAAGGACGGCATCATCGAGCATGTCATGAGTGCGGTTAATCCGCAGGGCTGCGAAGTGCATGCATTCAAGCAGCCGAGCGCGGAAGAACTCGCGCACGATTTTCTCTGGCGCGCCAACATGCGGCTGCCGGCACGCGGCCGTATCGGCATTTTCAACCGTTCCTACTATGAGGAAGTCTTGGTGGTGCGGGTGCATCCCGAGATGCTCCAGCAGCAACGCATTCCGAAAAAGCTGATGGGCAAGGATACGTGGCAGCAGCGCTTCGAGGACGTCCGCGCGTTCGAACGGCATCTTGCCCGCAGCGGCACGCCAGTCCTCAAGTTTTTCCTCAACCTTTCGAAGGAAGAACAGCGAAAGCGTTTTCTCGATCGAATCGATGAACCGGCAAAGCGGTGGAAGTTCTCGACACACGACATCGAGGAACGAAAGCTCTGGCCAAAATACATGACCGCGTATGAGGACATGATCCGGGCCACAAGCCGGCCCGATGCGCCCTGGTATGTGGTTCCAGCCGACCACAAGTGGTTCAGCCGATTGGTCGTCGCGGCGGCCGTGGTCGAGGCACTTGAGGCGCTCGACCTGAAAATCCCCAAAGTCAAAGGCAAGGCCCTGGCGGTCATGAACAGGGCGCGCAAGACACTGGAGGCCGAAAAACCACAGCGCCGCTCATAAAAGCGGGAACACGGCCGCCACTCTTGCGGGCGGGCCCTGCATTCCGCTAAAAGACGGGTGTCGGCCACAGTTAACGCGGGTTTAAGTATCTTCCGCGAGGCTACCGGTCGAACTTGAGGGAATTGAAGGCAATGTCCACGCGCCAGATCATATGCGCGACCGGACGGGCGGCCGAGATGGCCGAACCCGCTGCTTCCCTCATTCTGGGCACGCTCCTTCTCCTTATCCGCCCCTGAGGGCCGGCTGGGCA
>JBARCH010000194.1:0-2564 GCA_049793875.1 Pseudolabrys sp. | reverse complement strand
CGCCAACCTCGATCTCATGATGCAGGCGAGGTCGGCCGGGCTGGATGCGGCTTCAAGTTCGATGCTCGAATCCTTGAGCAGGCTTCTGGACGTGCGATCCGAAACGAATCTTCTTGCCGGTTATTTGACCGAGGCATCACTGGTCGATGACAAGAGCCGGCTCACGCCGCTCGCCGGTCTGATCGGATCGGCGAAGCGGAAAATCGAAACGAACCTCGGTCAGATTGCCGATCGCGCACAGCAAAAGAAGCTTGGCGAGCTTTACAAGCAGCTCGGCGTCATCGGCGGCGATGACGGCATCATCAACCTGCGCACGTTCGAGCTCGGCCGCGACCACGACGCCCAGGTCGCATTCATGGCCGCACTGTCGGAAGCGACAAAGCTTAAAGGCATCGTCGATGTGCTGGTGGATCAGCAGACCACGTCCGCGCAGGCAAACTCCCGGCGCACGGCGGAACAACTCCGCGCCGGCCAGATCCTTCTGGCGGTTCTCGCGCTGCTGGCTATCGTCGGCGCGGGGCTGATCGCCTGGTTCTATGTCGGCCGCAATATTGCGCGCCGCCTCGGCCTGCTCAGTGACGCCATGCGCCGTATCGCGGCCGGTGATTTGCAGGCCCACGTTCAGGACGACCGTGACGACGAGATCGCGGACATGGCGCGTGCCTTGCACGTCTTCCGCCAGGCGACCGCCGACGCGATGGCGGCTCGCCAGAATGAAATCCAGCAGGCGGGCGCACTCGAGAGCCGGCGACATATGGTCGAGACGGCGACGCAAAGCTTCGAGACGGCGGTGTCGAATATCGTGCAGACGCTCGATCGCGCGTCGAAGGCGATGGACAACTCGGCGCGGGAGATGGCCGACAGCGCCAGCCGTAACCGCGAAAAGGCACTGGCGACAACGGCGGCGTCCGAGCAGGCGACGGCGAATGTCGAAATCGTCGCAGCGGGCGCGGAGGAAATCGCGCGCTCCATCGAGCACATCGCCGAGCGCGTCGCGGCCTCCGCCGATGTCGCGCGTCAGGCGACGAATGAATCGCAGGCGATCACCAGCGCGGTCGAAAACCTTTCGACCTCGGTCGACGAAATCGGCGAGGTCAGCAATCTGATCAGCAGCATCGCCGCGAAAACCAATCTGCTTGCGCTCAATGCGACCATCGAGGCTGCCCGTGCCGGCGATGCCGGGCGCGGCTTTGCGGTGGTCGCGCAGGAGGTCAAGAGCCTCGCCGCGCAGACCAGCAGGGCGACGCAAGCGATTACGCGCCAGATCATGTCGATCGAAGAGACGACGTCGAAATCCGTCCAGGCCATCAAGACCGTGGCGACGACGATCATTCAGCTCAACGATCTCGCCAACGATGTCGCCGTCGCCGTGCGGCAGCAGGACTCGGTCACGCAGGAAATCGCGCGCAATGCCAGCGCAGCCGCCAGGGGCACGCGCGACGTATCCGGAAACGTCGGCGAGGTGTCGAGCGCCGCGGTGAAAACCGGCCAGGTCGCGCAAACCGTTCTGGTCGCTGCCGGCGAACTTGCCGAGCAGTCGCAGCTTCTGCGCGCCGAGGTCGAACGGTATCTGCGTCAGGTCCGCGTCGCTTGATCCGCGGAAGCGGCTGCAGGCCGCCACAGTTAGCGAAGTCTTAATACAGAATTTGTACGGCTATAGCGCAACATTGGCGCGACTGACGACTTGTACGATTCCCATGACTGAAGAATCTGGCATTGCGGTCCGGCAAAGAACGTTTCTCAAGGGCACGCTCTATTACGACAATCGCCGCGCCTCGATCGAATGCGTGATCCGCGACATATCGGAGTCCGGCGCGCGTCTTACCTTCGAGCATCCGGTTGTCGTGCCGGACAACGTCGAGCTGTACATCCCGCACAAGCAGCAGACCCTGCGTGCGTACGTGCGACGCCGCGCACCAAACGAAGTCGGCATCGCGTTCGAGGTCGAGCGCGCGCAAGAGCCGCGCCGCGCCTCCGATGCCGAATTGCAGCAACGCGTCGAAGCGATGGAAGCGGAAATCGCCGCGCTCAAGCGGATGGTTGCAAAGCTCAGAGCCAAGGTCATGCCGCTGGATAGCGACGCGGCCTAGCGCCGGGCCTTCTCCCGAAGTTCATCAAATATTTGGCGGCGCACGGCACGGCTGGACCACGCCACCATGTTGCCACATTTCGGCCGCCGCGCATGCGTGGCCCCGCGCATTATCGGCATCATCGCATCGTTCCCTGCCGGAACCATTTTGGCGGATGCGGGTTTTTCGCTCGCGGCAGCGGATAGCCTTGAAATTCCGTTTTAGCGGTGCCGCAAATTGAAATGACATCGTCACTGCCGATGCGCGGCAATCGGCTTTTGCCGTGATCGGCGCAACATATTGGTAGCAGCGAAAAAACATCAACAGCACAGGAATCATCAGAGATGATACGACGGACAGCCGTCGTCGCGTTCGCGCTTGCTTGCGCCATCGCGACCCCAGCCTTCGCACGTCATCACCGCACGCACGTTCACGTCACAAGAAATACCGGCCAGATAGAATGCACGCATCTCGGATGCGGGCCGGCTTCGCAAT
>JBARCH010000193.1:0-19411 GCA_049793875.1 Pseudolabrys sp. | reverse complement strand
TGTTGCCGTCGGGCAAAGAGGTGAGGGACGTTTATCTTGGACCGGGCGGAATCATCGCCAACGTCAATCAAGGGACGCTGCTGATCGATTGTTCGACCATTGACGTCGAGACGGCGCGGGCTGTGGCCTCGGAAGCTGAAAAGAAAGGCCTGCTGATGCTCGATGCGCCGGTGTCAGGTGGCGTCGGGGGCGCGAGCGCCGGCACGCTTACTTTCATGGTCGGCGGCAGCGCGCAGGCATTCACGCGCGCGCAGACGATTTTGGAAAAAATGGGCAAGACGATCGTGCACGCCGGCGGTGCCGGAAATGGTCAGGCGGCAAAAATTTGCAACAACATGATCCTCGGTGTTTCCATGATCGCGGTGTCGGAGGCGTTTGTCCTTGCCGAACAGCTCGGTCTCGATCACCAGAAACTGTTCGAGATCTCATCGAAGTCATCGGGCCAGTGCTGGTCCATGACAAGTTATTGCCCGGTGCCGGGGCCGGTGCCGGCGTCTCCCGCCAACCGCGATTACCAGGCGGGTTTTACCGCTGCGATGATGCTTAAGGATTTGAAGCTCTCGCAGGATGCCGCAAAGGCGACCGAAACGCGAACAACGCTCGGCGCGGATGCGGCAAGGATTTATTCGCAATACTGCGAGAGCGGCGAGGGCGCCCGCGATTTTTCCGCCATTATCCGTTTTGTACGCGGCTGACCGCGTCTTTCAGAGTGAACGAAGCGTAACGACGTTCGTTCGACTTGTCGGTGCAAGGAAGCGTTCACCGTTGCAAATAAACCTAATGTTTATGGTGTTATTTAAGCCGATTTTAGAGTGCCTCCCTTAGTTTGCACGAGATGGAGCGGGGAGACAGGGCCTCGCATCCAATGCGTAAAACGATAAAAGGGACGTCAAACATGAAAGCCGTCGTGAAGACGGTCGAACCCGCCGAACGCGAGGCGCGCTTCGACCATATTCAGCCGCTCTATCTGGAAGCCTTGACCTTGGTCGAGCGGCTGCATCGTCGGTTGCTGGACGTCATCAAGGACGAATTCGATCGCCGCGGCCGCGCCGACATCAATTCGGTGCAGGCTTTGCTGCTGTACAATATCGGCGACAAGGAGCTCACCGCGGGCGAGTTGCGCACGCGCGGTTACTATCTCGGCTCGAATGTCTCCTACAATTTGAAGAAGCTCGTGGAGATGGGCTTCCTCGATCATCAGCGATCGCGGGTCGACCGCCGCTCGGTGCGCATCAAGCTGACCGTCAAGGGCCAGGATGTGCGTGACGTCGTCGATGCGCTTTATCAGAAACACGTCCGCACCGTTGAGCAGGTCGGCGGCATCAACGCCGACGAATTCTCGACGCTGAACAAGTCGCTCCACCGCCTGGAGCGCTTCTGGACCGACCAGATCCTCTATCGGCTCTAAACGTCGCGTACTGGCGGAAGACTGGCCCCGGCCCAATCGGCCGGGGTTTTGTCGTTTTGGCATTCGTTCCGCGCAGGGCCACAAAAATGCCCTCTGCCGCCGATAGTCCGGCCAAACGCGGTTGGGCGGAGCAGGTGCCTTTTCGGTGCCGTAAATCACGAATATGCGAGGCCATTGCAGGAGCGGCGTCTTCTGGTGCATCTGTGACCCGTAAAACGCATGAAACGGCCTCCGGGCACATGACGACAAGACCGTCTCAATCGACCGCTAGCCGGTTGGACCGCCGCCACTTTCTGAGCCGCATCGCCGCCGGCTTGCTGGCGGGCGTGGCGTCCGCGCGCCAGGCCTTTGCCGCAGACGACAATACGCTGCAGGCATTGATCGACCAGAATCAGCGGAGCGATCTCGGACAGAACTTCGACAGCGCGTCCCGCACCATACCGATGCCGAAGACCTCGCTGCCGATGCTGTCGCCGCTGACGGTTCAAACGACCGCCAGCGCGCTGACGCAGTACGAGAATATCGTCGCGCGCGGGGGGTGGCCGAAGGTTCCGCCGACCGAACGGCTGCGCCTGGGCAACCGTCATCCGAGTGTCATTCCACTGCGCAAGCGGCTGAGCATTGCAGGCGATCTCGATGCCACCGCCGGCGAAACGGATGTTTTCGATTCCTACGTCGAGGCGGCAGTGCGCCGCTTCCAGATTCGCCACGGTGTAACGGTCGATGGCGTCGTGCGGCAGGAGACGTTCAACAGTCTCAATGTTCCGGCCGACGTGCGGCTCGCGCAGTTGAAGGTCAACCTTGGCCGCTTGCGCACGCTCAGCAGCAATCTCGGCAACCGTTATGTCGTGTGCAACATACCGGCGGCGCAGGTCGAGGGCGTCGAAAACGGCGTCACTGTCACGCGTCACACGGCCGTGGTCGGCAAGATCGACCGCCCGTCGCCCGATATCAACAGCAAGATCATCGAGATTAACTTCAACCCGTACTGGACGGTGCCGGTGTCGATCGTTCGGCGCGACCTCATCCCGAAGATGCAGGCCGAGCCCGATTACCTGAGCAACAACCGCATCCGTATTTTCGATCAACACGGCAAAGAACTGACTGCGTCGCAGATCGATTGGTATTCGGAAGAGGCGGTCCATTACCGCTTCAAGCAGGACCCGGGCGATTTTAATTCGCTTGGCACCATTCGCATCAATTTCCCCAACAAGGACGGCGTGTACATGCACGACACGCCGGAAAAAAGCCTGTTCGGCGAAGATTTCCGTTTCGACTCTTCCGGCTGCGTGCGCGTGCAGAACGTGCGTGAACTGGTCGATTGGCTGCTGCGCGATACACCTAACTGGTCGCGCGAGCAGATCGACGCCGTCATCAAATCCGGCGACCGCGTTGATGCGCGGCTGTCAAAACCCGTGCCGCTGCAGTGGGTCTACATCACCGCCTGGGCGACGCCGGACGACGTCGTGCAATTCCGTGACGATATCTATAATCGCGACGGTCTTGGGCCGGTCGCGGCCACCAGCAAAGGCTAGGGCGGCAGCCTGAGTTGCGGCTTTAATAGCCTTTACCGCTAGATATTGCGGCGATGCTTGGCGCTAGGCCGCCAATATGGTATTCCCGCTGACTTCCGGACCTTTTCTAACGTGATCGCCGGCCATTGTCCGGCGCGAGGAGAACGTGATGTCGGCGACTTCGCAGCTTGCGGCCAGTTCCGAGAGTTTTTTCGCGACAAATTTGCGCGAAGCCGACCCTGAGATCGCCGACGTTGTTCGCCAGGAACTTGGCCGCCAAAGGGACGAGATCGAGCTGATCGCCTCCGAGAACATCGTGAGCAAGGCTGTTCTTGAGGCGCAAGGGTCGGTGCTGACCAACAAATACGCGGAAGGATTGCCCGGAAAGCGTTATTACGGCGGCTGCCAATACGTGGATGTCGCCGAAAGACTGGCGATCGAACGGGTCACCAGGCTTTTCGGCTGCAAGTTCGCGAACGTGCAGCCGCATTCCGGCGCGTCGGCAAATGCCGAGGTTTTCTTTGCCCTTATGCAGCCCGGCGATACGTTCATGGGGCTCAACCTGGCGGCGGGAGGTCACCTGACGCACGGCTCGCCGGTCAACATGTCGGGTAAATGGTTCAAGCCGGTGCCTTATGGCGTGCGGCGGGAGGATCAGCGCATCGACCTCGAAGAAGTGCGCAAGCTCGCCAAGGAGCATCGTCCGAAGATCATTATTGCAGGCGGCTCGGCCTATCCTCGGATCATCGACTTTCGAGCCTTCCGTGAAATCTGCGACGACGTCGGCGCCTACCTGATGGTCGACATGGCGCACTTCGCGGGGCTCGTTGCCGGCGGGGCGCACCCGTCACCGTTCCCGCACGCCCATGTCGTCACCACGACCACGCACAAGACGCTGCGCGGGCCACGCGGCGGCGTCATCCTGTCGGACGACGAAGGGATCGCCAAGAAACTCAACTCGGCGGTGTTCCCCGGCATGCAGGGCGGGCCGTTGATGCATGTGATTGCGGCCAAGGCGGTCGCCTTCGGCGAGGCGCTGCGGCCGGGTTTCCGCACTTACGCAAAGAATGTCGTCGAGAATGCCAAAGCGTTGGCCGAAACACTGAAGTCGCGCGGGCTCGATATCGTCTCAGGCGGTACCGACACGCATCTGATGCTGGTCGATCTGCGGCCGAAGCGTCTGACCGGCAAAGTGGCGGAACTGGCGCTTGGCCGGGCGCACATCACCTGCAACAAGAACGGAATCCCGTTCGATCCGGAAAAGCCGACGGTGACATCCGGCATCCGGCTCGGCACGCCTGCCTGCACGACGCGCGGCTTCGGGCCCGCCGAGTTCAAGCAGGTCGGCAATCTGATTGTGGATTTGCTCGATGTGCTTTCGCAGAAGACGGCGGAAGAAGACGCGCTGATCGAAGCGACCGTGCGCGACAAGGTGAAAAATCTGATCGGACGATTTCCGATCTATCAGGCTTGAGAGAGCCGGGGGGCTGGAATGCGCTGTCCAAGTTGCGGAAGCCTCGACACTCAGGTGAAGGACTCGCGTCCGACTGAGGATTCGGCGGTCATCCGCCGGCGGCGCGTTTGTCTCACCTGCAATTTCCGGTTCACGACGTTCGAGCGCGTTCAGTTGCGCGAACTCACCGTAATCAAGCGCAACGGCCGGCGTGTCCCGTTCGACCGCGACAAGCTGATGCGCTCGGTGCAGATCGCTTTGCGCAAGCGGGCGGTCGAAGCAGAGCGCATCGAACAATTGGTGTCGAAGATCGTCCGTGAACTCGAAAGCATGGGTGAAAACGAAGTGTCGTCAGAGGCGATCGGCGAGAACGTCATGGAGCATTTGCGCGAGCTTGATGACGTAGCCTACGTGCGCTTTGCCTCCGTCTACCGCAATTTCCGCGAAGCCAAGGATTTCCGCGCCGCGCTTGATGAGTTGTCGAGCGAGGAAGTGGAGGCGCGCGCCGCCGCGACGCCAGAAAAATGAACGATGCGTCGGCGACCGTGACCGGCGACGCGGCGGCGGATGACCGGCGTTTTATGGATTTGGCGTTGACGCTCGGCCGTCGCGGCCTTGGCAATACATGGCCCAATCCCGCGGTCGGCGCGGTTATCGTGAAGGACGGCGTCATTGTCGGACGTGGCTGGACACAAGCCGGCGGCCGACCGCATGCCGAAACCGAGGCTTTACGCCGCGCCAAAAAGGCTGCCAACGGCGCGACGATGTATGTCACGCTTGAGCCTTGCTCACATCAAGGCAAGACGCCGCCCTGCGCCGACGCGATCGTAAAAGCCGGCCTGGCGCGCGTGGTGTCGGCGCTCGAGGATCCGAATCCGGACGTGGCGGGCGGCGGCCATAAGAAACTCGCCGAGGCCGGTCTTCGGGTCGATGTCGGTGTTCGCGCCGAGGAGGCACGACAGGCACATGCCGGGCATATGGCGCGTGTGTGCGAGCAACGCCCGCACGTCACGCTCAAATTGGCGATATCAGCCGACGGCAAGGCGGGTGCCGCAGGCCGCAAGCCGGTTGCGATCACCGGCGAAGTTGCGCGCGCACGCGTCGCGCTCATGCGCGCAGAAAACGACGCCATTCTCGTTGGCATAGGCACGGTCTTGGCCGACGATCCACATCTGACTTGCCGATTACCCGGTATGCTGGCGCGTTCGCCGGTGCGCGTATTGCTCGATGCGCGGCTGCGTGCTCCCACGGCGAGTTATGTCCTCGCGACCATCCGCGAGAGCCCGACCTGGGTATTTGCCGGAAAGGGCGCTTCGCCGATTGCGGAAGAAATTTTACAGGAGAAAGGCGCTCAAGTTTTTCGCGTGTCCGGTCACGACGGTGAACTCGACCTCACCGAAGTTGTCAAAATTCTTGCCGAGCAAGGCATCACACGCCTGATGGTGGAGGGTGGTCCGACGGTGGCAGCGAGTTTTCTTCAAGCTGATCTGGTGGACGAGGCCATGCTGTTCCGGTCGCCGAAAAACATCGGACCCGATGGCGTCGCCGCGCTGGAGGGCATGCCGCTCGATGCATTGACGGCCTCAAAAAAGCTTCGTTGGCTGGCAGGTGAGCAACTCGCCGACGACACGCTTGAACATTTCGGGCGCGCGTAAATGTTCACCGGCATTGTCAACGATGTTGGCGAAGTTCGTTCGGTCAAGCCGCGCGCCGACAATCTGCATCGCATCATCATTGCCTGTAATTATCCGCGCGTCGCTCTGGTCGAAGGCGCGTCGATCTCCTGTTCGGGTGTGTGCATGACGGTCGTTGGCGCCGGCGAGGAAGGCAACCGGCGCTGGTTTGCGGTCGATGCCGCGGCGGAGACGCTTGCTGTCACCTCTGTGGGCAAGTGGCAGCACGGTACTCCCGTCAATCTCGAGCGCGCCTTGCAGATTGGCGACGAACTCGGCGGTCATCTGGTGTCGGGCCACGTCGATGGACTCGCACGCGTCGTGGTGCGTGAAGACATGATGGAAATGTCTCGCATCGCCCTGCGGGCGCCCGCGCCATTGACACGTTTCATCGCCACCAAGGGTTCCGTTGCGCTCGACGGCGTTTCGCTCACGGTTAATGAGGTCGTGGACGACACGTTTTCCGTGCTGATCATTCCACATACGCTTAAGGTGACAACGCTCGGTGCGCTGCGCGAGGGCGCGGACGTCAACCTCGAAGTGGATCAGATGGCGCGCTATGCCGCGCGGCTGCTGGAAAAGCGGTAAAGCGCTTGTTTGCGGGCGAACCGCTTGCTACCACGCGGCCGAACAAGGAACAGTGAAGTCATGGTCAAGAAGAGCCGCGCTCCCAAGCGCGCCGAGAAGAAACTACGCATGTTGATCGTAGAAGCTCGTTTCTACGAGGCGATCGCCGACAAGCTGTTGCAAGGAGCAATTCAGGTGTTCGACGAAGCGGGCGCTACCTATGACCGCCTCTCGGTGCCGGGCTCGCTTGAAATTCCTGCTGCGATTGCGATGGCTGTCGATGCCGCGCAGCGCAAGAAGGCGCCGTATGACGGCGTGGTTGCACTCGGCTGCGTAATTCAGGGCGAAACCTATCATTTTGAGCTTGTGTCGAATGAATCGGCGCGTGGTTTGATGGATCTGGCCATCCAGCGGCAACTTCCCATCGGCAACGGCATCCTGACCGTCGACACCGAGCCGCAGGCGCAAGCGCGTCTCGGCGGCGCCAAAGGCCATAAGGGCGCCGACGCCGCGCGCGCTGCGCTCGCGATGGTGAAACTCAAGCACGAACTCGCGGAGCGATAATGGCGGCTTCGCGCGCCCAAGCCGACGCGAAAGACGCCCGCAAGGCAAATCGCCGGGGCGCCGCGCGGCTTGCCGCTGTGCAGGCGCTCTATCAGATGGATCTCGCCGGCACCGGCCTCCACGAAATCCTGGCGGAATTCGAAAGCCACTGGATCGGCCGTGAGGTCGAAGGCGAGCAATATCTGCCCGCCGAAGCGGCTTTCTTCCGCGACATCGTTTCCGGTGTGGTGCGCGAACAGCGTGCGCTCGATCCGCGCATCGATGAGGCGTTGGCTAAAAGCTGGCCGCTCAAGCGCATCGAAGCCATTCTTCGAGCGTCGCTGCGTGCCGGTGCTTACGAACTGGAACACCGTCGCGACGTGCCGGCGCGCGTCGTTGTGACGGAATATGCCGATGTCGCCGCGGCCTTCGTCGAACGCGATGAAACCGGCATGGTCAACGCCGTGCTCGACCAACTGGCGCGGCAAATACGGACTGAAGAATTCAGCGGCGGGTGACGGCCATGACGGCGCGCAACGGTAAATTTTCGGGCGAGGATCGTCTGATTGCGCGTTTCTTCGAGCCCATAGCGACAAGCCCCGGTGCGCTGGGTCTGAGTGATGACGCCGCAGTCCTCAAGCCGCCAGCCGGATGCGATTTGGTGCTGACGGCCGACGCTATCGTTGGCGGCATTCATTTCTTCAACGACGATGAGGCGAGGGCGGTTGCGCAGAAATCGTTGCGCGTCAATCTTTCCGATCTTGCCGCCAAAGGTGCAAAGCCGCTTGGCTTTCTGCTGTCGCTGGCTCTGCCGGAAAATTCGGGCGAGGATTGGCTCACGTCGTTTGCGGAAGGACTGAAGGTAGACGCCGACAAATTCGCTTGCCCGCTTTTCGGTGGCGACACCGTCCGCACCACCGGACCCGTGACCGTATCGATCGCGATGTTCGGTTCCGTTCCGGAAGGCAGAATGGTGCGGCGCGCCGGTGCTCGGCCAGGCGATCGCGTGATGGTGACCGGCACGATTGGCGATGCCGCGCTCGGCGTGCAGATGCGGAACGGCGCGGGCAACGCATGGAAATTGACGCCGGCGCAGCGTGACCATCTGCTTGCGCGCTATCTGCTGCCGCAACCGCGCTGCGCACTGGCCGATGCCGTGCGCGAATATGCGTCCGCAGCGATGGATGTGTCGGATGGTCTTATCGGGGACTTCGGCAAGCTCGCGCGTGTTTCGGGCGTCGGTGCGCAGATCGGTGTCGGGCAGGTGCCGTTGTCGGATGCGGCGAAGGCCGCACTCGATTCTAATCCGGCTTTGCTCGAAACAATTCTTGCGGGGGGCGACGACTACGAAATCGTCTGCACCGTCGGTTCCCAAAAGGCGGATGCCTTGCGTGCCGCAGCAGGAAAGGCTGGCGTCGCGCTGACGGAGATCGGGACGGTCACGGCCGGCGAGGAGGTGCGTTTTATGGGACCGGGTGGCGAGCCGCTGTCGTTCGGACGCGCATCCTTCAGCCACTTCTGAAAACGGCGAGACGCGGCTTTTCCGGGGCGGTATATAGAGGGCCGGGAATTGGAAGCGGGGAAATGCCATGCACGACGTGACGGCCAAGACGGAACATAAACATCTGCCGTCCGGAATCGGTCCGAATTTCGAGCGCTTGTACAAGCTCTATCCGACGTCGGCCTATTTGCGCCGGAAGGCGCCGCGCAATGTTCCGTTTTTCTCGTTCGAATACGGCGACACCGGCGCCGGCGCCGATGTCGGTATCGCGCACAATTGGGCCGCGCTCGACGCCATCAAGATCGTGCCGCGCTACGGCGGCATTACATCCGTGCCGCCGGTGGACGTCGAATTGTTCGGGACCCGTTATGCCGCGCCGATCGGCATCGCCCCGATGGGCGGTCCTTCGCTGGTATGGCCGGGCGCCGATCTTCTGCTCGCCAAGGCGGCGCAGCGCGCGCGCGTGCCGTACACGCTCGGTGTCGCCGGCGGCGCAACGATCGAGGAAGTTGGAAAAGTCGCGCCCGATGTTTTTTGGCTTCAGCTCTACCGTTTCTATCAAAACGAACACGCGATCGGATTCGATCTTATCAGGCGGGCAACCGATGCGGGCGTGAAGGTGATGGCGCTCACGCTCGACGTGCCGGTGCGCACCACACGCTCACGCGAGGCCTACGCCGGGCTTGGCCGCGAGTTCCATCCGAACCTGCGGATGATTTACGAAATGGTGACGCGCCCGAAATGGCTGCTTGCGCTGCTGCGTCACGGCTATCCGCGTTTTGCCACCATTCGCCAATATGTCGGTGAGCGGGCGAGCACCAATGACGTCATCGGCTTCGCGCGCAAGAACATGGGCGGCGTGTTTTCCTGGGAGGAGGTCGCGCGGTATCGCGATCGCTGGAAAGGCCCGATGCTGGTCAAGGGCATTCTGCACCCGGCCGACGCGGAAAAAGCAGTTTCGCTCGGCATCGAGGGCATTTGGGTATCAAACCACGGCGGACGGCAAATCGAGGCGCTGGCGCCGCCGATCGATTGCCTGCCTGCGATTGTCTCGGCGGTTGGCAAAAAGGCCACCATCGTACTCGACAGCGGTATCCGCAGCGGACAGGACGTGATGCGTGCGTTGGCGCTTGGCGCCGATGCAGGGTTCGCCGGCAAGAGCTTCCTGTGGGCGCTCGCCGCGCTTGGCGACGAGGGGCCGGCCCATCTCATCGATCTCTATATCGACGAACTGCGGTCCTCGCTCGGCCAGATCGGTGCGCGTTCGATTGCGGATGCGCGCATGGCGACTGTAAGGCACCCCGGGGCCTTCAAGTTCGACTAGGCGAGCCTGTAGCAACCCACCCCTGCGTTTGTGGGCTCTGGCCCAGGGCAGGGTGCGCGGTTACAAGAGGCTGCCCTGCGAGGAATCGAAATGTCGGTGCTGGTCGAACCGCTCATCGAAAAACACGTTGACGACAATCTCGCGCGCCGCAACGCCAAGGTTCTGGCGGTGGCGCAGGCGCTCGCCGGTGGCAACAACACCGTCATCGTCAGCACGGCGAGCATCATTGGTGCGGTGCTTGCGCCCGACAAGGGCCTGGCGACGCTGCCGATCACCTGCATGGTGTTCGGCATGTGGTTCGGCACGCTGCCGATCGGCTATCTGGCGCGGCATTACGGACGACGCTTCGCACTGCAGACCGGTTCGGTATTCGGCGTTCTCTCCGGCCTGGTTTCGTATGTCGCGGTGATGGAGGGCAATTTCTGGCTTCTGCTGGCCGGCACGTTTTGCGGTGGGCTCTATGCGGCCGCGCACCAGTCCTACCGCTTCGCGGCGGCCGACACTGCCAGTGAGGCGTTCCGGCCCAAGGTCGTCTCGTGGGTGCTGGCCGGAGGCGTGTTCGCCGCGCTGCTGGGGCCGCAGCTCGTGATCTACACCAAGGATCTGCTGACGCCGCATTTGTTCGCGGCGAGCTACCTTGGCCAATCCGCCTGCGCGTTCATCGCGGCCATCGTTTTGATTTTTGTAAAAATCCCACGGCTTCCGGCTGCGCACAGGAGCGGGGGCCGGCCGTTGAGCGAAATTGTGCGTACGCCGAAATTTGTCGTGGCCGTGGCTTGCGGGGTTGCCAGTTATTCGATGATGAACATGGTGATGACGTCGGCGCCGCTGGCGATGGTCGATTGCGGCCATTCGGTTACCGACGCCACACTCGGCATCCAGTGGCACGTGCTGTCGATGTATGCGCCCAGTTTCGTCACCGGCGCGCTGATTGCGCGCTACGGGACCGCGCGCATCACGGTGATCGGGCTCTGCCTCATTGCGGTAACGGGCATCATCGGCCTGTCGGGCGTCAGCGTCGGCCATTTCTGGATCGGGCTGTCGCTGCTGGGCGTTGGCTGGAATTTCTCCTTTATCGGCGCAACCACCATGGTGACCGAGTGCCACCGGTCGCAGGAGCGCAATAAGGTGCAGGCATTCAACGATTTTCTCGTTTTCGGGGGGATGGCGGTGTCCTCGTTCGGCTCCGGTGTGCTTCTCGACAAGCTCGGCTGGGCGGCGGTCAACGGGATGATCTTTCCCGTGGTGCTCGCCGCCGGGGCGCTCCTGCTCTGGCAGGGAATGCGGCAGCGGGTTCCTGCCATCTGACCGGGGCAAGGCGCACCGAAATAGCCCACAGTTTCGCAAGCTCTCCGGCGTTGCTTTGCTGCCGCCTTTTTGGCTATACCCGTCCCGCTTTCCCGGTCGGGGTGAAGCGCCTCCAAGCGGCCATCCTCGACGTTCAGGCGCCGGCCAGGGACAGTTCGTTTCTTGCCAGCTCCAATTCAAATCGAGGTTGAATCACCATGACGACATTATGGGTGATCGTCGGCTGTGGCGTGCTCGCGATCCTTTATGGCATCTGGGCCATTGGATCGGTGCTACGGGCGGACGCCGGCTCGCCGAAAATGCAGGAGATTTCCGCGGCCGTGCGCGAAGGCGCGCAGGCCTATCTCAAGCGCCAATACACCACCATCGCCGTCGTCGGCGTGGTGATCTTCCTGATCCTCGGCTGGGCGCTGGGTTGGCTGGTTGCCGTCGGCTTCGCGATCGGCGCGATCCTCTCCGGCGCGACCGGCTTCATCGGCATGAACGTCTCGGTGCGCGCCAACGTGCGTACGGCGCAGGCGGCAATCAGCTCGCTTGCCGGCGGCCTGGAGATTGCATTCAAGTCGGGCGCCATTACCGGCATGTTTGTCGCCGGTCTCGCGCTGCTCGGCGTCGTCGGCTATTTCACGTTCCTCACCGAACATCTGCACTTGGCCGTGAACGACCGCACCGTGATCGACGCGCTGGTCGCGCTCGGCTTCGGCGCATCGCTGATTTCGATCTTCGCGCGGCTCGGTGGCGGCATCTTCACCAAGGGCGCCGACGTTGGCGGCGATCTCGTCGGCAAGGTCGAGGCCGGAATTCCGGAGGACGATCCACGCAATCCGGCGACCATCGCCGACAACGTGGGCGACAATGTCGGCGACTGCGCCGGCATGGCCGCCGACCTGTTCGAGACCTACGCGGTGACGACGGTCGCGACCATGGTGCTGGCGTCGATCTTCTTCGCCGGCACGCCGATCCTGGCGACGATGATGACGCTGCCGCTCGCCATTGGCGGTGTCTGCATCGTCACGTCGATCATCGGCACGTTCTTCGTGAAGCTCGGCGCGTCGCAATCGATCATGGGCGCGTTGTACAAGGGACTGATCGTTACCGGCGTCCTGTCGCTGATCGGCATCGCCGGCGTCATCGCCTATGTATTGCCGAATGGATTCGGTGCGCTTGCCGGCCAGACCTATACCGGCATGACACTGTTCATCTGCGGTGTCGTCGGTCTTGCCGTTACCGGCCTGATCATTTGGATCACTGAGTACTACACCGGCACCGACTTCCGCCCGGTCAAGTCGATTGCGGCGGCGTCCGTCACCGGTCACGGCACCAACGTGATCCAGGGGCTTGCCATCTCGATGGAGTCGACGGCGCTTCCCGCCATCGTCATCATCGCTGGCATCCTGATCTCGTTTAACCTGGCCGGGCTGTTCGGCATCGCCATCGCGGTGACCACGATGCTGGCGCTGGCCGGCATGGTGGTCGCGCTCGACGCTTTCGGCCCTGTTACCGACAATGCCGGCGGCATCGCGGAAATGGCGGGCCTTCCGAAAGAAGTACGCAAATCGACCGACGCGCTCGACGCAGTCGGTAATACCACCAAGGCGATTACCAAGGGCTATGCCATCGGTTCGGCGGGCCTTGGAGCGCTGGTGTTATTTGCGGCGTACAATCAGGACCTGACGTACTTTTCCAGTCATGCGGCGGAGCATCCGTACTTCCAGGGCATTCACTTCGATTTCGCCCTGACCAACCCCTATGTCGTCGTCGGTCTGCTGTTCGGGGGCTTGCTCCCCTATCTATTCGGTTCGATGGGCATGACCGCCGTTGGCCGCGCCGCCGGTGCGATCGTCGAGGAAGTGCGCCGTCAGTTCCGCGAAAACCCCGGCATCATGAAGGGCACCAGCAAGCCGGACTACGGCCGTGCGGTCGACATGCTCACCAAGGCTGCGATCAAGGAGATGATTATTCCGTCGCTGCTGCCGGTGCTGTCACCGATCTTCGTCTACTTCGTGATCTATCTGATCGCGGGCGGCGGAGCAGCCGGAAAATCGGCCGGTTTCTCGGCGCTCGGCGCGATGTTGCTGGGCGTGATCGTCACCGGCCTGTTCGTCGCGATCTCGATGACCTCAGGCGGCGGTGCCTGGGACAACGCCAAGAAGTACATCGAGGACGGTCATTACGGTGGCAAGGGGTCCGAAGCCCATAAGGCTGCGGTGACCGGCGATACGGTTGGCGATCCCTACAAGGACACCGCCGGTCCGGCGGTAAACCCGATGATCAAGATCACCAACATCGTGGCGCTGCTGTTGCTGGCGGTGCTGGCGCACTGAGAACCAAAGCGCGAGGCCCGGCACGAACGCCGGGCCTCGTTTCGCTCCGCTAAAGCTTGAACTCGACGCCCTTGAAGAGACTGCGCAGATAGCTCAGTTCTTCGCCGCCGGTCGGAGTTGTCTGCGAGACGTAGTCGAAAAGCTTTCCGTCTTTGAGGCCGTAGTTCGCAAGCCGGACGACGCGCCGTTCCTTGTCAAAATAGACGGCGACCACGCGCTGATCGACGACTTCATAGTGCAGGAACGCGGCTGCCCGCTTCGTCCGCTGCGAGATGTAATAGAAAGCCTCGCCGTTCACCGTGGCGACAGTCGAGGGCGTCCCGAGCACGATCAATACCTGCTCTTGCGTCGCCCCGATCGGAATCTGTTCGAGCGCGCCCTCAGGCAGGACGTAGCCGCGCTGCAAGGTTTCGCCGAAATTGCTGCAGGCGGCGACGACGAGCGCGAGGCTCAACGCCAGCGCCGGCCCGAGGCGGGCGGAACTCACGCGCTGGCGCGCAAAGGCCAATAATGTGGAGCTACGGGACGGCTTCATTTCGGTCTTGCATCGGTCAGGGCGTTGACGTACCCGGCGGCACAGCCGCGGTGATCAACGAACAAACCAGATGATTTGGCCCTTCTCTCGCCGCAACCCGCGGTCAACAACCATTTCTACCCTCTATGGCATGATCGTGGCGCAGGCGCGAATGCCGAGTTTTTACCGCGACTACGCGGTTGCCGACACGGTTAACGGCCGTTTCGATCTGATTGTGCTGCATCTGGCGCTGCTATACCACCGGCTTGCTGTGGAACCGGTCGAGCATCGAAAACTCGGGCAGGCGGTTTTCGACAGGTTTTGCCAGGACATGGACCATAACCTTCGGGAAATGGGTGTCGGCGACCTCGCTGTCCCTAAAAAAATGCAGCGGATTGGCGCGGCATTTTATGGCTGCTTGCGTGCCTACGAAGTTGCGTTTGCTGCGGGCAACGATCATGCCTTGTCGGAGGCGATTACGCGCAATGTCGAGAATGCGGCTACTGCAGCAACGCCGGTCGCCGTTAGCCGGCTTGTTGCCTATATGACCGAGGCGGTTCGCCTCCTGTCAGGGCAGCGCTATGATACCTTGGCGCAGGGAGAGATCGGCTTTCCAGATCCTGAGAAGATACGCGAAAAAGAGTATATAAAGCACTGATTATGATTGAGAAAATAGAGCAACCCTGGAGCGAGCCGGTAGCCGTGGAGGATATTCCGGAATCCGGCCAGCATTTCGATCTGGAAGCACCCGAGGCCGCGCGGGAGGCGATTGCTGGGTTGGGATCGTTGCGCGCGTTGCCGCGACTTTCGGCCCAGTTCGATATCACGCCGCAGGGCGCGGGCGTTCATGTAGCCGGCCGGGTGACTGCACGGGTCGGGCAGACCTGCGTTGTAACGCTCGAGCCGATCGAGAGCGACATTGTGGAAACCATCGATCTGCTGTTCGCGCCTTCCATTGGCCCGCAAAAGGCCAAAAGCAAGGGCGGAAGCAGGCCTGCGCGTTCCGCGAACGACGGTCCGGATCCACTGATTGGCGGTGTCGTCGACCTCGGTGCGATCGCGACGGAATTTCTGCTGCTCGGTGTCGACCCCTATCCACGCAAAGAAGGTGCGAATTTCTCCGATCTTGAAAGCAATGAACCGGCTTCAAATCCCTTTGCTGCTCTTGAAACTCTCAAGAAGCGTTCCGGCGACGGACAATCGTGATTATTGAAGCCCTTACGATAGGCGTCGAGACCCGGTTTTTTTCCTGTCGCCGACGGGCTATGGTCGCCTTTGTCACACGCGTACCGCGCAGCGAACCGCCGGTGCCTCAATCCACGCTGCCAAGGTTGGCTTATGCCCGATAAGGTTCGCATCGCGCTGGATGTCATGGGCGGCGACCACGGGGCATCCGTCGTGATCCCCGGCGCCGCGTTGTCGCTCACCCGTCATCCGGACATTGAATTCCTTCTGTTCGGCGATCGCGCGGTGGTCGAGCCGTTGCTCGAAGTTCACCCAAAGCTCAAAGCCAACGCCTCATTGGTCCATACCGAGATCGCCATTCGGATGGACGACAAGCCAAGCCAGGCGTTGCGCTACGGACGCTGGAAGTCGTCGATGTGGCTCGCCATCGACGCAGTAAAAAAAGGCGCGGCAGACGCCACCGTCTCGGCCGGCAATACCGGTGCGCTGATGGCGATGGCTCGCTTCAACCTCAAGATGTTGCCGGACATCGAGAGACCGGCGATCGCGGCGCTGTGGCCGACCGTCAAGGGTGAATCGATCGTGCTCGATGTCGGGGCGTCGATCGGCGCCGATGCGGGCCATCTCGTCAGCCTCGCGGCCATGGGCAGCGCAATGGCGCGTGTGCTGTTTGATATCGAACGGCCGACCGTCGGCTTGCTGAATATCGGCGTCGAGGAAGTAAAGGGCCTTGAAGAGGTGCGCGAGGCCGGCCAAATCCTGCGCGAAGGCAAGTTCCCGTATTTCGATTATATGGGTTTTGTCGAAGGCGACGACATCGGCAAAGGTACGGTCGATGTGGTCGTCACCGAGGGGTTCTCCGGCAATATCGCGCTCAAGACCGCGGAAGGCACCGCGCGTCAGTTCGGGCAGTATCTGCGCAGCGCAATGAGCCGGACCTGGCAGGCTCGCCTTGGCTATTTGCTGGCGCGGCAGGCATTCCGCACGTTGCGCGAAAAGATGGATCCGCGCAAAGCCAACGGCGGCGTTTTTCTTGGACTTAACGGCATCATCATCAAGAGCCACGGCGGCGCGGATATCGAAGGTTTCGCTGCGGCAATCGACATGGGTTACGACATGGTGCGCTACGAATTGCTGGCCAAGATTGCGCAATCGCACGCGCGCGAGCGCACCGCCAGCGTGACCGCACGGATTGCGGGTGGAGCCGGTTCGTGACGGTTATGCGGTCGGTGGTGCTTGGCTGCGGTAGTTATCTGCCGGCCCGGGTCCTCTCAAATGCCGAATTGGCGCGCAGCGTCGATACGTCCGACGAATGGATCGTGCAACGGACCGGTATTCGCGAGCGGCACATCGCCGCGACCGGCGAGGTGACCTCCGATCTTGCCATAGCGGCAGCGCGCGCGGCGCTGGCCAATGCGCATGTCGATGCGCAGACGATCGACCTGATCGTTCTGGCCACCTCCACACCCGACAACACGTTTCCGGCGAGCGCCGTCACGCTCCAGACGGGGCTCGGGATCACGCGCGGCGCGGCATTTGACTTGCAGGCTGTGTGTTCCGGCTTCGTCTACGCTCTGGCGGTCGTGGACGGCATGTTGCGGACGGGCATCTACAAGCGGGCACTGGTGGTCGGCGCTGAGACCTTTTCGCGCATCCTCGACTGGTCCGACCGGACGACCTGCGTGCTGTTCGGGGACGGGGCGGGGGCGGTCGTGCTGGAAGCGCAGCAGCAGCCCGGCAACCGCGAGGATCGAGGTATCCTGACCACCCATTTGCGCTCGGACGGTCGCCACAAGAGCAAGCTTTATGTGGATGGCGGGCCGTCCTCGACCCAGACGGTGGGCCATCTGCGGATGGAGGGCCGCGCGGTCTTCAAGCATGCCGTCGCGATGATCACAGACGTGATCGAGGATGCCTTCCGGGCCACAGGCTACACGGCGTCGGACATCGACTGGTTTGTCCCGCACCAAGCCAATAAACGCATTATCGACGATAGCGCTCGCAAACTGGGAATAGCGCCGGAAAAGGTCGTCATAACTGTCGGCGAGCACGGAAATACCTCCGCGGCCTCCATTCCATTGGCGCTGAACGTCGCCGTGAAGGACGGTCGCATTAAAAAGGGCGACCTGGTTTTGCTTGAGGCCATGGGCGGAGGCTTTACGTGGGGGGCCGCCCTGGTCCGGTGGTAAATCCACCGAGGGCCTCACATTATTTTACCGCCCGGTTGACCCACCGGGATCAAGCTAATATCGTCGATAATTCAGCGGGATATCTTCGCCGAGAGTGGGCCTGGCGGGGGCAGGAGATGACCGGAAAAACAGTTACGCGTGCGGACCTGTGTGAAGCCGTCTATCAAAAAGTCGGCCTTTCGCGGACGGAATCAGCGACTTTGGTGGAGTTGGTGCTCAAAGAGATCACCGACTGCCTTGAGCGTGGTGAAACCGTGAAGCTTTCTTCGTTCGGGTCGTTCGTGGTGCGCAAAAAAGGCGAGCGGATTGGGCGAAATCCCAAGACCGGCAAAGAAGTGCCGATCTCCCCACGGCGGGTGATGGTATTCAAGCCCTCGGCGATCCTGAAGCAACGCATCAACGGCGGCGCCGAGCACGTCTGAACTACGCGTTAGAGTCCAAAAATCCTATCGAGGAGGCCGGCTTTGGATAACAAGGCGCCGGATGCATTTCGCACCATCAGCGAGGTCGCGGATGAACTCGATCTTCCGCAACACGTGTTGCGGTTCTGGGAAAGCAGGTTCCGCGAAATCAAGCCGATGAAGCGCGGCGGAGGCCGCCGCTACTACAGGCCGGACGATGTGGATCTGCTGCGCGGCATCCGTCATCTTCTTTACGGCGAAGGCTACACGATCCGGGGCGTGCAGCGCATCTTGCGCGAGCAAGGTTCCAGGTTCGTCGAGGCGGTCTGGCGCGAGGGTGCGCCCCAGCCGCCGCATGTTGCCGGAGACGAAGAAGATTCCGCGGAGGATATCGCGCAGGAGGCCGACGACCAGCTTGGGGAGGAAAGCGGCCGTGGATTGCTTGGCCGATTGCCGTCGCTGCTCGGCCGCGATCTTGGCGAACGTGAAATCGGCGAGCGTGTCGAGCCGCCGCTCAAGAGTGCACCGATGCCGCACATCGATGCGGGCGATCGGGCAACCCACCACGGCGAAGACGCTCCGCTGGCTGCGCCGGTGGTGAGCGCCACGCCCGCTGAAGGTCTTTCGCGCGAGGAATTGCGCAAGCTGCATGCCGCGCTGCATGAGCTTGGTGAATGCCGCAAGCTCATCGATAGCGTGCTCGCCAATTAGCGCGGTGCTTGTCTCTTCTTTTGCCTCTTGGCCTGAGTCTTTCAACGGCCTGGCTCTGTCCGAGGCGATCAACGGCGTCTTTGTGCTTCCGATCCAGCGGCCATCGATGCGACCGGCGGCCGCAGGGACAAGCGTCTGGCCCCATTTCCGAAGGCTCCTGAGCGTTGCCAGTACAAGCTCGTGTCAGTCGGCGAATGGGTGCTGGTGATCCAGGGTGCTATTTTTGTCGCCTGCGTGCTGTTGTTCCGTCGTGGCATCATCGGCGAACTGGCGCACAAACTGCGTATCCGGGGGCTGTGAGAGGTTTTTGGACAGGGCGCGAGAAGTTAAACCCGCGACAGGCCTCTGACCGGTGCGCGTCTGCAGCGGTAACGCCGCCGTCAGATCGGCATCCGGTAACCGTAGAATTCATGATCCTCATTGTATCCGCCCTGGCCTGCGCCCAGATCTGCGAAGTCATGAACGAATTCAATTGCCGCGATCCAATTCACCATCTTGAACCCGAGCTCGTTTTCACAGCGCAGCCGCAATGGTGCACCGTGCAGGACACTGACGGGCGCACCGTTCATCTCATAAGCAAGGATAGTTAGGTCATGGCGCATGTTGGACATGCGATGCACATCGTAATAGCGCCCGGCGTCGCTGCCGTCGGCAAGTGAGTAGAAGACTGCGTAACGGGCATTGGGCGTCGGACGCACGAGATCGAGGATGTGGCGCATGGGCACGCCGCCCCATTTTGCGACGCCCGACCATCCCTGAATGCAAAAATGGGTTGTGATCTGCTCTTGCTTCGGCA